>JAQXHU010000001.1 GCA_029007435.1 Bacteroidales bacterium
AGCAGGGAGCGCGAGATAATCAAGTCATTCTTCGGCATCGGTTGCCAGGAAATGACCCTTGAGGAGATTGGCGAGCGTTTCGGCCTCACGAGGGAAAGGGTGCGCCAGATCAAGGAGAAGGCTATCAGGAGACTGAAGAGCCCTTCAAGAAGCAAGTTGCTTAAAGCTTATTTGGGATAATAACTAACTGAAATTCAATCAATGACACCGGAATCATTTATCCAGGCCAAGGCCGTGGAGGCCATAAAAAGCATATATGGAGCTGATGTGGATCCATCCACTCTTCAGGTCCAGGTAACAAGAAAAGAGTTCGAAGGCGACTATACACTGGTCGTCTTTCCTCTTCTAAAAATATCGCACTCCTCACCGGAGAATACAGGCGCTGCGATAGGGGAGTGGCTTAAAGCCAATGTCTCAGAAATCGCCGGCTTCAACTGCGTCAAGGGCTTCCTCAACATATTGTTCTCTCCGCTTTACTGGAACGAACTGTTCACTGACATTGTGTCAGATAAGGATTTCGGAACATTGCCTTCAACCGGCAAGAACATTATGGTGGAATTCTCCTCGCCGAATACGAACAAGCCTTTGCATTTGGGACATATCAGGAACAATCTCCTCGGAGATTCTGTGTCAAGGCTTCTCAAGGCCTGCGGCAACAACGTTATGAAAGTCACGTTGGTGAACGACAGGGGAGTGCATATCTGCAAATCAATGCTTGCTTGGCAGAAAGCCGGCAACGGCATAACCCCTGAAAACTCCGGACAGAAGGGAGACCATCTCGTTGGTGACTGCTATGTGGCGTTCAACGATATCTACAAGAATGAAGTGAAGAGCCTTGTGGCTTCGGGGATGAGCGAGGAGGAGGCTGAGAAATCGGCTCCGTCTCTGCGCGAAGCCCACGAGATGCTTGTTAAATGGGAGCAGGGAGACCCGGAAGTGCGTGAACTCTGGAAGAAGATGAACGGCTGGGTGCTGGACGGTTTTGCCCAGACTTACAAGGCTTTGGGAATATCATTCGATAGGACATATTTCGAGTCGGACACTTATCTTCTCGGCAAGGAACTCGTGCAGAAAGGACTGGATATGGGCGTGTTCGTGACGGATCCTGACGGCTCTGTATGGTGCGACCTTACAGCCGACGGACTGGACCGCAAACTCCTTCTGCGCGGTGACGGAACATCGGTCTATATGACCCAGGACCTTGGCACAGCCGAGCGCCGCTTCTCCGAATATCACCTCGACAAGCACGTATATGTCGTTGGTAATGAGCAGAATTACCATTTTCAGGTGCTCAAGCTGATTCTCGGTAAACTCGGATTCAAGTGGGCTGATGATATTTACCACCTCTCATACGGAATGGTTGAACTTCCGGAGGGCAAGATGAAGTCCCGCGAGGGTACAGTCGTGGATGCGGATGACCTTATCGAGAAAATGTACGAGGAGGCCAGGAATACATCTGATGAGTCAGGCAAACTCGCCGATATGCCAGCTGACGAGAAGGAGAGCCTTTACAGGATGATTGGACTTGGTGCTCTGAAATACTTCATCATCAAGGTCGATCCGAAGAAGACTATGCTCTTCAATCCGAAGGAATCCATTGATTTCAACGGAAATACAGGACCGTTCATTCAATATACCCACGCCCGCATCAAGTCCATTCTCAGGAAAGCGGACGACCAGGGCATCGCTCACGGTGCAGATGTGCTCGGCAAGAATGTGGAACCGTCTCCGAAGGAGGCCCGAATCATCAAGATTCTCAACTCATATCCGTCCAAAGTGGCTGAGGCCGGAGCGGCTTACTCTCCTGCCATTATCGCCAATTATGCATACGATCTCGCCAAAGAGTTCAACCAGTACTACCACGACACCCGCATTCTCCAGGAGGAGAATATGGAAGTACGCCAGTTCAGGCTTGTGCTGATACAGACTGTGGCTGAGGTCCTTGTGAAGGCTATGGATATCCTTGGCATACAGCTGCCTGACAGGATGTAATTTATTTCAAATCCGATGGCGGTTCCTGACAATAACTATATGTTTCCTACCTCGAAAAAAGAGGTGGAGGCGCTTGGTTGGGATTATATTGACATAATTTTGTTCACGGGCGATGCTTTCGTTGACCATCCGTCATTCGGAACAGCCTGCATAGCGCGCTGGCTTCAGAAATGGGGCTGGCGTGTTGCCGTTGTGCCGCAGCCAAACTGGCGGGACGACCTGAGGGATTTCCGCAAACTCGGCAGGCCGAGACTGTATTTCGGGGTAAATGCCGGTGCGATGGATTCGATGGTCAACCATTACACCGCATCCAAGAGGCTGCGTCACGATGACGCCTACACTCCGGACGGGAAATTCGGCCAGCGCCCGGATTATGCCGTGTCGGTATATACAGGCATACTCAAGGAACTGTATCCCGATGTGCCTGTGGTGATTGGAGGTGTCGAGGCGTCTCTCAGGAGGCTCACGCACTACGATTACTGGAAGGACTGCCTGATGCCGTCAATCCTGGAGACCTGCAGGGCTGACTACCTCTGCTACGGAATGGGGGAGAGGCCAATGCTTGAACTCACAAGAGGCATCGAGGCCGGCAGGAGCCGGAGGGATATGCACAGGATTCCCCAGATTGCTTTCAGGATGACCGGCATTCCGAAGCCGAGGGAAGGCGTCACCATATTGCACTCTTTTGAAGAATGCAAGCGGGACAAGCGGGCTTTTGCCGAGAATTTCCATCATATCGAGACCCTCGCGAATATGATGCATCCCGATGTCATCATCGAGGCGGCCGGCGACGGCTATGTCCAGGTCAATCCTCCATATCCACCTGCCACCCAGGAAGAAATGGACTCGTTCTGGGAGTTGCCGTTTACCAAACTCCCGCATCCGAGATACAAGGGGAAACGCATCCCGGCGTATGATATGATCAAGTATTCGATTACCACGCACAGGGGATGTTTCGGCGGATGCAATTTCTGCACAATCGCCGCCCATCAGGGCAAATTCATACAGTCCCGCTCTGAAGAGTCGATTCTCAAGGAAGTCAAGGGCCTCCTGGATGTCCCTGGTTTTGCGGGAAACATCTCGGACCTCGGGGCTCCGACTGCCAATATGTACGGTATGAGAGGCCGCAATCCCGCATTGTGCGATGTCTGCCGGCGAAAGTCCTGCCTGTTTCCTGCCCCGTGCCCGAATATGGACAGGAATCATTCCCGCCTGCTTGAACTCTACCGCAGAGTGCTTGCTGTCAATGGAATACGCCACGCTTACATCGGAAGCGGAATCCGATATGACCTGTTTCTTGACGAAAATGGATTCGTTGACGAGTCTTCATATCCTTATTTCAAGGATCTGGTGCTCAACCACACCTCAGGCCGTCTGAAAGTCGCTCCTGAGCATACTGAGGAAAAAGTCCTGAAATATATGGGCAAACCGTCATTCCGGCTCTTCGACAGGCTCCGGACAGAATTCGACAAAGTGAACCGCAAGGCCGGGACAAATGTCGGGCTTGTGCCTTATTTCATCTCTTCTCATCCCGGTTGCACTATGAAGGATATGGAGCGGCTGGCCGCCAATCCAGCCCTTCGGGGGCTATATATGGACCAGGTCCAGGATTTCACACCGACTCCGATGACGACTTCTTCTGTGATGTTCTATTCGGGACTTGATCCGCGAAATATGGAACCGGTGTTCACTGAGCGCGATATGGAGAAGAAAAAACTTCAGAAATCTTTCTTTTTCCGCAGGCGGAAATAAGCCTTTCAGCAGTTTTTTTAACATTTTCGCAGATTGTGAAAAAAAAATGTCTGAAAGACTTTTCTAATCAAAAAAGATGTTCTATTATTGCACCGCGAAATGAATAATGATACGACTATAAAAAACTTTAAAATTATTTATGGCGACAAATCAGAAAAAGAGAGCTGTTGTAAGCTATGAAAATATGTCAAAAGAACTTGCAGCGGCATTTGCGGAAAAATACCCGAAGGGATTCAGTGACTACCTGCCTGATCTTATCAAGTACGACAAGCCGGACGGTTCGTTCTTCTATGCTGTTACAGTCGAAATTCCGGATGCTATCTATCTTGTGAAGATAAAGGTGAAAACTGATGATGCTGACGATATCGAGAGATGGCTCGATGAAGGCGATGATGTGGCAGGCGACGGAGGCGATGGAGGACAGGATACTGGCGACACGCTGCCGGATGACAACATTTCCCAGTATTCTGCGGGGGATGATGATTCCGCTGACTGATAATATTGAAATATATGTTCTTGCCGGCCGAGTTATTGACCGGCTTTTTATTTTCCACGATTTTCCATATTTTTGCACGGAAGAACATTGCAGGAAATGAAGATTACGTTCCTTAAAAGAGTCCTGGGCCAGTTCCGGGATACGATGAGAAACATTCCGGAGAAGAACAGGCTCCTGATTCTGTCTCTCGTAGTGGGCGTGTGCAGCGGACTCGCCGCCGTCCTGCTTGAAACTCTTGTGCAGACAGTGCACCACGGCCTCACTTCCTGGTTCAGGGACAGTTCCGACAACTGGCTCCTGCTCATATACCCTGGAGTGGGAATGCTGCTTTCTTTCCTGATAGTCAAGTATATAGTCAAAGATAAAATAGGTCACGGCGTGACCAAAGTGCTGATTGCCATATCCAAGAACGAGTCCCGGATCAAGCCGCACAACATCTGGTCCTCCATCGCTACCAGTTCACTTACAATCGGCTTTGGAGGCTCTGTCGGGGCCGAGGCTCCTATTGTCTATACAGGAGCGGCCATCGGGTCGAATTTCGCCAGGTGGATGGGTTTGTCGTACCGCAACATCACAATCCTCCTTGGCTGCGGGGCGGCGGGAGCTGTCGCCGGCATTTTCAAGGCTCCGCTGGCTGGAGTGCTCTTCACGCTTGAGATTCTCCTGTTCAATATTTCAATGACTTCAATGATGCCGCTGCTGCTTTCCACAGTGTCGGCCACGATGGTTTCATACATTTTCCTTGGCGATTCACTGCCGTTTGAGTGCACCCTGACCCCGTTCACTCTCCAGAATGTGCCGTTTTACATTCTCCTTGGCTTTTTCTGCGGAGCGGTGTCATTGTATTTCCTCCGGATGACTCTCGGCCTTGAGGACCGTCTCGGGAAAATGAAGAATCCGTATGTCAAGTGGGCTGTTTGCGCTGCCTGCCTCGGTCTTTTAATCTTCCTGTTCCCTCCGCTTTACGGAGAAGGCTACGAGGCTTTGAGCCCGCTTTTGAACGGTCAGCCCGTCTCGTACGATGGAGAGACTGTTCTTGCGTTTATGCTGCATAAACCCTGGCTGGTTCCCCTTTTCTTTGCTCTTATCCTGATACTCAAAGTGTTCTCTATGACGTTCACCAATGCTGGAGGAGGGGTCGGAGGAACATTCGGACCGACACTGTTCGTGGGCGCCATATCCGGATTCCTTTTGGCCAGAGTCACCAACCTGCTGCTTGCCGGTTCCTCGTTCACTGTCCCGGAACAGAATTTCGTGCTCGTGGGAATGGCGGGCCTGATGGCCGGAGTGATGCAGGCCCCGATGACCGCAATATTCCTTATCGCGGAGATATCAGGCGGATATGAGCTGTTCATCCCGTTGATTATCACTGCTACGATATCTTTCGGAACAATCCGCATTTTCGAGAAATATTCAATCTACACCAAGCGTATTGCCAAGAGCGGCGAGCTTCTCACGCACGACAGCGACCAGGCCGTGCTTACCCTGCTCAAGACTTCGGATTTAGTGGAGACTAATTTCAGTACAATTCCTATCGACGCAACCCTTGGAGAGTTTGTCCAGGTCATTTCCGGAGCCGCCAGGAATATTTTCCCCGTTCTGGATTCCAAAAAGCATTTCCAGGGCTATGTCTCCCTTGAAGATGTGAGGAAGGATATGTTCAGGCACGAACTGTACGGGAAAATGCACGTTTACAACTATATGAAGTCCTCTCCTGCTTATGTTTACGAGGACGAGAGGATGGACAGCGTGATGCGCAAGTTCGAGAAGACCGACGCCTGGAATCTTCCGGTTGTGAAGAATGACAGGACGTATGTAGGCTTCGTGTCGAAGTCCAAGATTTTCTCCGCCTACAGGGACGAACTGAAAATGCTCTCACAGGATTAGACTGTTGCTGAGACTAAAACCAATTAATTATGAATCAGATATATATCAAGTATATAGCGGAGACGCTGGAAATCAAGGAATGGCAGGTGGAGAACTGTGCCGCATTGTTTGAGGAGGGATGCACGATTCCTTTCATCAGCCGTTACCGCAAGGAGAAAACCGGAGGGCTGGATGATGAGCAGGTTGCGAGTGTGAGGCATTGGACGGACGTGTTCTCGGAGATGGAGAAACGTAAAGCCTCCATCCTGTCAACCATCGAGTCCCAGGGAGCTCTCACCCCTGAGCTTAAAGTCGCTGTGGAGAACTGCGTTGTGTCATCGGAACTGGAGGACCTTTATCTGCCTTTCCGCCCGAAACGGCGCACAAGAGCCACTGCAGCAAAAGAAGCCGGATTGGAGCCTCTTGCGGACAGAATGTATTCCGTCAATGTGGGCAATTTGGAGGCTGAGGCCCGCAAGTATCTTAATGATAAGGTCAAGGATGTTGAATCCGCTCTTGCCGGAGCGAGAGACATCATTGCGGAGAGGCTGTCCGAGTCCGCACCTGTAAGGGAAACCCTCAGGGGTATTTTCCGAACCAGGCGGATTGTGTCAAAAGCCTCAAAAAACGCCAAGGACAATCCGGATGCTCTCAAATTCAAAGGCTATTTCGATTTCAGCGAGCCGCTTTCCCGTATCGCTCCGCACAGGCTCCTCGCCATTCTCCGCGGAGTGGAAGAAGGATGGCTGACAGTCCGCATTGATGCTGATCCGGAGAAATGCGGCAACAAAATGTACTACGATTTCTGCCAGGAGAGGAGATACCCGGCCGGACCTCTTGCCGCGCAGATAAGGATGGCGGTTGACGATTCTTACAAAAGACTTCTCGAACCGTCCATTTCCAACGAGATTATAGCTGAAGCCAAGGAAAAGGCCGACAAGGAGTCCATAAATGTATTCGGGGACAATCTGAGGCAGTTGCTGCTTGCCGCTCCTGTCGGGCAGAAGAGGACTATGGCCATAGATCCGGGTTTCCGTAACGGATGCAAGATTGTATGCCTTGATGCCCAGGGAGAACTTCTCCATCACGAGATTGTCTATCCTCATCCTCCTCAGAACCAAAAGATCAAGGCAATTTCATCAGTCTCTTCAATGCTGGAACAGTACAATATCGAGGTGATTGCCATCGGCAACGGCACGGCCAGCCGGGAGACAGAAGAGTTCATCAAGAGGGTTCCGCTGCCGGATGGATGCAGGGTGTTTGTGGTAAGCGAGGACGGAGCATCTATCTACTCCGCTTCGGATGTGGCGAGGGAAGAGTTTCCAGACGAAGACGTCACAGTGAGAGGGGCCGTGTCAATCGGAAGAAGGTTGATGGATCCATTGGCTGAACTTGTGAAGATTGACCCCAAGTCTTTGGGAGTCGGTCAATATCAATATGATGTGGACCAGACCCTGCTGAAAGAGAAACTTGACAACACTGTTGTTTCCTGTGTGAATGCCGTTGGTGTGAATCTCAATACTGCAAGCCCGTATCTGCTGAGTTATGTATCCGGAATCGGTCCGGCCCTCGCAGGCAACATAGTGAAAAAACGCTCTGAATCAGGCCCTTTCAGGTCCAGAAAAGAACTTATGGACGTTCCGCGTCTCGGAGCCAAGGCTTATGAGCAGTGCGCCGGTTTCCTCCGCATTCCCGGTGCTGCCAATCCTCTGGACAATTCAGCTGTCCATCCGGAATGCTATCACATAGTGGACAGAATGGCAGCAGGCCTCGGTGTCCCTGTGGAGAAACTCGTGGGCAATCAGGAACTTTGTTCCAAAATCCGTCCTGAGGAATATGTCGAGGGAGATTTCGGCCTGCCGACGGTGAACGATATCATCAAGGAACTCGCCAAGCCGGGCAGGGATCCCCGAGAGTCGGCAAAAGAATTCTCATTCGCTGATGACATTCATACGATCGATGACCTTAGAGAGGGAATGGAAGTTCCCGGAATTGTGACAAATATCACGGCGTTTGGCGCTTTTGTGGATATTGGAGTGCACGAAAACGGACTGATACATATATCCCAGATGGGTATCCGTCACGGCGGGCCTGTTCCCCTTAAACTGCATCAGCACGTGAATGTCCGCATTATCGGAGTGGAATTTGACAGGAAACGCATATCTCTCCGGCTCATAAAATAGCAGAAATCGATTTTCTGATTTGTAATTAAATACTAAAATTTCATTACGGTTTTTATGAATTTCCCCTGAATTTTGTTATTTTTGTAACATAATTCGAGGTTTCTATGACATTGACACATAAATACAGCGGTGGCAAAATGCTCGGCGTCTATCTTCTGTCTTTAGCGGCAATCGCTTTTTGGGGGATGTCCTATATTTGGAGTGACACACTTCTTTCAAAAGGCATTCCGGTGGAGTACATAGTGTTTGTCAGGATATTCATCGCGACGGTTTTCCTTTTCATCCTGAACCTTGTGGCGGGAAGGAAAATGACCCTGAAGAAGAAAGACATACCGCTTTTTTTGGTTGTGGCCCTTTTCGAGCCGCTCATATATTTTGTGTGCGAGACCTATGGCATCAGGATGACC
Source organism: Bacteroidales bacterium (assembly GCA_029007435.1). Classification (GTDB taxonomy): domain Bacteria; phylum Bacteroidota; class Bacteroidia; order Bacteroidales; family UBA932; genus Cryptobacteroides. The sequence goes on from JAQXHU010000001.1 coordinate 8,697, forward strand.
GCCTCTCCGACTTACAGTTCCCTGATTGTGGCGTCAAGCCCGATTTTTTCTGTGATAGTCGGTGTCCTTGTCTTCAAGGAGCGTTTCTCATTCCTCAATCTGGCGGGCATCATCGTCTGCCTCTGCGGCATAGTGATGGTGACAATGTCTTCAGGCGCAGTAGGCAAGGCTTTCTGGCTCGGTATGGTCTTGCTTGTGGTAGCCGTGCTTTCAGAGGTGGGCAATGCCTCCATAACCAAAATCCTTGCAGGGAGGTACGAGCCTCAGGTGATAGTGATGTACCAGTTCCTGTTCGGCTCTGTATATCTCCTGCCGCTTTTCCTGACTAAAGGTATGGAGAATTTTTCCGCTGAAGTATATTTCGCCTGGGATGTATGGAAGCCTGTCCTTTGTCTGGCGATATTCTGCTCCGGCATCGCCTTCTCCTTGTGGGCCAATACGATAAAATACCTTGGCGTGGCCAAGTCCAGCATTTTTATGTCCACAATACCGGTGGTCACTGCTGTAGCCGGGTGGCTGCTCGGGCAGGAGTTCCTGACCAGGATGCAGTGGACCGGAATCTTTGTGTCCTGCCTTGGTGTGACATTGTCCCAGCTAAACTTCCGGCTCCTGTCATTTTTCAAACGCAAGCCCCAGGCCTGAGGGTGTCTCGCTTGTTAGCCGGCCTCCGAGCACGACAGGTTCGCCGTTCAGATATACATCTTCCACCATTCCTTTCAGCCGTATTCCCTCATACGGACTCCAGCCGCATTTGTATTCGATGCCTGCCGGACCCGCAGCGCCTTTCTGCACAATGAATTCCTTGTCAGGGTCAATGACAATAAGGTCTGCAGCATATCCTTTAACGAGCCTTCCACGCCCTTTGACGCCGAACAGTTCGGCCGGTTTCTCCGAGATGGCGGAGGCTATTCTTGAAAGCGGGATATTTTCTTGCGATGCCACTGTCAGCAGCACTGATATCGACTGCTGGATTGACGGAACGCCGGACGGACAGGAAGTATATGGCCTGTTTTTCTCTTCCGGCAGATGAGGAGCGTGGTCAGAACCGACAGTGTCGATGATTCCGTCTTTCAGCGCCTGCCTGAGCGCCTGCCTGTCAGCGGCCTGTTTCACAGATGGGTTGCATTTAAGCCGGCTGCCCAGTCTGTCATAGTCTTCATCGCTGAACCACAGATAGTTGGCGGAAGTCTCAGCGCTTATCTGCGGATTGTGCAGTTTCGCCGCACGTATCATTTCCACTTCCTCGGCGGTTGTCACGTGGGTGATGTGCAGTTTCGTGCCGTGCTTCATCGCCATCTCAAGAGCCTTTATGCTGCTCATTACACAGGCTTTCCGGCTTCTTATGTTCTCGTGCTCCCGCATCGGTATATTGTCCCCGTATTCCGCTTTTGCAGCCTCAAGATTGGCCCGGATAATGGCCTCGTCCTCGCTGTGGACCAATATTCTCGCATTCTGTATCCCGAACAGCCCTTCGAGGGCTTTCTGCCTGTCCACCAGCATATTGCCCGTGGAAGAGCCCATAAACACCTTGATTCCGCAGAATTCATTTCCTCTTCCTGTGGCGAGCAGTTCTTCAAGAGCCTCCAGATTGTCATTTGTGGCTCCAATATGGAATCCCCAGTTGGCGAACGCCCTGCCTTCCGCCAGAGCGCATTTTTCCTCAATTCTTTCAATGCTTGTCGCCGCCGGACTGGTGTTCGGCATATCAATGAACGATGTGACGCCACCGAGAAGTGCAGCCCTGGACTCGCTTTGTATGTCCGCTTTGGAGGTAAGTCCTGGCTCCCGGAAATGTGTATGAGCATCAATTCCTCCGGCCATCAGCACTTTCCCGGAAAGATCGCGGATTTCCATCTCAGGAAAACGGCTTTGAACCAGGGCCGGAATTATGCTGAAATCCGTCCCTTCCCCCTCGAACATTGTCCTTCCGTCATCCCCGGCTTTCCATATCTCACTTATGACTCCGTCTTCAATCAAAAGCGCCCCTTGCCTGACCTCGTCGGCTGTGGCAATGGACGCATTCGTAAGAAGAATTCTTCTGTGTCTGTTCATATCACTGTCTGTTAATGGCTTTGCTTTGGCTTTATGCAGCGGAAACGCAGTTTCAGCACGCCCCAGAAAGCCTCTCCGAAAATGCTTCCGCTCATCTTTGAAGTTCCGGCCTTCCTGTTCACGAATATCACAGGGACCTCGGTTATCCTGAAGCCAAGCTTCGCGGCGGTGTATTTCATCTCTATCTGGAAGCCGTATCCTTTCATCCTGATGTTGTCCAGGTCTATTGTGTCCAGCACCTCCCGGGTGTAGCACTTGAATCCTGCCGTGCAGTCGTAAATCTTGATGCCCAATACTGTGCGGACATATTTTGATGCGTAGTAGGACATCATTATACGTCCTATCGGCCAGTTCACTACGCTTATTCCGTCGCAATATCTGGAACCTATGGCAACTCCGGCTCCCTCTTTGCAGGCCTGTAGCAGTCTTGGAAGGTCATCCGGATCGTGGGAGAAGTCTGCGTCCATTTCGAAAATGTAGTCGTAGCCATTGGCCAGGGCCCATTTGAATCCGGTTATGTAGGCAGTTCCCAATCCGAGCTTCCCCTTTCTCTGAATGATGTTAAGCCGGCCGTTGAACTCTGTCTGGAGCCCGTTGACAATGCTGGCCGTACCGTCGGGAGATCCGTCGTCAATGATAAGAATCTCGTATCCGCCATCAAGGGAGAACACCTTGCGGATAATCCGTTCGATGTTCTCCTTCTCGTTGTAGGTCGGTATTATGACTAATTTCCTGTCTTCCATAGTCATCAGCGATTATTTGCCTTTTGTCTCGGCAAGCATTTCTTTTACAGCGGCTTCTAACTGTTTGTCCTCGCCTCTCAGCACAGATGCCGGGTCGTTGTAGACTAAAATGTCCGGGTCAACCTGGTGATTCTCGCTGTAATGCCCCTCGTCAATGCACCAGGAGCCCACCTGGGGAATGCCGAAGATGATGTTCGGATTGATCTGGGTCTCCCACCATACGGCCGTCATTGTCCCGGCTACCGGAGCTCCGATGAGTTTGCCGATTTTGAGAGCCTTGTAGGCGTAAGGGAATCCGCAGGCGTCAGAGTAATTGTCCTCGCATACAAGAACGCAGGATGGCTTGCTCCACTTGCTGTATGGGTCCTTCCCGATGAACTTGCCCCTTGGCTGGTAATTGACATAGTCACGGCCTCCAAGGAATGTCACCAGGTCATCGTGCAGCCAACCGCCGCCGTTATGCCTTGTATCCACAATCAGGGCGTCCGCAGTCCTGTATTTTCCGAGAGCCTTTGAATAAACCTCCCTGAAGCTTGGGGAGTTCATTCCCTCCACGTGGACATAGCCGATCTTGCCTCCGGAGAGTTTCTTGACTTTGGCCTCGCGCTCTTTCACCCAGCGTTTGTATAGCAGACTGTAATCAGAATATCCCGGCTCCACAAACAGGTCTGTGGCCTTCTTGCCGCCTTTCTTCACGCATATAGGAGTCTTCTTCCCGGCCCGGTCCGTGAGGAACTGGTACCAGTCCTTTCCTGCCTTGATTTCATTGCCGTTGATGGAGACAATGATGTCCCCGGCCTTTATCTCAGGGTCGGCGAGCGAGAGAGCTCCGTCAGGGAGCACTTCCTTGATCTTCAATCCGTCACCTTCATATGTCCCGTCGAATATCACACCGAGAGTTCCCATTGTAAGGCCCGATCTGTAGCTGTATCTGCCGCCGGTATGGGAACCGTTGAGCTCTCCGAGAATCTCGGAAAGAAGTTCCTGGAAATCGAAATTGTTGTTGATATAAGGCAGGAACTGGGCGTAGTTCTCTTTATAATAGTTCCAGTCAACTCCATGGAGGTCAGGGTCGTAGAACTTCTCCTGCACCTGTTTCCACATATGCTCGAAAATGTACTCTCTCTCGGCCTTCGGCTTGAACTCGAACTCTCCGGCGAAGCTGATGTTCTTGCTCTCGCCTCCGTTCACGCTCATCTTGGTGATGCCCATTCCGGAGGAGATGTAGATGTATTTTCCGTCAGGTGAAGGGATGAATCCGTAAACACTCTTCTTGAGCACCTTCACATTGCCCTCCTCGATATCCATTGAGCACAGATCGAATCCGCTCTCAAGTCTCACAGTGTAAAGCAGTTTCTTGCCGTCATCAGTGAGCAGGTGGCTGCCGATTCTGCCGGAGTTCCTGGTGAGACGGAACACTCTGTCAGCCCTGTTCTCAAGATCGAGCTTCAGCTTTTCAACCTTCTTCACGCTGTCTTTTTTCTCATCTTTTTCGTCCTTTTTTGCGTCTTTCTTGTCATCTCCGGCAAGCATTTTTGCGATCTCCGCGTCCTCCTTGTCTCTGAAGAACTCGGTCATTGCCTTGCCGTCGAAGAACATGATATAGATGTCACCCTCAGCTCCCCAGCTTCCATGGCTGCGGTAGCCGTCCTTGTCTGATTCCCAGGTCATTGCCTTGCCACCGAGAGCCCAGCGGAAACTGCCGTCGCTGTATCCGCTCTGGGTGAGGTCTGTTATTTCTTTGGTGTCGATGTCCACCACTGCGATGTCCTCGTTGTTCCAGCCTCCGTCTGCCTGGTAGGATGACAGAAGGTAATGGCTGTCAGGGCTCCAGCTGAACGACAGGTCTCCGTCGGCGTAAGAATAGTTCGCATCCTTGATGAGAGATATGGTCTTGCCGCCTTTTGTCGGCTTTATCACAAGTTCTGTCCTGTCACGGAGATATGCCACGTATTTCCCGTCAGGGGACACTACCGGCTGGAAACAGGTCTCGCCCTCGTCGGAGAAGAGCTCCTCCTTGAATTCTGTGGCGTATGTGAAATACTTGTCCTCTTTGTTGACAAGAGAAGTCCTCCATATTCCCCAGTGTCCGTCTCTCTCGGCTGAGTAGTACAATGTCCTTCCGTCCTCGGAGAAACTTACATTTCTCTCCTGTGAGGCTGTGTTGGTGATGCGTTTTGTGGTCTTGTAGTCCGCTGAGGTCACGAAAACATCACCCCTGATTACCAATGCGATTTCTTTCTGGCTCCTGGACACATCCATATATGTGGCTCCTCCGCTCAGGGTCATTGTCTCCACATCTCTCTCATCCTGGTCGGAATATACTTTGATATCAACCTTTTTCGGCTCCGAACCCTCTTTAAGAGTGTAAAGGTCTCCGTTGTAGGAGAATGCGAGTGTCCCGTTCTTCGCAACTGACAGGTAGCGGGCCGGGTTCTGCGTGAAATGGGTCAGCTGGACAGATTTCCCGGGAGCGGAAAGCGAGCTTCTGTAAACGTTCATCGCCTTTCCGTCCCTTTCACTCAGATAATAGAAAGTGTCGCCGTCAGCCGCGAACACCGGGTTCCTGTCCTCTCCCTTGTAGTCGGACAACTGTTTGAATGTACCGTTGCCGTCAATGCTCAACTTGCCTGTGGAAGCGGAGCCTTTATAAGACCATATGTCTTTGGTTACAGGAGATGTATGATGCTTCCTGAGCTGGTCCTCGTAGCCTTTCACGTCCTCGTAGATGATTGTGCCGTCATTGCTTATGCTGATGGCGTCAATAGGAAGCGAGGTGATTCTCACCGGTCTTGACCCGTTGAGGTCAGTGTAATACAACTGCGCGTCTCCCGGAAATCCGTCGAACAGGGCGTCCTGCTCGATGTTGGCCGAAAACACCACCTTCCCGTCAGCCAGCACTGCGAGAGGAGTCTCATTGCCTGGATGGAATGTGAGTCTTTTAGGCGTGCCTCCTTCAGATGAAGTGACGAAAATGTCTTTGCTTTTCTCCCTGTATGAGCTGAATACAACATTTTTCCCGTCAGCTGTCCATAGCGGTTCTGAATCATATGCCGCGTTGGTGGTTATCTGTCTGGCTGTCCCTCCAGTGGCAGGCACAACGAAAATGTCGCCTTTGTAGCTGAAAGCGATTTTAGTGCCGTCAGGGGAAATGCTGTTCTTCCTGATCCACTTCGGGGTCTCCTGCCCGATTGCAGTCCCTGCGGTCATAGCAGCCACAAGGAAAATTGTGATGAGTTTTCTCATTATATGTAGATTTTTATGTTCCAAATCATATTCTCCAAAAGTAAGGATTATTTCTCTTAATTCAGTTATTTTTTACAAACTTTTTCTTGTTGTCGCTTCGAATGGTCAAGATGACGCTTTAATCAGGGCCGGAATGTAAAATTTTCGGAAAGTTTTCTCAAAACAGGGGGTCCGACCTGCCTTTTTGTGTGTCTTGTATATAAAAGGTTTCAGAAACTATGGACATATATCTTCTTATACGTTATTTCGCCTGCCAGGTAAGTCCGCAGGAAGAAACGATTGTGAGGGAATGGCTGCTTGCCGATACCGACGGAAGCCGTGCGCATCTCTATCGGGAGGCACATCTGATGTACGAAGGAATGGTGCTGTACAGCGGAGAAAGCAGTATGTCCCGGCAGGACGGAAATGCTCCTGCAAATGTTTCAGCCGGACAGCGTCAGGGTATGGGCGGATGGAAGAGATTCGCAGTGAGGATGCTCGGGGCGGCAGCCGTTGCAGCATTGGCCATAGCGGCTGCATTCTGGGGCAGGACATCGGCCATCGATTCGCTCTCTGCCAGTACCAAGATAGTACGGGTGCCGGCTGGGGACAGGATGGATATGATTCTCGACGACGGGACACATATCTGGCTCAATTCCGGTACTGAAATAGAGATTCCTGCTGTTTTCTCCCGACGTGGCAGGAATATCAGGGTCAATGGGGGAGAGGTCCTTTTCGATGTGGCAAAGGATGCGAAAAGGCCTTTTACTGTGGATACCTGGGCGGGGAAGGTGACCGTCCTCGGAACAAAGTTTGAGGTTACCGTGAATGAAGACGGCAAGGAATTCACGACTTCGCTCCTGAGGGGGAGCGTCAAGGTGGAGAATTATGCGGATCCGGCAGATACATATATATTGTCACCGAACAGCAGGGTCAGGCTCTGCGATGGAAACCTTGTCCTCGAACAGATCAGGGACGCAAATTCGGTCGGATGCTGGTCCCGGGGAATAATCGAGGTGAGCGGATTGCCTTTCGACGAGCTGATGCGCCGGTTCTCCAAGGCATTCGACGTAACCATTGAAATAGAGAGGGAGGAACTTCCGGTCGTGACATATACAAGAGGAAAGATAAGGGTCTCCGAAGGGCTTGAACACGCCTTGTCCGTGCTGAGGCTCGCTTCCGATTTCGATTATGAAATAGACCGGGAGAACGGAACAGTGACCATACGTTAGCCGCATATTATGGTTCCCGCAAGGGAATGTTGATAATATACTTATTACTAATAACTAAAAATTTTATGAACAAAGGTCTATTACTTGCTTGTAGACTTGCTGTTCTTGCATTTGTCCTGTGCATTTCACCTATGGTGGCAAGTGCGCAGCGTATCACTCTCAAAGTGGAAAATGCCACTCTGGAGAGTGTCCTGGACAAGGTAGAGCAGCAGTCGAGGTATCTTTTCCTGAATGACCAGGTCGATTTGTCCCGAAGGGTTACAGTGGACGTGTCCGACCAGAGTGTGGAATCCGCATTGACTCGGATTTTCGAGGGCATGAACATTGCCTGGAACATTCAGGGTACAAATGTCTACATTTCCAACAAACCTGTCCAGTCCGGGAAGCCGCAGTCAACCGCTACGGTGTCCGGAACTGTCAAGGATGCTTACGGACAGCCAGTCATGGGTGCCGCCGTACTCGTGAAGGGTACATTGAACGGAACCAGCACCGACCTGGACGGCAATTTCTCATTCGACCTTCCTGCCGGAAGCGAGAATGGAGTACTCGAAGTTTCCTGTCTTGGATACAAGACCCAGGAGTTCGCCATCGGTTCCAGAAGAAGTTTTGACATTGTGCTTGAGGACGATACAATCCTGATGGAAGGTACAGTCGTCACCGCCCTCGGTATCAAGCGTTCCGAGAAAGCCCTTTCCTACAATGTCCAGAAAGTTGACTCCGACGCAATTCTCGGCAACAAGGACGCAAACTTCGTCAACTCCCTCAACGGTAAGGTCGCAGGTCTTGTGATCAACGCCTCTTCTTCCGGAGTCGGCGGCTCGTCCAAGGTTGTGATGCGAGGTGAGAAGTCCATCTCCAAGAGCTCCAATGCGCTCTATGTCATCGACGGAGTCCCGATGTTCAATGTTGCCAAGGAGGCCGGTACCGAGTTCTCCTCACAGGGAACCACTGACCCGGTAGCCGACATCAACCCTGAGGATATCGAGTCGATGACAGTCCTCACCGGTGCGGCAGCAGCCGCCCTCTACGGTTCGTCCGCAGCCAACGGTGCCATTGTCATTACCACCAAGAAGGGACAGCAGGGCAAGACTTCTGTTACCATCTCCAGCAACACTGATATGTACCGTCCATTCGTACTGCCTCGTTTCCAGAACAGGTACGGCACGGGTGACTACACATCTCCGGAGGGCTCAATCGTACGCAGCTGGGGCAACCGTCTGAATGAGACGAACTATATGGGATATGACCCTGCCAGGGATTATTTCCAGCTCGGTGTAACCGGAACTGAGTCAGTTTCCCTGTCCACCGGAACGGAGAAGAACCAGACTTATCTCTCCGCAGCGGCAGTGAATTCCAAGGGCAATGTCCCTAACAACTCATACAACCGCTACAATTTCACATTCCGCAATACCACCAGCTTCCTCGACGACAGGATGACCCTCGACGTCACAGCCAGCTACATTATGCAGAATGACAGGAATATGACCAACCAGGGCGTCTACAACAACCCTGTGGTCGGAGCATATCTCTTCCCTCGCGGAAATGACTGGGAGGATATCAGGATGTTCGAGAGATATGATACCTCAAGGTCGATTTATACACAGTACTGGCCGGTAGGCGATGCGGGCATGACAATGCAGAATCCTTACTGGATCAACTACCGCAACCTCCGTGTCAACAAGAAGGACCGCTATATGCTCGGTGCCGGTCTCTCCTACAAGATTCTCGACTGGCTCACATTGTCAGGCCGCGTCCGCATTGACAATTCCACCAACAAATACACCGAGAAGTTCTTCGCGACTACCAACACCCAGCTCACAGAGCAGTCCAACAACGGTTTGTACGGCCTTGAAATATCAGAGGACAAGCAGGTTTATGCCGACGCCCTCCTCGATATCAACAAGACCTGGAACGACTGGAGCCTCCATGCCAATGTCGGTGCGTCCATTTCCGATATGAGATATGACCTCACCAAAAACCGTGGCCCGATTGCAGCTGACAACCTTCCTAACGTGTTCAGCCTCTTTACAGTGGACCAGAACAAACTCGTGAAGGCACAGTCCGGATGGAGGGAGCAGACACAGTCCGTCTATGCATCTGCGGAGGTCGGCTTCAAGGGCGCATACTATCTGACATTGACAGGCAGGAACGACTGGCCTTCACAGCTTGCAGGACCTCAGTCCGGCTCCAAGGGCTTCTTCTATCCTTCAGTCGGTGCCTCCGTTGTCCTTTCGCAGATTATCCCGAATATGCCGAAAGACCTTGAATATCTGAAAGTCAGGGCTTCATACGCATCAGTAGGTTCACCTTTCGAGAGATTCATCGCAAATCCTCTCCACACCTGGCCGGAGAAGGGTTCAAGCTGGAACCAGCAGACCTCCTATCCTGTAAAGGACCTCAAGCCGGAGCGTACCGACTCCTGGGAGGTAGGTCTCAGCATGAGATTCCTGCAGTGGTTCAACCTCGAGGCTACATACTACCACACCGACACCAGGAACCAGACTATCTATCCTACGATTTCTTCCGGTTCCGGTTACTCAAGCATTCCGATCCAGTCCGGAAGTGTCCTCAACCAGGGTCTCGAGTTTGCTCTCGGATTTGACAAGACCTGGGGAATCTTCAACTGGCAGAGCAACTACACATTCTCGATGAACCGCAACAAAATCAGGTCTCTCACCGACTGCGTCAACCCTATGACAGGCGAGCCGATTGAAATCGGGACAATGACAATGGGCGGTCTCGGCAACGTGAAGTTCCTCCTGAAGGAAGGCGGCTCCCTCGGCGACATTTACTCCAGGAGCGACCTCAAGCGCGACAGCAACAACGACATCTATGTCGATGAGAACGGCAACATTGCCACCCAGACCATTGACAATGTGGACAACTACATCAAGCTAGGCAGCATTTCGCCGAAGGCCAATATGGCGTGGAGGAATGATTTCCGCATCGGCAACTTCAACCTCGGATTCATGCTTACGGCCCGTCTCGGCGGCGTGGTATTCTCCAGAACCCAGGCTATGCTCGACTACTACGGAGTATCCGAGGCGTCCGCAATAGCAAGAGATAACGGCGGTGTCCTCGTCAATGGCGGAGACCTTATCGATGCCAACAAGTGGTACACCACAATCGGCTCCGGAGACACTGTGCCTCAGTACTATACATACTCAGCAACTAACCTGAGGCTCCAGGAGGCCTGTGTCGGCTACACCTTCCCTCGCAAGATGCTGAAGAAATGCGAGCTCACCCTCCAGGTTGTAGGACGCAATCTGTGGATGATATACAACAAGGCTCCATTTGATCCTGAGACAATCGCCACGACCGGAAGCTATTATCAGGGTATCGACTACTTCATGAGCCCGTCCACACGCAACTTCGGTTTCAATGTAAGAATCAAATTCTAAGATGAGTATGAACAGAAATATAAATAAATGCCTCTTATCGGCCACAGCACTTGCCGCAGTTCTTGCGACATCCTGTACGGCCAACTATCTGGAGATAAACAGCGATCCTTATGGCGTAACCCAGGACGAACTCCAGAGAGACGGCTATATCATCAAGGCTGCGCTGACCGGAATCGCTGACGGTGTCATCTCCCCTGATGTCAATACCACGCAGTTCACGGAGTGCCTTCTCGGAGGCCCTATGGCCGGCTATATGGCCGATGCCAATGCGGGCTTCGCCAACACGATTTCAAACTACAACGCCACTGACAACTGGACCAATGTATTTATGCAGAGCGACAGAATGATGCCGGTGGTCTACACCAACTACAACCAGCTCCGCAATGTCACTGACAATCCGGTGATTCTCGCCGTCGGGGACATTGTAAAAGTGGCTGCTATGCACAGGGTCTGCGACACCTACGGTCCGATTCCTTATTCAAAGATTGGCCAGGACGGCAAACTCCAGGTGGAGTACGACTCCCAGGAGACTGTCTACAAGACAATGATTCAGGAACTTACCGATGCCGTTGAGGTTCTCCTTCCGAACCGTACCAACAACTTCGCTCCTACTGCCGACATTATCTACGGCGGCCAGACAGAGAAGTGGATAAAGTTCGCCAACTCGCTCAAACTCAGGCTTGCGATGCGTATCAGCTACGCTGCTCCGGAGCTCTCGAAGAAGGCAGCCGAGGAGGCTGTGAACAATGAGGTCGGAGTATTCACCTCCAATGATGACAATGCCCGGGTGACCACATTCGGCGTGGACGGCAACCCTATCAATGTGGCTGTTCACTACAATATGGCCAAGCATTCGGATGGAGCTGTCTGCCAGACAGGTGGTGACTCTCACGCCGCCGCTGACATCATCTGCTATATGAACGGCTACAATGACCCTCGCCGCAAGGCCTATTTCACCGAGTCGGAGTGGGGAGAGGGATTCCAGTACACGGGTCTCCGTCACGGAATCATCATCCCTGACCATTCAAGCGTCGGCCACAAGTATTCGGGTGTGAAGATTGCTGCGGATTCTCCTATTTACTGGATGAACGCAGCCGAGGTGGCCTTCCTCAAGGCAGAGGCAGCAGGAGTATTCGGATACAATATGGGCGGTACTGCCAAAGAGTTCTATGAGGAAGGAGTCCGTCTCTCATTCGAGCAGTGGGGAGCAGGTGACGCCTCAGCATACCTTGCGGACGCTTCCAGCATCCCTCAGGTGTATCTCGACCCTGCCGGTACCAACACATACTCCCAGGCCCTTTCCAGCATTACTGTAGCATGGGACGATGCCGCTGACAAGGAGACAATGCAGGAGAGAATCATCACCCAGAAGTGGATTGCCAACTGGCTGCTCGGAAACGAGTCCTGGGCTGACTGGAGACGTACGGGCTATCCTCATCTCATCCCGGCTTCCGATGCCGGCAACAAGAGCAACGGTCTGGTAGACTCAGCCCTTGGCGCACGCCGTATGCCTTACCCTCGCGACGAGTATATCAACAACCCGTCCAATATCTCCAAGGCCGTGTCAGAGTACCTCAAGGGTGCCGACAATATGGCCACAAAACTCTGGTTTGACTGCAAATAATTATTGACACAATGAAAATCACAAATAACACATTGAAATGTCTCTTGACTTCCGCCCTTGCGGCTGTGGCCCTCGCAGGCTGCTCCGAATGGACAGAGCCTGAGTCCGTGGATTTCCATTACACCACTCTGGAGGAGAAGAATCCGGAACTCTACAAGGCTTATTTCCAGTCAATCAGGGACTACAGGTCATCCGACCACAAGGTCGTGATTGCCAAATACGACAACAAGCCGGGCATCCCGTCCGGACGTGCCGAGCACATCACCTGCCTGCCGGACAGCGTTGACTACATCATCCTCTACAATCCTGAGGTCAGCGCGAGCATTGCGGACGAAATGAAGGAAGTCCGTTCATTGAAAGGCCAGAAGGTCCTCTATCAGATTGAGTACAAGACTATTGAGGCTGAATACAAGGCCTATGCGGAGGCTTGGAATGATGCCCATCAGCCTGTTGAGGGAGAGGCAGGGGAGGAAACTCCAGTGGATCCTGCAGATACTCTCGTGTCCCTCAATTCGTTCGTGAAAGAGGCTGCGAAGGCCCGTACAGCCTATCTGGCAGAATATGGCTATGACGGAGTGAATATCGTATATTCTTCCCGGAACCCTGCAAGCTGCACGGAAGAGGCATTGGTGGATCTCAAGGCTGCCCAGTCCGCATTCCTTGCTCCCATTGCAGAAGCACTTGCTTCCTGCCCGGACGCATTGGTGTTCTTCGAAGGAACACCTCAGTACATTCTTGAGAATGTTGAACTCATCAATGATGCTGATTATCTGATAATTCCGGCCACGGGGGCTGTCAATGAGTATGAACTTACTTATGAACTGGGCCTTGCCAACCGTTACGGCAACATTCCAGCTGACCGTTTCATCGTCTCCGTTACAACCCGCTCACTCGTGGATCCGGCCTTGACAGACGGAACATTCTCGGGAACTGACAGGAACGGCAAGGAGAAGTCTGCCATCATCGGGGCCGCGGAGTGGACCGCCAAGACCACATCCGGAGTTGTAAAAGCCGGCATTGCAATTGAGAATGCGCAGAATGATTACTTCAATCTGTCACAGGTTTACTACAACACACGCGAGGCCATTTCAATTATGAATCCTTCACCTATCAAATAATTGAAGCAATGAAACAAATGTTCAAAAATATATTCTGGCTGACCCTTTCCGCAGCGGTGCTTTCGCTTTCAGCCTGCACCTCCGAGAAGGAGAAGATGGATGAGCATCATTTCGACAACAAGCTCTTCATCAATACCTCAGCCTCATCGGAAGAGATTCTGGTCAAGCCATCGGGCGCAGGAGTCTCTGTTTCCAGGGAGTTGTCTGTCGGCACTGCCCTCAAGGCTGCCAACAAGATAACCGGCCGCTTTGTCGCAGCTCCTGAACTGCTTGATATATACAAGCTCAGCTGCTATGATGAGAATGCGGTTGTTCTTGCCGACACAATGTGCATCATTGACAATGCGGAAGTGACCGTCGAGGCCGGAGCAACGGCTTCAGCCCCTGCTACCGTGACTTTCACTGAACTTGAGAAACTTGATAGGGAGACGGTCTATGTAATGCCAATCGCTCTCCGGGATGTGGATGGCATTGACGTGCTGGAGTCCAAGACAGTGGTTTACTATGTGTTCAAGGGTGCCGCTCTCATAAATGTGGTTGCGAATATTGCGGAGAACAGGGCCTACCCTGACTTCAACAACGATTCCAAGTTCAACAACCTCAAGAATTTCACAATGGAGGCCCTTATCCGCCCTCAGGCATTCGGAAGGCAGATTTCCACCATTATGGGAATAGAGGGACACTTCCTTCTCCGTATCGGCGACGCAGGTGTTCCGGACAACCAATTGCAGATTGCCTGCTCCAGGAATACGACCAACTCCGACCTCCAGTTCGAGACCGGAAAATGGTATCACCTCGCAGTGACTTTCGACAATGGCAATGTGAAGGTTTATATCAACGGTTCGGAGAAACTCTCCGACAATGTCGGCAGGAATTCTGTGAACCTCGGAGCAAAGCATCACAACGAGGATGACGGCAGCCGCGTGTTCTGGATCGGATATTCATATTCCAGCGACCGTTATTTCGACGGCGACATTGCCGAGGTGCGCATCTGGAACAAGACTCTCACCAAGGACGAGGTCAATGCTCCGAACCACTTCTACACCGTTGACCCTTCTTCTGAGGGATTGATTTCCTACTGGAAGTTCGACGATGCCGCAGGGAACATTATCAAGGATTACTCGTCCAGCGGTTACGACCTGACCTGTGACAAGAATCCAAAGTGGAACAAAGTCAGTCTTCCTTAACATTGATTCATGATGAAAAAGTTTTATAGCATATTGATGGCCCAGGCGGTTCTTTTCTCGTCCCTGTCCGCTGTCTCCTGCACGGAGGATATTGAAATCGACAGGGTGGATGAGAATGATTACGCCAATGTGACCTCGCTTATAGGCACTCTCCGCGATGCCAATTCGAACCAGGTAAGCACAATCGTGGAAATGTTCCACGACACTTACAATACTAATGTGGCATTCACCCTTTCCCGTGCACCGAAAGCCGGTGTGGACGTGAAGGTGGAATATGATGCCGAGTATGTTGCCCAATATAACAACGAGCACGGAACTGATTTCCTTGCCTGGCCTAAAGACAGATTTTCGATCCAGAATGACGGCAAGATTGTCGTCGCTCCGGATGAGAAGGTCTCCTACAAGCTTGGAGTGGAGATTGCCAAGGCTGACACTACCGAGCTTGTGGCTGAGGCTACGTACATCCTGCCTTTGAAGGCCGTTGTCTCCGGCGGTGACGTGAAACTTTCAGAAAGCCGCTGCGTATATCTTTTGAAGAACCGCTCAGGGGAGGGAACCGCAATGCGGAATCTGGGAGAGAAGGAGACTGTTCTCTTCTTCGAGGTGAATGATACCAACCCTCTCAACGCCCTGCAGTTCCAGATGGAAGACGGCAGATATCTCTGGAACTACGTGGTCCTCTTCGCCGCCAATATCAACTATGACAGGGAAAATGGAGAGGTCTATGTGTTCTGCAACCCACAGGTGCAGTACATTCTCGATCACAACGAGGAGATTATCCAGCCTCTCCGCAGAAGGGGTATGAAGGTGATAATAAGCATTCTCGGCAATCACGACGAGTCCGGACTCGCCCAGCTTTCAGACCTCGGGGCGAAGCAGTTTGCGCAGAAGGTGAAGAATCTCTGCGAGGCATACAATCTTGACGGTGTCAACTATGATGACGAGTATTCGAATTCTCCTGACCTGAGCAATCCTCTCTTCACCAGAAGGTCGCAGGAAGCAGGCTCACGACTGATTTTCGAGACCAAGAAGGCAATGCCTGACAAGGAGATAATTTCCTAT
>JAQXHU010000002.1 GCA_029007435.1 Bacteroidales bacterium
AGGATGAAGCTCGCAAGGAACTCAAACTTTGCAGATGTGTTGTCTTCCATACTTCAAAGGTAAGGTCTTTTGATACACAAACCTACCTTCAAGTATATGTTTATGTCACATTATGCCACGGAAGTTTGCAAGTGTCCCGAATATCGCATCCGAGGACTACAGCGACCTCTCACTGGTGAGCCCTAATGGATCAGGACAGGTGATCACAACTGTTTCAGGAGGTTTCAACGACTATGCCCTGATGGGATTCTTCGCCCGCGTGAACTACGACTATATGGGCAGGTACCTGTTCGAGCTGTCGGGCCGCTACGACGGATCATCCAGGTTCGCTGACGGAAGCAGATGGGGACTCTTCCCTTCAGGTTCTGTCGGCTGGCGTATCAGCGAGGAGCCGTTCTTCAAGAACGCGAAACGTGTAGTTGACAATCTCAAGATCAGAGGATCATACGGAACATTGGGCAACCAGAACGTGAAAAACGGCTCGTCACAGGTATATTACACCTGGCTGAGAGAGCTGTCCATCAAGGACTTCGCAGGTTATTCCTTCGGAGAGGGCACCACAATGTCCAAGTACTCCACCCTTACCGCCCCGGTGGCTTCCGACCTTACCTGGGAAACAACCCACCAGTGGAACATCGGTCTTGACGCGTCGCTTTTCAACGGACGTCTCGAGTTCACGGGCGAGGCCTATGTGCGCGCGACAAAGAACATGCTCACGGACGGGATGGACCTTCCTGGAGTTTACGGAGCGTCCGAGCCCAAGATGAACGCCGCTGACCTGAAGACCAAAGGCTACGAGCTCTCGCTCAGCTGGAGAGACCAGTTCAAGCTCGCGGGCAAACCGTTCGGGTACAATGTGAGGGCAACTCTCAGCGACTACCGCTCATTCATCACAAGGTTCAACAACCCTACCAAAATACTGTCCAATTACTATGAGGGACAGAGGCTTGGAGAAATCTGGGGATATGTCGTGGACGGATTGTTCAAGACTGACGAGGAGGCAAAATACTGGACCAGCAATGTAGTGGACTGCAGCATCATCAACGGCCGTATGACTGGAGGATTCCTCGCAGGAGACCTCAAGTACATGGACCTTGACGGAGACGGTGTCCTCGGCACAGGCGCCAACACCCTGGACAATCCTGGCGACCGCAAGGTGCTCGGAAACTCACTCCCGAGTCTCCAGTACGGTATCACATTCGGGTTCGACTGGCTCGGATTCGACTTCTCGGCATTCTTCCAGGGAACCGGAACTCATTACTGGTATCCGGCGGGCATGAACATGGCGTTCTGGGGACCTTACTCATACTCATACGTATCGTTCCTTCCTACCAACTTCCTGGACAACTGCTGGGCAGAGGACAATCCTGACGCATACTTCCCTCGCCCAAGGGCTTACTCCGCCACTGGAGGCGAGCTTTCAAAGGTCAACAGCCGCTATATCCAGAACATCAGGTACCTGAGATTCAAGAACCTGACCGTGGGATACACTGTTCCGGAGAAACTGACCCGGAAAATCCACGTCGAGAAAATCCGTGTGTATTTCACAGGCGAGAACCTCTGCTACTGGTCTCCAATCAAGAAATACTCCAAGTATATCGATCCTGAGTCAGCATTCAGAAGAGACTCGTCATCCAACAGCGCCCAGGACCATATGAGTTATCCTTGGCCGAAGACCATGATGTTCGGTATTGACATTCAATTCTAAAATCAGAGCACAATGAGAAAGTATATATTGATGGCGGCAGCGGCACTGCTCGGCGTGACAGCCTGCGACTATCT
Organism: Bacteroidales bacterium; assembly: GCA_029007435.1. Classification (GTDB taxonomy): domain Bacteria; phylum Bacteroidota; class Bacteroidia; order Bacteroidales; family UBA932; genus Cryptobacteroides. Next base: position 1,783 of record JAQXHU010000002.1, read on the forward strand.
TGAGACGAAGCCGAAAGACACTCTCACGGCCGACCTGTATTTCCGCGACGAGACAGACCTGCAGCTGTTTTCCAACACATTCTACAACAATCTGCTGGACAAGGAGCCATATGACCATCAGAGTGACCATTATGTCAATCTGAACCTGTCCAACGAACTTCACGGAGGCAATTTCAGAGTTGTTCCCGCCACTGGCGGCGGCTGGTCCTGGAGCGATCTCCGCAAGATGAACACGCTTCTTGCGAACATGGACAAATGCGATGACCAGGCAGCAGTGGACAAATACACCGGAGTGACCAAGTTCTTCAGGGCGTTCTTCTATTTCGAGAAGGTGAAGAGATTCGGAGACGTTCCGTGGATTGAGACGGAACTCGGTTCTGCTGATGAGCAGCTCTACGCCCCAAGGGACTCCAGAGAGCTGGTGATGAGCAAGATGCTTGAAGACATCGACGAGGCGATAGCCAAACTTCCGGAGGACGTCACCCCATACAGGGTCAACAAATGGACTGCCCTCACCCTGAAGGCTGAGTTCTGCCTTTTCGAGGGAACTTTCAGAAAATACCACGGCATTTCTCTTGACGGCCACAGCTATGAAGATTATCTCAGGCTTGCTGCAGAAGCGGCCAAAGCGGTGATCGACGGGGGCAGATACAAACTCGCCAAAGATTATCTCACCCTTTTCGCCGAAGAGGACGCTGACGCTTCCGAGTACATCCTTGCAATCAAGAATGACAAGGGGCTCGGCATCTACAACAACTGCACGGCGTTCGCCAACATGCCAACCCAGGGATGCCCTGGCCTGACAAAGAAATTCGTTGACAGCTTCCTCATGAAAGACGGCTCCCGTTTCACGGACAAACCAGGATGGGAGACAATGGAGTTCAAGGAAGAAGTGGCTGACCGTGACCCACGCCTTGCCTGCTGCATGAAGACACCTGGATACAAGAGAATCGGAGGCACCCAGGTGGTGGCTCCGGACCTGAGCAGCAGCTCCACAGGCTTCCAGCTCGTGAAATTCGTGATGGACTGCACTCTGACAGGAGTTGACAGGGTGGAGATGTCCTACAATGACATGCCGGTTTACAGATATGCCGAGGTGCTTCTCATTTATGCAGAGGCTCTTGCCGAGCTCGGAGACATCAAGCAGACCGACCTTGACATCTCAGTCAATCTGCTCCGCGACCGTGTTGGAATGCCTCGCATGAATCTGACCCAGGCCAACCAGAATCCTGACTGGTATCTCAAATCAGAGCAGTACGGATACAGGAACGTCACCGGAGCGAACCAGGGCATTATCCTGGAAATCCGCAGGGAGCGTTCAATCGAGCTTGCGGAGGAAGGCTACCGTTATGAGGACCTCATCCGCTGGAGAGAGGGAAAATGCATCGAGCAGGAAATGTACGGAATGTATTTCCCGGGCCCTGGCGAGTATGACCTCACTGGTGACGGAGTGGCTGACGTATGCCTCTACACCGGGGACATCGCACCGACATCTTCAGTCAAGGAGATTGTGATGCTCAAGATTGGCGAGAAGACCAGCGGCATCCTCCTCTCGGACGGGAACAAGGGATATATTGACCCTCAGCAGGGCATCCAGCACGTCTGGGACGAAGAAAGAGATTACTACTACCCTGTCCCATCCAAGGAAAGGCAGCTGAACCCGAACCTGACCCAGAACAGCGGATGGAACGACGGTCTTAGCTTCTAACAGTGAAACAACTAACATTTTACAGATATGAATCTCATTAAAAAGTCATATATATCAGCTTTGGCTGTCATCGCCGCCGGTGTCCTCACAGGATGCCAGGAAGACGAGCTCAGCATTGCCAAAGCGGTTATGGCCAGTGCGTCAACCCTGACTTTTGACGGACTGAATCCGGACGAGCAGGTAATCACTGTGTATTCAGACGCGCAGTGGACCGCCGACATTCCGGACTGGGTGACAATCGAGCCGACAACCGGCTCCGGCACGACTGATGTCACCGTCACTGTGACCACAAACCTCAGGGACGGTTCTCTGGACAATCCTCGCAAGAGCAATCTTGTATTCCACGGCAGCACTCTCGCCAGCCGGGCAACTGTAATCGTGCAGCAGACCGGAGACAAATACAGGGATGTGCCAGAGGTGGAGATCTCACAGATTCCGACTTTGGAAGACGAGGCAGTTATTCTGACCAAAGAGGTCCAGGCTGTCGCCCTGTCCAGCAAAGGATTCATCGCGGCTGACGCCACGGGATACGTTTACGTGAAGAGCTCAGACATTCCGGCATTGGGAGACAATCTCCTGATATGGGGAGAGAAAGACACGGACAAATCAATCGCTGTCATTCTCGCCGACAAGATCCAGGTGAACACCAATTCAGCTGTCACATATCCTGCCGCATACGACATCACCGGAGAGATTGACTCTTACAAAGCCGAAAGGACGGAGTATATCAAGGCATCCGGACTGCTCAACGGCACAAAAGTCTCAATCGAGGGAGCTGAGGTGATGGGGCTCAATGTGCTTGACGCCCACGCTGATCTGAATCTCGCCGATCTGGACGGGCACAATGTGGAAGTGGAAGGATTCTTCGTCGGGACCTCCGCTCCTGTTGTGAATGTGATAGCAGCCAATATCATAGACCACGGCGCGGCAAAGGTCACGACACTTGCGAAATGGCATCTCGGTGACGCCGACATCAATTTCGGCACCACATTCCCGGCTGAAGGCATAGTAAGATCATCCGGAGGAGAATACGGCGGCTACATTACATACGTGCCTGAAGACCTCGAAAACTCAAACGACAACAACAAATACAAACTGGATGTCAGCGCCAACAACCCGAGAGTCTCAGGCCCTTGGCCGGGAGACTACTGGCTGTTCCATTCAGACACCAAAGTGATGGCCGGAGACAAAGTGCAGATTGTATTCCAGTCAAGGGTTTCCGGCACAGGACACAAGTTCTGGAGACTTGAATATCTGGACGGCAAAGAGTGGAAGACCGCTGGAGCGGAACTCAAGACCAGCGAGCCTGGCCAGGAGATAACCTACACTCATGCGATGGCTTCAGACGGATCAACCAACATCACTGTGAACACGACCGTGACTTATCTGAGCGAGACATCGACCTGCGAGTTCAGGTTTGTCTGCGTTGCCAACTGGCAGGCCAACGGTTCAGGCGCTCTCGACGCCAGAAACGGTGGTACCGCACGTCTGTCGATTGACGACGCCACTGACGAGTCTCTCCAGCCTTCGCTCACGATGCTCGGAGGCTCCGGCGGTATGGCCACCAACGTGATCTTCTTCGATGATTTCAGCTGGCTTGCACCGCTTGTAGAAGCCGCGCAGGCTGCTGACCCTGGCGAGTATGACACTGTGGGCAGCGGCGATATTTCCGCAAAGGCTCCGAACCTTTATACAACCGCAGACCTGAGCGCCATGTTCATTACTCTGCGCGACAAGATGGGATACGTGATCCCTGGAGCGAGTGACGGAGCATCCAATGTTGTTTATCTTCAGGACTGCTATCTGAAAATGGGCAAGACAGGATCGTCAAGCCAGACATCCCTGACAATACCTCCGATCGATCCACAGGGGAAGGCATTCATTCTTTCGTTCGACTGGGCGAGGATGGTTCAGGGCAGTGGAACCATTGACAATTACACGCTTACCGTAATGCTCACCGGCAACGGAACATTCGAGGACGGTACAAAATACCAGGACTTCGCAACAACTCAGGATGTGGGAGAGATTTTCTGGACAAATTTCGAGGCCAAAATCATCGGCGCGGACAAGGACACGAAAATCACTTTCGTCGCCACTGATCTCGTGAACAAGGAGACTGGAGCCATAGACTACACGAAATCAGGCGGAAGGCGTATGTTCATCGACAACATCAAAGCAGTGCTTGCTGAATAATACATTTGCTCCGAATCCTTCGGGCAAACATCAACGACAAGGCTGGTCAGAGATTCCTGGCCAGCCTTTTTTGTTACCGCAATCGTCCGGTCAACAACTTCCTGATGCACTATCTTATCAGCATTGTCCTGCGGAAATCGGCCTTCGAGCCATTGAAAACATCAATGTCCGTCTTCTCCTTGATGCCCCTAACACGACCCCGGTCGGTCTGCTGCCAGAGGACATAGTCCATATCCAACGATTCACGGGAATATGCGGCAATCCAGAATCTGTAATCGGAAAACCTCGGAGATCTGAAATATTTCTCATAGAAAGACAGGCTGCAATATACAACCGGCTTGACCCCGTAGATGTTCTCGACGGTCTGCAGCCAGCCAAGCACCGCTGTCTGCAGTTCGGAGACAGTCTTTCTGCCACGTTCCTCGACATCGAGAACAGGTATCATATTGCCGGTTCCGAGTCTGGCGGACTTGATGAAATTGGAGGCCTGGTCACCCGCAGGCACCCCGGGCTTGAAATAATGATAGGCCCCGAACGGTATGCCGACCCGTTCACATTCAGCCTTGTACTCGGCGTAGCGACGGTCCTGGTGGTCCAGGCCCTCAGTGGCTTTCGCTATCACGAAATCCACCGGGCGCACGCCCGCCGCTCCGCCCTCGACGAGAGCCCCTGAGCCTTTCTCATAGGAAAACTCCACTCTGGACCAGTCTATCCGTCCCTGGTGGTGAGATATGTCAATCCCGATCACGGACTCCTTCAGCGGAAGCCTGTATTCTCCGGAATTGACCTCGATTCTCTCACGCACATCGGGCCACACCATCACCAGATAACAGGAGACAAAACCGGCAAAGAACACAGCGAGATAGTGGACAAATGATTTCATCCGTCCGGAAGCCACGGATTTGCCGCGGCGTTTTCTTGCCCTGGCAGGCCTGCCCTTCTTTTCCGGCTGACCGCTCATCCCTACCTGTCTTTGTACATTTTCTCGTAATAATCCTGATAATCCCCGCTGGTCACATTGTCAAGCCAGTCCTGATTGTCCAGATACCAGCGGACCGTCCTTTCAATGCCCTCCTCGAACTGGAGCGACGGTTCCCATCCGAGTTCACGTTGGAGCTTCGTGGAATCAATAGCGTACCGTGCATCGTGTCCCGGCCTGTCAGTCACATAAGTGATGAGGTCCATATCCTCGTCCTTTCCACGGCCGAGCAGCCTGTCAACTGTGGAAATCAGCACTTTGACGAGGTCGATATTCTTCCACTCATTGAAGCCGCCGATATTGTATGTCTCCCCGGGCTTCCCTTTATGGAATATAAGGTCAATCGCCCTTGCGTGATCTTCCACATAAAGCCAGTCACGTACATTCTCTCCGCGGCCATAGACAGGCAGTGGTTTACGGTGACGTATATTATTGATGAACAATGGTATAAGTTTCTCCGGGAACTGATATGGGCCGTAATTGTTGGAACAGTTGGTCACAATCACCGGCATACCGTAAGTGTCGTGGAAAGACCTGACGAAATGGTCTGAAGACGCTTTTGCAGCTGAATAAGGTGAATGCGGGGCATATCTGGAATCCTCCCTGAAGAACTCCCTTCCGTATGCCTTGTGAAGACTCGAACTTGATGCCTTTGTGGAGAACGGAGGCTCGACGCCTTCCGGATTTGTCACCTCGAGAGCTCCATATACTTCATCAGTGGAAATGTGATAGAAAAGGCATCGCCCGTCATCTGCGGCCTTTCCCGGAACCATCCAGCCGTTTTCCTCCCAGCATCTCTTCGCCGCCTGGAGCAGGCTCAAAGTGCCCATCACGTTCGTACGTGCGAAAGTGAAAGGGTCGTCGATGGAACGGTCCACGTGGGTCTCCGCCGCAAGATGAATCACTCCGTCCACCTGTTCTCTCCGCATCAGCCCGAGAACCCCCTCATAATCACATATATCCATCTTTTCGAAACGGTAATTCGGCCGGTCCTCGACATCACGCAGATTGGCCAGATTGCCGGCATAGGTCAGGCTGTCCAGATTGATTATCCTGTAATCAGGATATTTGTTCACGAACAGACGGACCACATTGCTGCCAATGAATCCCGCTCCGCCGGTAATCAGAATTGTCCTTCTAAATTCCATTTATAAAGTATCTGTTTTATAAGTTTTGCCAGTTGCATACTGCTCGCAAGAAAGTCCAAAATTAGAAATAATCCGCCGCAAGTCCAAACAGGAAATAAAGAAAAGAGGATGGCCTGCAAATTTACCGGTCATCCTCTTTGTGCTCCCTTAGGGGCTCGAACCCTAGACCCCAACATTAAGAGTGTCGTGCTCTACCAACTGAGCTAAGGAAGCAGAGATATTTTGTGATCCGTTCGGGGCTCGAACCCGAGACCCCAACATTAAAAGTGTTGTGCTCTACCAACTGAGCTAACGAATCTCTCCAACCATCCGGTTTATCAATTTGAATTGATTTCCAAACGGGATTGCAAATGTAGGGCTTTATTCCGGAAGTTCCAAATTTTCCTGAAACTTTTTTAGCATAATTCTGTAAAAAATTCTCCTAAAACGTTGCACCGGCAATCACAGGAACTTTTCACGCAATCTTGAGGCTAAAAAGGCGGCGACTGGCTTACGGTCGAGAAATCCAGCACAGCTGTTCATTTTATAAGTGTCCGGAGTGACAGTGATGTCGAACAGCATCATCCCGAAATAGGTGCTGCCTATCAGACGCATGCCTTCCACGGCTAACCCGTCGGCCAACAGCAAAGTCTCCGGTCGTGACACGATGAAGCCTGAAAGTTCGCGCCTGCCAGCCTTGAAAACGAAATCGTTCCTGTCCGCTTCCATCGGAAACCCTATGTCAACAGCATCTGACACAATCAGTTTCGGTGCGCAGGAAACCGGAATAAGAACACTAACGAACAGCGAAAACAGAATCAGGAATCTTCTGATTGAACTTCTTGTCATAGAATACATATTCAGTGTAGTCAGTTTCATTCTCATACATAGTCAACGAGTTGACCGACAAGTCCTTGCGGTCCAGGGAAATAACCATCCGTGAAATATACCCCCTGAACTGGGAGGACTCGGGGACAATCTCGACACGGTATTCCGACGCAGATTCGGAATACTCCATCGAAAATCCATTCCCCATCCTGGAAAGATCTCCGGTAATGCAGGCCGCCATCAGGGAACGCATCTGGGACATCACCGGATTGCCTTTCAATGAGGCTGAGGATGACTTTCCGGCATTTAGAGTGAGCAGACGGTCTCCGTCAATGACAATCTTGTAAGGCGAAGGTGTCCTGTAGTCAAGACACAGCCTGTCAGGTTTCTCCCAGGCGAAAACTCCTTTGGACACAACCTTCGCACTGAAAACGCTCAGGTATTTCTCCTGCCTGACAGATGCGTATATACTCTCCACAGCCGATGTCCTTGCGGCAAGCTCCGATGTAAAGGATTCCACATCGCGGAGTTTCACAAAAGTTTCCTGGGCATAAGCTGACGGCATCAGCGCGAACAGGACTATCCCGAATGCAATCCTTCCTATTGATTTCATAATGTCAAACATTCTCAAATTCATATTAATCAGATACTTATCCTTCAATATCAACACGCAGGGGGATGCCGTACCTGTAACCTCTCCGGTCAAGCAGGTCGAGCACCTTAACTAACAGCTCATCACAATGAGGAAGCCTGTCGTGAAGGAGAATCACCGCTCCGTCGGCAAGCCTCCTGTCAATCCTCTTCAATATCCGTTCCTGCCCGTCTTTCCTGTCCATCAAAGATGTGTCAAGAGTCCGCACGCTCCAACCTATCGTCCTGAGTCCCAGATGCCTGACTGTTCTTGCGACAACAGGATTCACCACTCCGAAAGGAGGGCGGAAAAGTTTTGTGTCCACACCCGCGGCCTCGGAAACCACTGACGCGCATCTTGAGAGATCCTCCCTCATTTTCCCGTCCCGAAAAAAAGGGAACCAGGGCGAATGGCAATAAGAATGTATTCCCAGGCTATGTCCGCCTGCCACAATCTTCTTCAAAAGATTCTCATTTCCAGGCACTTTGGAGCCAATCACAAAAAACGACGCTACAGCTCCTCTCTCAGCCAGAACATCCAGCACCCTGTCCGTCCATACAGGTTCAGGTCCATCGTCAAATGTCAGATAGACCACACCCTTCGACTTGCCGTCACGGCACAGTGCCTTCAGATACACCCCGGAGGAGATATCAGAAGACGCCCACACGAGAAACAGGAGAAGGAGGGCAAGGAACAATGAAATCAGAACCCAGGACATAATGCAGGAATCAATTGAAATCCAGGAGGACAGCTGCACCGCCTTCATTCACGTCATCCCGGACAAACACACGCCCGCAATGGTATTCGGATAGGACAAGTGCCAGTACAACTGCCAGTAGCGAATGGGAAACGCCAGTCCTTGCCACATATCCGCTGCATTCCACGACATTGTCGCAATCGACCTCCATTGATGCGGGATAAAGTCCAACCAGACGCACAGAACACTCACTGTCAGTCAGATAAATGAATCCGGTTCCTTCTCCGGCAGGAAGGAATCCATCGGCACCGTTTCTCCAAACGCCCAATCTGCGGCGCAACAGGTCAACTTCCGGCGTGACCTCGTCAAAAGCGCCCGCAAGGACACCTTTGCCGGGATTGGAAAGGCACAGCATCAACGAGTCAAGAAGAGCCGCGCCGAATCCTCCGGAGCGGTGGACGTAAGTGGTGTTGTATGAATGGATTGACCTTATCTGGGCTATATACCCGGAAGCGGTGTTGAATGTTGACTGCATGAACGGGGCCGGGTTCAGCAGTTCCTCGTTCCTGTCCAGCAGGATGTTGGCGAAATCAACCGTGTCTCTCATAAATCCAAGGCCCGTGGCAGTGACAATGCCGGCAACATCAGCAGAATCCACATTCTCTATCGCCGTCAGTCCGCATCCGACCGCAATCCTCAGCAGACGACCCATTCTTCTCCGCAGATTGGCATTTGTTATAACCTGTTTGAAATCAGGAAGTTCAGCAAGCCGTGGAGAATCATCGGAAATGCCCGGATGGTCGGCAGGAGGGCAGATACAACTGTGAGAGGCTATATAAACAGGTCTCTCCGGAATGAAAACAGGTATTGAGCACATTCCCTTCATTGCCTTGAAAATATCAATGTCACACAATTGCCGCCAAAACCGAATGCGGACGACATTATTGAACGGGGCATTATCTCCTCACCGTCATACGGCACAAGCCCGGTCTCCGGAATCGGAGTATTGAAATTCAGGGAACGCATAAAGCCGCATTGACCTTCAGACAGGGCATAACAGACAAGGGCAGCCTCAATCCCCTCGGAAGCACCGAGAGCGTGGCCTATGAACGGTTTCAACGAACTGAACGGAGGAACATTTTCCCTGAAGACCTCAAGCATCGCATTGGACTCGGCAAGGTCATTGACAGGGGTTCCCGTGCCGTGGGTGTTGATGAAACTGATGTCTTCCGGACTCAGCCCGGCCGATTCCAGGGCGGAATGCATCGCCAAAGACGGTCCGGTTCCTTCAGGAGTGCTTGCAGTCTGATGGTATGCGTCATCGGCATTTGCCCAGCCTGAAAGGACACAATGCGCGCCGCCGTATTCCCCTGACGCAAGTACAATATAGCCAGCGCCTTCGCCAAGATTCAGGCCCGCGCGGGAAATATCGAAAGGCCGGCAATTTTCCGGATCGAGAATACGGAGGGAATTGAATCCGTTCAATGTGAAACGGCATAATGAGTCCGTTCCCCCGGCTATCGCCATATCCACTATTCCTGCCTCTATCATTCTGGCCGCCAGCATAATGGCATTGCCTGCGGAAGAGCAGGCCGTGCTGACAGTGGAACTTGCAGTGACCCGTCTCCAGAATTCACCGGCAAGCGGGCTGTCTGGGGCATATTCCCGGATTCCGTCTGTTGACGCACCCGGATCGTGGACAGACAGGGATGAAGGATCTCCCTCCTCAAGACTGTTCCGGCAGGAAGCCCAGAAAACTTCGCTCAGGTCCATACCACCCACAGACGTACCGGAAATGAATGCGGCCTTCCCAGGCAATGCGCCTCCTGTTCTTTTGAAATGGTCGTTCAATGCTTCCCGCACCGCCTTGATACCCAACAATGAAGTCCGGCTCACAGTGATTTCCCCGGGCAGGCCGAGTTCTTTCCTGAGAGCATCGTCATTATCCGGAACTTCCCCGGCAGGCACATTTACAGAAGTATTGAATCTTGAGACACGGGCAAGAGGAGATTTACCGGAAGACATTGTCCTGACGATATCAAGGACATTCCCCCCGGCCGCGGAAACTGCGCCGATTCCGGTCACATATATCCTCCTGGAAGCCATCCGATTATGCCTCTCCTTTGGAGGCACGGATACAGTCCGCCATAGTGTGGACAGAATAGAATACCTTCTTGCCCTCCGACGGATTTGCCAGTTTTATACCGTATTCCTTGTCCAGCAGAAGTATAATCTCAAGAGCGTCAATTGAATCCAGTCCAAGACCCTCATCCCCGAACAGAGGAGCCTCCGGATCTATGTCCTCCGGGCTGGTCTCTTCGAGGTTCAACGCTTCGATAAGCTGCACTTTAAGCTTTTCTATAAGTTCATCCATAACGAGTTCAAATATAGCTAAATATTTTCCATTAATGAAATCGGAATGACCGATAATGCAATATTTCATCCGTGGCCTGGCGAGAACGGACGCGGCCTGCAGTCTTAAATCCGACATTGTGGCGTCATCAGACCAGAACCAGGTGTTTTCTCCCTTGATATGATGGCGGATAGATATCTCAGCGGCCGCCACATTCGGCAATGTATATACGAAAACCGCAGGCGCGGCATACCTCTCCCCTTCACTGTCGATAATATGCTGATGTCTCATATCCGTGTCGAGAGAGCCGTATTTTCCAGACATAAGTACAGCGCATTGCTCCTCCCTGAAACCAACTCCGTCAAGAAGCCACTCAGCAGCCATAAAAGACAGTTTGCAAAACGGGTCCATCTTGTAGAACTTCGTATAGCCCATCCCGCGGGACTTGTATGCGGCACGGATAAACTCCTCGAAATCAGCGCTGTGTTCGAATATACACTTGCCGTCAACTTCCACTTTGCCAGATGAAATGACGACACGGCGGCGAGTATGTAGAGCCCGCAAAGGACTATATTGTACTGAGTCGCAGCCAGTGTTTCCCCTTGAGAGAACAATCGCCGCATTTGTGCCTCCGAAACCGGAAGCAGTCTTGACACAATGCCTCAGGTCAATTCTTCTGGGACAGCCGGAAACATTCAGCGGAAAAGGAACCCCGTTCTCACAGAATCCATTGACCCCGAAGAAAACGCCCCTCTTCATCTGTTCGGCAAGCATAATGGTCTCCACCACCCCGGACGCACCCATTGTATGCCCGAAGAAAGGCTTCAGGCTCTGTACTGGAACATTCTGGAGTCCAGCTAAATTGGCGGCTTTGGATTCCATCTCGTCATTGTATGCCGTGGCGGTTCCGTGCATCTGGAGGCCGTCTATGCAGGAAGCGGTTACGCCGGCCTCATCAAGGGCGTCACGTACAGCGAAATAGAGTCCGTCTCCAGTTCTCGAAGGACCGGAAATATGGTTGGCGTCATCGGACAGTCCCCCGCCATCTATCCGGACGGCATCCGGGCCTGCGAGTTCTTCGTCAGAAGTAAGCACCATCACTCCGCAGGCTTCTCCGAGGTTCAGTCCGCATCTTGAACTGTCGTAAGGGAGGCAGGGGCTGTCACTCAATGATTTGAATGATGCGAAACCGCTTGTTATGAACCGGCACTGGATATCCACACCAGCGACTATGACATTGGCATACCTGCCGGACATAATCATTCTTCTAGCATATACAAGCGCAGAAACTCCTGATATGCAAGCATTTGAAATAACCGTAACATTTTTTGGAGGGATGCCTGAATATCCGGCAATATTGGCCGCCATATTTCCTAGAAGCAGACTGTCCCTGTCTTCAGGAACATATGGTCCATCTGCGCAGTGTCCTTCAAGGGATACTATATTTCCTTTCGCAGTGGATATTACAAGGCCAGTGCGTCCGTCTGAAAAATCGAGGCCGGACTTGCGGCGTACAGAATCTATGCACGATATACAAAGCACCTCCGGGAAAGTCCACTGTGAGCCATATTCTGCCGCAAGTGACTGGAACACTTTGTCATCTATAATGCCAACATACACAGAATTCCCGGAGACCCTCATATCGGAATCTATGCCGGAACCTGATTCAGCACCCGCTGGGCGCAGACCGGTACGGCCTTCCATTATGGCGTCAAAATTCTCCTGTACACCTGCGCCAACTGAGGTAATCATTGACTCCGCAGCTATGTACACCTTTGCATTTGTCATTGATTCAACCCTTTACGCACTCTATTAGACTATGGCCGAGGCCAAGCCCGTCAGTGATATCTGCTATTTTCAGTCCTGCACCGGATATCAGTCTCTCCAGGTCAGGAGAGAAGAAGAGTTTGCTGTTTCCATTGGCCATAGCGGTGAAATATACACTTGTCTGCGCAAGGTCGAATGCGGCAGTATCGAACCGCTGACGGTCCCATAAGTTCTCCATTATGAACACTTTGGCTCCGTCTTTCAATGCAGCTGCAACCCGGTTCAGTATGCTTGACACCTGCTCTTCCGAGAAACAGTCCAGGAACTGGCTCATCCACACTGCATCGAAACCGCCCGGTATTAGGGTGTTTTTGTCCAGAAGGTCACCCGCGAGTCCGCTTATACGGTCCGCTCCCGGATGTCCTTTTATATTCTCCCTGAGCATCTCAATCTGCTGTGGCAGGTCCATCACTGTCACTTTCACATCAGGCTGGCTCTCAACGCATTTCAAAGCGAATCTTCCGGTATTGCCCCCGATGTCAAGAATATTTGAAGGGGAAGAAGCGAATACAATCGGGAGAGCCTGTTCGAAAGAATTGTCCGAATAGAAATGGTCAAATCCGAACCAGGCACGCTGGACTTCCGGTTCAAGGGACGAGAGACCCTCATAAATGGTCGGCCACTCCCCAAGCTCCTTGAGTCCAGCCGGTGTTCCAGTCGCAATAGACTCCTCAAGATGGAACATTCCTTTGTAATTGACATAGTGATTGAAGTCAATGTTGGCACGCACCATAGAGTCATTCTGGAGAAACCAGCCTATCTTGGAGATGGTGAAACGTCCGTCTTTATACAGCACAGTACCGGCTGTAAGCGAAGACTCCAGCAGCACTTTCACAGCGTAGAGCGACAATCCGGTGCGGCCAGCTATCTCATTGGCAGTCAATCCAGCAGGAGTCTCCCTGCCGGATGTTTCCAAAAGTCCGAAGATGCCGTGCCTTATCATCAGGCGGGACACCTGGAAGACTATCGGAGCGAACGCAATCTCGTGTGCTATGCGCTGCGCCTCAATCGCCTGGAGCTTTCTGTCTGAATATTTTGAATCCATCTTCATTAGATTTTGCTTGTCTTATCTCTGAATCCCCAGAAATCATAATAATTGTACCATTGTTCCGGATGCCTGGAGAGTTCACTGCCGAGAGCCCCGGCAAATTGCCTGAGGATTTCATTTTCCGGGCGGACTCCTTTTCCTCGTTCAGGGATGTCAGCCCTGATGAATGAGAAGCGGTATTTCCGGTGTCCTTCCCTGACGGCAAAATAAAAATACACCGGAACTTTCATCTTGGAAGCGAGCAGATAAGGTCCGGACGGAAAATTCACTTCTCTTCCTAAAAGATCAGCTTTCAACAATTTTTCATTATTGACATATCTGTCTCCAAGAAACGATACCACTTCACCACGGTCCAGAGCCTCGGTTATCATAAAAATATGTGCAAGGTTGTCCTTGTTCACGGGAATGACTTTGAACGACTTGCCATATTCACTGTTCTTGTCGAGCACTTCCTTTATATCCTCGCTCTCATTGTCGTACATCACAAGATTCAATCTTGCCCCGTATTTCCTGAAGAAAGGTTCTCCTGCGGCCCAGTTGCCGAAATGCGCTCCAATCGTTATGGCGCCCTGCCCCTCCCTGAACGCTCGGAACACCGGATCGGCGCCCTGGAATGTGAACGAGAAACGGTCCTCCATACCGGACGAGATAGCGACTTTGTCTATAATCGACTGGCCGAAAGCATAATAGTTTCTATATATGAACATAATGGATTTCAATGGGCCGTAACCCAATATCCGCCTGGAATACCGCCATATTTCCGCTGTAGAATTAGGAGCTGCCGGGATATAGTACAATGCGACAAAGCAAAGAAGTGTGTATGCCGCACCGAGGCCCGCTTTTTCAAGCAGGTAAATGAATATCCGGTAACCGGTTTTGCCTCCCCGGGACCGGCCTCTCCAGCCTTCAGCCATTATCCAAGTCTGTTTTCAACAAGATCGTAGAAATCAGAGAATGACTTGATTGTGCGGAAATCCTCTTTTTTCAGCACAAATCCGAAATGTTTCTCCACCAGCACAACAACATCCACAATATCAAGGCTGTCGAGGTCTAGCACTTCCATCATCGGAGCATCCGGAAGCATATTCTCGACCGGCGACTCGAACTCCTCTGATAATACCTGGTTTACTTTCGCAATAAGTTCTTCTCTGCTCATCAATATTCGGTTTTTAGGAATGCAAATATAAGCAGATTACTTCATTCAACCAAAAGATTTGATACAGTTTATGTTAGCTGTATGTCAAGGGCAGACTGGCAGGCCAATTACAGACGAGCCGGCCTTAACTGACACAGTCACAGGCTGGTAGTCTGAAACCTCAGCCCTGTACTGATTCGGAAGGTATGTTTGCGGATTCATAGCGATAAGCGGAAACCAGCTGCTCTGTACCTGAATCATAAGTTTATGGCCCGGGATGAAATAATGGTCGATATCCGGCATCTCGTATTCGACTCTGACGGAGGATCCGTTTTTAACAGGATGAGGTTCCGTGAATGTTTTCCTGTAGCGGAGAGGCATAACATCTCCCCTGACGAGCATACAATAGCCGTCAGGCCGGACATCTATCAGTTTGACAATGATGTCTCCGTCCAGGGCTCCTTTATGCTCAGAGGTAAGGCGAATCGAAATGGAGACTTTCACTTTCCCTGCAAGGTGGAGTGTGTCTGTCAACTCCGGGCCAAAATATGTAAGGACATCATTTCTCCATATCGCAAAACTCTGGTCTGCAACCATATAGGCTTTATTTCTGGAGCTGGATTCAATATCCATATACGGAACCGGAGATAATGGATCTGATATGTAGGAACGTTCTCCTTTCATCAGTTTTCCGGACAATTTGCGTCCTCCTGCCTGACTTATATTCCTGCAGTCAAGCGAGTCAGTGGAGGACAAGGATACTGTCCTGTAGGTCATTTCAGCCGGTGGCCATTCTGAATATGTTTTCCAGAACTTGTCGGAAGGCACACCCTGCATTGACTGAACGGAGGTCTCTCCGGAAGGCAGTATATTGACCCTGGCTGGTGCTTCTCCTTTTGCTTCGAGATAATGTCTGAAGAAAGGATACTCCACATTGTCCTGATACCAGGCGCCGGATGCTTCCCCGAACCAGGCGTCAGCCATATGGTTGTATGTCCTGTTGTCCCATCCGCCGTGATACCAGGGACCGGCGGCAATGTACAGTTCAGTATCAGGGGACAGTTTTTTGATCATACTGTATGTCCTGAACGCTCCATAACAGTCTTCCGCGTCGTAAAAGCCACCTGTCACAAGGACAGCGGGATTGACATCCGTCAGATGAAGTGAAGGTTCACGTGATATCCAGAAGTCGTCATAGTCAGGATGCTGCATCATCTGGTTCCAGAATTTCAGACTGTCACCGAAGAAAGCGGAGAGGCCGCTGATGGATTTTCCTTTGAAATACTCGTAGATGTCCTCGTCTGTTTTGAAAAGAGCTGACAAACCTTTGGTTGTCGGGGATTTTCTTTCCCTGTACATAGAGGAGCCGAATCTGTATACGTCGGCAAGGCACAGGGCACCGTTGTGATGGGCATCATCACCCATAAACCAGTCTGTCACAGGAGCTTGAGGTGATACAGCCTTAATTGCGGGATGGCGTGAAAGGATGGCCAAGGTCGCATAGAAACCAGGATAAGAGACGCCCTTCACTCCCACATTGCCGTTATTCTCAGTATTATCCAGAAGCCACTCTATTGTGTCATAGGTGTCGGTGGCATCGTCAGCATAAGTGCCCGGATTCATATCAACAGGTCTGAATGGCCGGATATTCTCATAAACTCCCCCGCTCAGAAATCGCCCTCTTACATTCTGATAAACAATAATATAACCGTCAG
Organism: Bacteroidales bacterium; assembly: GCA_029007435.1. GTDB lineage: Bacteria > Bacteroidota > Bacteroidia > Bacteroidales > UBA932 > Cryptobacteroides. The sequence continues at coordinate 18,024 of JAQXHU010000002.1, forward strand.
CAGCATAATTAAGCATATCATTGCCTATGCCAACCATATAATGCACACGTTTGTTCTCGTTTATTCTATCATCAGTATCAATTCCGTACGGTTTGAGGGAATAAGGGGTTCTGAGAAGCATCAGCGGAGTCTTATGGTCAACAGTAAGCGGCTCATAAACAGCAGTATAAAGTCTGACCCCATCACGCATTGGAATCATAACTTCGCGCTTGGTATAATTGGCTTCAAGCCATTTCTGGTCTATATCTGTTCCATTCTGGGCAGGAAGTGATATCGCTGTTGAAAGGATGAGAAAAGCGGTTATTATAATATTTCTCATAAACGATGTATTATGTTATGTTAATGCTGCAAATATAGCAAAAAAAACGAGTCCATAATCGATTGATTATGGACTCGTCGAAGAACGGCGGCTGCCTACTCTCCCAACTGGTGGGTCAGTACCATCGGCGTTCGCGGGCTTAACTTCTCTGTTCGGG
>JAQXHU010000003.1 GCA_029007435.1 Bacteroidales bacterium
CTTCTTCGCCGACGCGAAGTTCGACCAGATAGCCAAGGACACCGAGAACTGGTTCCAGAACGTCGTCTTCATCGTGACCAGCCTCTGCGGCCTGTATATCGAGGCCGAGCACCAGACCAGCAACGGCCGCATTGACCTGCTACTGAAGACGGACAAATATATCTACATTATGGAACTCAAGTATGACGGATCTGCCGAAGAGGCCCTCAGGCAGATTGACGACAAGGGCTACGCTCTGCCTTGGCAGGCAGACGACCGCACCGTCATCAAAGTCGGGGCAAACTTCAGCTCATCACTCAGACGGCTGGAGAAGTGGATAGTCATTGAATGACAGAACCGGTTTTGAATCCACGGTAAATCCTGTCCACAGAGAGCGTTCCATTGACATATTGCTGGACTCTCACCACATTGTCCGGAGAGAAATAAACCGTACAGCCGTCGCGGACTCCGTCCTTGTATTCACCGAACTCCCTGCTACCGTCCTTATAAGTATAAATGCCGAAGCCGTTTCTCCTGTCATTGCACCACTGGCCCTCAAACGAATCCCCGCAAGCATAATAATATACTCCGTGGCCGGCCATTTTGGAGTTCTCGAAATTGCCAGAATAGCGGTCACCGTTCGGCCAGTAATATACCCCGTGGCCATTCCTTTTTCCATTGGAGAATGATCCTTCGTAACGGGAGCCATCGTTGAAGAAGAGTTTCCCCTGGCCGTCAAACAGTCCGTCTTTCAATTCCCCCTCATAATAACCGTTTGACAAATCGACTCTCTGACAAGAAGTTGAGGATTCTCCCCTGAAATGCTTAAGCGCCTCGTCAATGGACATCTCCGGGAAACTGCACCATTTGCTGATATTCCTCCACAGGTTCACTTCAGCATCACTCACCTCACCGTCCGCACACATCACCGCCGCCAGAAAAGCGCAGACCTCGGTTTTCTGCTCACTGTCCATTTCGCTGATTAGAGTGACGGCATTGATGAAACCCATTTTGTTCACTTCGTCCAGAACACTTTGGCATTCTTCACCGGTCACTCCGAATGATTTGAGTTCGACAGACATAACTTCGTACTCGGAATCCGTGCTCTGCCCGTCAGCATCCGCGATGTCAAGAGCCAGCTTCACCATCGCGGTAATTTGTCTTAAAGATAACTCCATAGATTGTGTCAGTTATTGTTTCGGTGCAATATACGGAAAAGCCACGGGAATCACAAAATAAATCATCTATGGCTGAAGCACCGACTCAATGAAAGCTTTGAGCCTGCTGAAATACTCACTGTCTTCACAAGGATGCAGAAATCCGTCAATAATGAAGTGCCGGTCTCCATCTACGACGTACGTCTCGATTCTTGATTTCCCATCCTGCCTTATCCGGTCTGAGAGTTTCTCAAAACATTTGTAAGGCACCTGGGTATCCCCACGGCTGTGCATCATCAGGACAGGTTTTCCGCCAAGCCGCGAGGCCGCATCCAAAGGCGTGTCAGTGAATGCGTTGACTCTGTATTTAAGACTGGCGCACAAGGCTGTGGACAGCTTGGCCGGAGCTGCAAGGACAGGGGTGATGAAATTTCCGAGCATTCCTCCGACAACATCCTGGACGGAAGAAAACGCCGAAAGCGTGACCACCGCATCAATATTGTCACTTGAGGCGGCAGAGCGGATTGCAATTCCGCCTCCCATAGACAGGCCCATGACAATCACCGGCAGGCCAGGATATTTCATGGAAGCATACCTTGCGACTGCGTTTATGTCCTCATCCTCCTCGAAAGCCAGGCATATACGGTCACCATCGCTTTTTCCGTGTCCCCTGACATCGGGGAGCAACGACACCAGCCCCATTTCCCTGAATGGTTTCACGTGGCCGTAGAAAGCAGTCACTGAAGGATTTTCTATACCGGAAACGAAAATGATGACTCCCCTGGCGCTGTCCTCGGGAGAAACTTCAAGCGTATGGATGCTGAAACCGTCCAATGTATTAAGATACAATGTATCCGGAACAGGAATACCGAATTCTTCAGCCGTGAACACCCTCTGATGATTGACGTGTTTGTCACATATCACATTAAGGAAAAGCACCGGACCGCCAATGGTCAGGAGAAGATAAAGCACTATAAATGTGCCGGTTATCCATTTGATGGATTTCATAATCCGAAGATTCATATCAGTCTCTGTTGATTTCCAGCCTGAGCACCCTTACCGGCCTTCCTGCGCCGCCATATAGTGTATCGTCAAAGCATTCCTCCCCAGTCGGGACAAAACCGCATTTCTCCATCACCCTGCCGGACGCAGGATTGTCGGTGAAATGTCCGCTGATCAGCGAGGCTATATTCGTGTCTGTCCGAACGTTGCGGATCATCAGGCCAAGAGCCTCCGTGCAGATTCCCCTGTTCCAATATGGCCTTGCAACCCAGTAGCCCACAGTCGGCTCGTCTTCCCGGGCAGGCAGGCCGCAGTCGCAGGAAGGTCCATAGCCGATTGCCCCGATTGGTTCGCCCGTCTCTTTCAGGACAATGGCCCAGGTGGTGTCGTTGTTGAACACCGTCCTTATTATCTCAAGGCTCTCTTCCAATGACTTATGCGGAGCCCAACCGGCCATCGGCCCGACTTTCGGGTCAGATGCGTATTTATACAGGGCCCCTGCGTCGCTTTCCATCCACGGGCGCAGGACAAGCCTGTCTGTGCTGTATTGCTTGATAATCTGTCTCATCTCCATCATTTTTTGTAAAGGTAGGTCAATTTACACCGCCATACAAGCCGTTTCGGGCCAATGTCCACATAGATAATATTCAAAATACT
>JAQXHU010000004.1 GCA_029007435.1 Bacteroidales bacterium
AGTCTTGCCTTCCTTGCCGCTCTTGGTGGTGACGAGGATGACACCGCCGGCAGCCCTTGATCCGTAGATGGAAGATGCGGAAGCATCCTTCAGAACTGAAATGTTCTCAACGTCCTGAGGGTTCAATGACTCAAGTGTGCCTTCCATACCGTCAATGAGGATGAGAGGGGTAACTGATGAGCCGGATCCGATGGTTCCGATACCGCGGATGTTGATGTTCTTGCTGGAGTTCAATGTACCACCGCTTAAAGGGGTGGAGAGTGTCATGCCTGCCACGACACCCTGGAGAGCGTCAGTCACCGAGTTGACAGGACGTGCTGCGATTTCCTTTGAACTTACGGTGGAAACAGCTCCTGTCGCGTTCACCTTCTTCTGGGTGCCGAATCAGACTACCACGACTTCTTCAAGAAGCATGTTGTCTTCTTCGAGGACAATATTCAGAGTCTGGCCGTTCCAGACAATTTCCTGGGTCACATAGCTGATGCAGGAGATGACAAGAACATCGCCGACGTTCACGCCGCCGAGCGAGAAGTTTCCGTCAATGTCGGTGACTGTGCCTTTTGTCGTCCCCTTGACCTGGATCGAGGCTCCTATTACTGTCTGTCCGCTTGCGTCATAGATGACACCGGAGCAGACGTTTTCTTGTTGTGCGCTGAATGAATTCTCATTCTCCGCCGCAGAAAGGTTCGACAAAGCGCCCCCTCCAATGAATGCAGCGAAGCACAGCAGAATGCCGAGTGTTTTTGTGCTCTTCAACATAATTGAGGTTTTTGAATTGATAAATAGTTGATAAACACTTGAATAAATGTGTTATTGTGATGTTGTGTTATTGTGGTTTCCTTAATTGAAAATACAAAAGTGCAGTTCCATTATGTGGTTATAACGGAAGCAAATGTAATTAAAAATATTAAAATTTGTATAACTATAGAAAATTTTTTATGCGGACAGATATTTTCGGAATATCCACCTCGCTCCGAGTGCAAGAACGACGCCCCATAGAATGCCGATTAAAGCGCCTGCCAGTATGTCTCCGAAATAATGTTTTCCTACAAACATCCTGCTGATGGAGACAAGGGCTGCCCATAAAAAAATGACCCAGGAGTAGGCTTTGTACGGATGGGCTGAGTCGCTCTTGAAACAAAGAAATGTGCAGGCTGCGAATCCGAATGCATTGGAGGCGTGTGCTGAGAAGAATCCGTACAGGCTTCCTCTGTGCTCGAGAATGTGCAGTCCTCCGAACAGCATCCTGTCGCTGTAGCACGGGCGAAGCCTTGCCACAGAGTATTTGAAAAGGTTTGAGGTCTGGTCGCAGGCGAGGAGGCACAGGGCAATTACCAAAATGGCAAGAATTCCTTTTTTCCAGCCGAGCCTCCTTACCAGGAAGAATGCTGTTATCACATACAGCGGAACCCAAACGTACCGGTCTGAGAAGAACATCATAAACTGGTCAACCGCAGGCGAATGGAAACTGTTTATGAACAGTGTCAGCGCCTGGTCCCAGCTATGGAGTATGTCCCAGAAATGTGTCATTGTCCCGGTGTCTCGTTAAGTGCAGCCCATAATTCGTCCTTGAGCTCCTGAAGCCCTTCTCCGGTTATGGAGGAAATCAGGATGCAAGGTATGTCGTCAGGCAGCGTCCTGACAATCTTCTTTTCGGCCGCGCGGTCGAGTATGTCGCATTTGGTTACGGCCAGGACCCTGTCTTTGTCAAGCAGTTCCGGATTGTACATCTCGAGTTCGTTGAGAAGAATCCTGTAGCTTTCCACAATGCTTTTCTCCTCGGCTGAGACCATAAACAGAAGTACGGAATTGCGCTCGATATGTCTGAGGAATCTCAGCCCGATGCCGCGGCCTTCGTGCGCTCCCTCTATGATTCCTGGGATGTCGGCCATCACGAATGACTTGTCATCGTGGTATCGTACAATACCGAGATTCGGTTCAAGAGTCGTGAATGCGTAATTGGCTATCTTGGGCTTTGCTGAAGTGATTGCTGCAAGAAGTGTTGACTTTCCTGCGTTCGGAAATCCCACAAGGCCTACGTCAGCAAGTATCTTGAGTTCGAGAATGAACCAGCCTTCCTGGCCTTCTTCTCCGGGCTGGGCGTAGACCGGGGTCTGCTGGGTGGCGCTCTTGAAATTGTTGTTGCCAAGGCCTCCCCGTCCTCCTTTGCAGAGGATTCTTTCCTCTCCCGCCTCCATCATTTCGAACAGAATCTCTTCGCTCTCTGCGTCTTTTACCACAGTTCCCACCGGGACATCGAGGTAAATGTCCTGTCCCTGTTTTCCCTTGCACAGGGCCGCTCCGCCTTTCGCTCCGTTCTCCGCCTTGATTATCTTCTTGTATTTCAGGTGTATGAGTGTCCAGAACTGGGGGTTCGCCCTGAGTATTATGTGACCTCCACGACCTCCGTCTCCTCCGTCGGGCCCGCCTTTCGGCACGTATTTGGCCCTGTGCAGGTGCACTGAACCAGCCCCTCCGTGTCCCGAGGCGCAGAATATCTTCACGTAATCGATGAAATTGCTGTCTGCCATACTATCTTGTAAATCAATGTATTAAGTTGTCTTTAAAGGGCGTTTGGCCGGCAAAAGAGACAAATTGGCAACAAAAATTTCTTGAAATTTGCCTAAAAACCGCATCCAAAAATGTGTAAGTTACTTCGGCTTTTTCAGTTGTTTTCCCCTTTTGTTTTGGTGCAACTGGCGTTGTTACTTGCAAATTGCCTTCAAAGAACTTATAAACTGTGAGTATGTAATGGGTTGCAACCGTATGCTATCCCAATTTGCAAAGATAGTGAATCTTTTCGACCTTTAATGGTTTGGCGGCTATTTTTGTCCTTCTGCGGTGTCTGCTATCCTTTCTCCCGCATATTCCTCATCATACAGCACCACGCATCTCTGCGGCCCGGGATGCTGTTGTCTATGCCGAGTTCTTCTGCCTTGCTGCTGCGCTGGAATTCTTCCCAGCTGAAGTTTTCGGTGATTTGTCCTTCGTACTTCATTCCTCGATCTCCTCATTGATTTCAGAGCCGTAAGGTGGCTCGCGGTCTATGCATTTGAGTTTCTTGCAGCGCAGGAGAGTGAGCACGGCAATGCGGGTGTTCTTCTCGTCGAGTTCCTGCCGGAGGTTGGTGTTGATGTCGAACTGGACCATATACAGGTCCTGGAATTCTTTTGCGCTGGTGCGGGCTTCGTTTAGTTCTGCACGGCATCTCTCCACAATCTTCTGCCATTCGTCGATTGCGAGGTTGATGTTCTCGATCTGTGCCTACGTCTTTCGCTCCGTGATGAAGAACAGGGCGATGACTCCTCCTCCGCCCAGGAGGAACGTCAGTATCTGGATTATGAGTTCGGTGTTCATAGGTTGACGGAATTGAGGGTGTTCTGGTAAAAAGAAATCCCCGCCAGCCGT
>JAQXHU010000005.1 GCA_029007435.1 Bacteroidales bacterium
CCGATGGACGACTGCAGGGCGTCTGTCTTGCTGGATCTCGGCGGCAGGATTGATTTTGAGTGGAATGTGCCTTTCCAGCGTGAGATGATAGGAGGAATTCATACGGAAATGTTCCGTCACTTCTTTAAATCCCTTTGTGAATCAATGTCTTGCAATCTCCATATTGATGCCTCCGGGGATAATGGACATCATCTTGCAGAGGCTGTTTTCAAAGCGTTCGCTAGGGCGTTGCGCCAGGCTGTACGCAGGAATGTCAATGACAATGATATCCCCTCCAGTAAAGGTGAACTCTGAAAACTATGGTTGCGGTTATAGATTATGACGCCGGCAATATCCGTTCGGTGGTCAATGCGCTCGGCAGGCTGGGCGCTGAATATGTTGTGACTTCGGACACGCGCACTATCCTGTCATCTGACAGGATAATAATGCCCGGGGTAGGAGAGGCGCGTTGCGCGATGGAAAGCCTGAAGGAAAGAGGCCTGGACAATGTGGTCCGCAGCCTTGAATGCCCGGTTCTCGGCATCTGCGTCGGAATGCAGCTTATGTGCTCGTGCAGTGAGGAGGGCAATGTGGACTGCCTCGGCATCTTTGACACGGAGGTGCGGCTTCTGAAAGCTGACAGGCCCTCCGGAGTCAAGGTTCCCCATACCGGCTGGAATTCGGTCACGGGATTGGAAGGTCCTCTGTTCCAGGGTATCGGCGATGGAACTTATATGTACTTTGTTCATTCGTATGCGGCGGGGCTGTGCGCAGAAACAGTAGCCAGGTGTGAGAACGGGATCCAGTTCAGCGCAGCCCTTTCCAAGGGCAATTTCTATGGTGTGCAGTTTCATCCTGAGAAGAGCGGCCCGGCAGGGGAGCGTCTTCTCCGTAATTTCCTGTTGATATGAAAGATAATAACATAACGGTGATTCCCGCCATTGACATCATTGATGGCAAAGCGGTCCGCCTGACACAGGGCGATTATTCTAAGCGGACGACTTATTCTGACAGACCGGATGACCTGGCTCTGCAGTTCGCTGACAACGGAGCACGCTGGCTCCACCTTGTGGATCTCGAAGGCGCAAAGTCCTCCCGGCAAGAGAATTTTGCTGTCCTGGAGCGGATAGTCACATTGACAGGCTTGTCCGTAGAATGGGGCGGCGGGCTGAGAACTTCAGGGGCGTTGCGATCAGTTTTCGATGCGGGAGCTGCAGTGGCAATCTGCGGCAGCGCGGCGGTGAAGACTCCTGACCTTTTCTCCTCCTGGCTTGAATGCTATGGCCCGGACAGAATCGCTCTCAGCGTCGATCTCAGGGATGGGAAGGTGGCTGTTGACGGATGGGTGCAGAAATCGGATTATGATGCAGGAGCTCTTCTCGGGCAGTTCATTCCTAACAGCCTTCAAAGAGTGATATGCACTGACATATCTAAAGACGGGATGCTGTCCGGACCTTCCTGGTCTGTGTATCAGGAACTTAAGAAGAACTTTCCGAATCTTTCGGTTACAGTTAGCGGGGGAGTGGCGTCGGTGCGGGATATTGAACTTGCGGACAGCCTTGGACTTGACAGAATAATCATAGGAAAGGCCCTGTACGAAGGCCTGGTGACAATGGAGGAACTGAAGAAATGGTGGCAAAAAGAATAATACCCTGTTTGGATGTAAAAGACGGGATGACAGTAAAAGGAGTTCATTTCCAAGGACTTGAAGTAGTGGGCGATCCTGTCGCGCTCGGTGCCCGCTATGCCTCGGAAGGGGCTGACGAACTGGTCTATCTTGATATAAGCGCTACCGAAGAGGGCCGTGCCACTTTCACGGATCTTGTAAGCCGCATAGCTGAACGTATAAATATCCCTTTCACTGTCGGAGGCGGAATTTCTTCCGCAGACGGAGCTGCAAGGTTGCTTGAAGCCGGGGCAGACAAGATTTCCGTCAATTCGGCGGCCGTTGCTGACCCTTCACTCATTGACCGGATTGCAGGCCGTTATGGCAGCCAGTTCATTGTGGCGGCGATAGACGCGAAGGTGGTAGACGGAGTATGGCGTGTGGTGACTTGCGGAGGAAAATGCATCACGGACAGGGAGTTGTTCTCTTGGGCAAGAGAGGTCCAGGACAGGGGGGCTGGCGAGGTCCTGTTCACCTCGATGGATAATGATGGAACGAGGAAGGGCTATCCCTGCGATGTGATGGCTGAACTGTCGGACCAGCTGGACATTCCCCTGATTGCCTCGGGAGGTGCTGGTTCTGCTCAGGATGTCATTGACGTCCTGACTGCGGGAAAAGCGGATGCGGCGCTGGTGGCCAGCCTTTTCCACTATGGGGAGTTTACGGTCTCCCGGCTTAAGGACTGTCTTGTCAAGGCCGGTATCAATGTCGCACGGAATGTTGAATTATAATAATTAAGAAAATGTTGGTTTTTAATGATTTTGATTTGTCCCGCAATGCGGATTCCCTGCTTCCTGTGATTGTCCAGGACAGCCGTACACTCAAGGTCCTGATGCTTGGGTATATGAATGAAGAGGCTTTCAGAAAGACTTGCTCTGAAGGAAAAGTGACATTTTTCAGCCGTAGCCGGCAGAAATTGTGGACAAAAGGCGAAACGAGCGGCAACTGGCTGTATGTCAAGGAAATGTACAAAGACTGCGACTGTGACACTCTGCTGGTGATGGCAGAGCCTGCCGGTCCGGTATGCCACAGGGGGACAACGTCCTGTTTTGACACACCGGAGGAGGAGGGATTCATCCGTTATCTCCAGTCTCTCATACAGCAGCGTCATCAGCTGATGCCTGAAGGCTCATATACCTCCCGGCTATTCAGCGCCGGCGTGAAGAAGTCCGCCCAGAAGGTTGGAGAAGAAGCGGTCGAGACTGTCATCGAAGCTGTTGACGGCAATCCCGACCGGTATATTTACGAAGTCTCCGACCTCATTTATCATCTGCTTGTCCTGAATGAGGCTATGGGAGTCTCGATTGCGGATCTGGAAAAGGAACTGCGTTCCCGCAATCATTGAGCGGGCTCAACCACAGTAGAAGTAGCGTTTTACAAGCTCTGCGACCTTGGAGTCGTCCTTCACGGTATCGGAGAGCATTCCCTTGTCATTGAATGACTTGAGAGCTTCAATGATGCCGTCTGTCATCCTGCGCGGGAAAATTCCGTCTCTCTCGAAAAACTCTCTCGAAGATTCGAGCCATTCAGCGGACTCCCAGCAGCAGGAAGGCAGTGCCTCGTATCTGTCTATGGCTCCTTCCTTGTGGATGTCCAGTCCGGCATATTTCTCCCTTGCAATGCCGAGAGCCTTGTCGACCGGCATCTCGAGTCCGTGGAGGCAGGCTGTGCACAGGCCGGCCATCAGCTGGTATATGTCTGCTGAACTGTCAGGGGAGCGCATTTCCACTGTCTGTTTCCCGGAAGCATCGGCATTTTCTGGGCCATTGATTTCAAGAGGGTTGGCATCTGCGCACATATTGACCCCCGTGGTCCATCCGAGTGGTACTCTGACCAGTGTTGAACGGTTGCAGTCTCCCCAGCATATATTGGTAGGAGCTTCCTGGTGTGGTACCAGACGGAAATATGATGTAGGGTTCTTGTTGCCGAATGCGGTTATCGCAGGGGCCAGTTCCATCATTCCTGCGATGGCTCTCTTTGCTGTGTCTGAAAGTTTTCCCCTGGAGACCATCTGGTTCACTCCGTCCTTCATTATTCTCATATGGATGTGCATACCTGAACCGGCTTCTCCGACAATGATTTTCGGTGCGAATGTCACGTCCAGACCGTGTCTCAGGCCAAGGTTGCGGATTGCCCATTTTGCCAGGAGAATCTGGTCCGCAGCCGTCTCGATAGGGCAGGGGAGAAACTCTATCTCGTTCTGCTCGAATGTTTTACCATCTCTTGTGAAATTTCCAACCTCGCTGTGACCGTATTTGATCATACCTCCGGTGCGGGCGACGTATTCCATACATTCCGCCCTGAACCAGTTCAGTTTTGCGAACGGCCCGGATTCATTATAGCCTTTCTGGTCAGAGCCGGGGAACAGAGTGCTCTCATCCGTAATTACGTAATATTCAAGCTCTCCCATTGCCTCGAAGGACATTCCTGTTTTTTCGCGGAATACCTGCGCTGCTTTGAGGACGCTTCTGTATGGATCACATTCGAACGGCTTGCCGTCCTTGTCATAGAAGCGGCACAGCATAGCGAGAGTAGGAATCTCGCAGAACGGGTCGATGAATGCTGTCCTGAATCTAGGCATTACATACAGGTCACTGCTGCCGGCCTCCACAAATGACGGGAAAAGGCTTGAGCCGTCCACTCTTTCTCCTTGACTCAGGATGGTGTTCAGGTACTCTAAATTGTTGATGAAGAAATTCAGGGTCTTGACTCTGCCGTCCTCTGCAGGATACATGAAATTCACCATCTTCACTCCGTAAGAGCGGATGAATTCAATGATGTCGGCTTTTGTGAATGACTCCGGGCGTTTCCGGAGAAATGATGACACGATGTTGGGTGTCAGTTCCAGTGTATTGTCAGTCATCTCAAAAATGTGGGTTACAATTATTGTCGTAAATATACTAAATTGTTTTAAAATTGTAACTTGATTTTTGAAAAATACTTTCAGATGTTAATAAATATAGCTATTGGAAGGACTGCGTAATTGCCTATATCAGGCCGAAAAGTAGATTCCAGACGAGGAAACGCAGGAATTTCCCGATAAGGAGCAGGACAGCTGTACGCACTGGCGGGGTCCTGTAGAATCCCAGGGCGATTGCGATGACGTCCCCGATGAACGGAACCCAGCAGATGAGAGCCAGCCAAACCCCGAACCTGTCGATTTTCTCTTTCTGTTTCTGCAATGTCTCCGGCTTGACCTTGAACCATTTCTCAATCCACTCCCATCTGCCTATCCATCCCATCCAGTAAGTCACAATGCTGCCGAGCCAGTTTCCTGCCGTCCCGGATATCAGGCAGCCTGCCGGATTGCCTGTGGCGGCGAGAACGGCAAGATACAGAGCGTCTGAACTGAACGGAAGAACAGTGGCGGCCAGGAATGTGCCTATGAACAGGCCTAAAAGTCCAAGGCTTTCAAGAAACTCCATATATTAGGGAATGTCTATAACGAATTTGTCTTCAAATACTTCGTCATCAAGCCAGTTCTGCAGTTTCCAGGTCCGCACCGAGCCCGGATTGAGTCTTGCGGCTGACATCATACGGCAAAGCTCCTCTGCGAAGTCTCCTCCTTTGAGATAGAAAATGCTTCCGGAATACTTCCCGTCGACCCACGGGTAGAAATTGTCGAGGGCTGTGACAGCGCGGGACACCACATAGTCAAACTTCTCTTCAAGAGATTCCGCCCGGGCGTTTACAAACGTGACATTTTTCAGCCCGATAGCGGCGGCCACCTCTCTTGCCACTTTCACTTTCTTGCCAACTGAATCGCACAGGGTGAAGTTGGTCCGCGGAAACAGAATCGCGAGAGGTATTCCGGGGAAACCGCCTCCTGTTCCAAGGTCGAGCACGGACACTGCTTTTCCGTTATCAACCCCGTCTCTGAACGATGCAAAGATTTCAGGCCTTTCGGCCTTGAGATACCCGGCTATGGCGAGCGAGTGCGCCACGTGCCTGATGTACAGGCTGCCTATGTCCTTCCTCGAGATTACGTTGATTTTTGTATTCCATTCATTATAAAGCGGTTCGAGCTGTCTGAACCTGGCTTCCATCTCCGTTGTCAGCTCAGGGAACTTTTCCTTCGCAAACTGAATGAACTGATCTGCAGTCATTTTTATTCCTCCATATCCAGCATCATCTGGACTATTAAATTCTTTGCCCGGCTGATACGGGTCTTCACGGTGTTGACCGGGATGCCGGCTTTTTCGGAAATTTCCTTGTATCCGAGATTGTCGATGAAGCACATTTTTGCTATGCTCATATAGTGTTCCGGCAGTTTGTCAATGCAATAGAGAAAATTCTCGTGGTCCTGGGTTGAAATCACGTTCTCCTCCGGACTCATCCTGTCGTCAATCACGTTGATGGTTTCTTCCGGCGAAATGTCAATGGACGTCTTCTCAATCTTCTGACCTCTCATCCTGGCTTTCTCCTGGTGGTCGAACGCGGTGTTCCTGGCAATGCGGAAAAGCCAGGTGGACAGTTTGTTCTCCTGCTTGAACGTGGAAAGTTTTCCGAATGCTTTCTCGAAACTCTCCATACAGATGTCCTCTATCTCCTCGCTTTCCTTCACATATTTGGCTATATGCCCGGAAACAGCTTTGTGATAACGGGCATAGAGAGTGAAAAATGCGGCTTCTGACTCAGGTCCGTTGCCTTCCAGAGCCATATTGATGAGACCGTTGTCGTCAATATTAGTGAGCTTCGAGCCAGTTTTTCCCATAATTGCATTCTACTGTTAGTGGAACTGATAATTCTGTTACATTCTCCATTTCGTTGCGTACGAGGCCGGACAGTGCCTCGACCTCGTCTGCGGCGGTGTCGAAAAGCAGTTCGTCGTGAATCTGAAGCACCATCCGGCTTTTCATCCCCACCTCATCCATCTTCCTGTCAACATTGATCATAGCGAGTTTGATGATGTCGGCCGAGGTTCCCTGAATAGGCGCGTTCACGGCGTTGCGTTCCGCCAATGACCTGATGGTGGCGTTCTTGGCGTTTATGTCAGGCAGGTATCTTCTTCTTCCGAAAATGGTCTCCACATAGCCGTTCTCTCTTGCGGAGGCGATGCAGTCCTCTATGAAAGAACGGATGGCGGGGAATGCTGCGAAATAGTCTTCGATTATCTTTTTCGCCTCGCTTCTGGACAGGCCGAGTCTCTGGGAAAGCCCGAAAGACGAAATCCCGTACATTATCCCGAAGTTCGCGGTCTTGGCTACACGTCTCTGGTCCTGGTCCACCTTTTCATAAGGGATGCCGAATATCTTCGCAGCCGTGGCTTTATGGACATCAACGCCGTCTCTGAAAGCCTGCATAAGATGCTGGTCCTGACTGAGATGCGCCATTATTCTCAGCTCGATCTGGGAGTAGTCGGCTGAAAGGATGAAACCGTCGTCTGTGCCGGGGACAAATGCCTTGCGGATTTCTTTTCCCCTCTCCGTGCGTATAGGGATGTTCTGGAGATTCGGGTTGGATGAACTGAGTCTTCCGGTGGCTGTAAGAGCCTGGTTGAATGTCGTGTGAACTCTTCCGTCACGTCTGGAAATATATCCGGGGAATGGCTCTATGTATGTGGACAACAGCTTCTTCACCGCCCTGAATTCAAGTATTTCTTCTATGACGGGATGCTTGTGTGACAGGGCTGCCAAAGTGGTCTCATCGGTAGGGTAACTGCCCCTTCCTGTCCGCTTGGCTTTCGGGTCGAGCTTCAGCTTGTCGAACAGGACGTCACCTATCTGCCTCGGCGAGGATATGTTCAGGTCAGGCTCATCCACCATCTTCCTTATTCCGGCTTCCCGTTGCGCAAGTTCTGTCCTCAGCCCGTCAGCGAATTCCTTCAGCTGGTTGAGGTCAACCTTCACACCTGTTTTCTCCATTTTCGCGAGAACCTTCATAAGAGGCTCTTCCATCTTGTCGTACATCTCTGACAATGAGAGATTTCCGCTGGAGATTCTGTCAAGCTCCGTACGGATTGCCAGACCGGTGGGAAGGGCTGCTGCTGTTCTCCGGATGTCAGGTGCTCCATCCCCGGATTCCGCAGGCGCGTCAAACAGGCTTGCCGGTTCCGCTTCTTCAGCTCCGCCTGCTTCTTCAATGTCGATTCCGAGGTAGCTTTTTGCCAGGATTTCCGGGTTGTGGCTTCTTTCGGGATTTATGAGGTAGTGCATCAGGCTGATGTCGAACAGCCTGCCTTTCAATGATATGCCCGCATTGCTCAAGACCGTTGTCACTTCTTTCAGATTGTAACCGTATTTGGCCGTGCCTCCGTCTTCCAAAATGGCTTTGAATTCTTCCGGGGAACCGGTGGCGGCATAAGAAACGAGGTCTTCATTCTGGCTTTTTTCCATTTCCGAGGACGGACAGGTTGCGATTGTCATCTCAATGCCGCCGTTTGGAAATGTCCCGGCATTTACGGAAAAATGTCCGTAGGATCTGGCAAGCCGGACAATTTCTTCTTTGCCCGTCTCATTGACAACAAACTTCCTGCTTTCCTGCCTTGCTGACGGTGATGACGCAATCTTGTCAGAGTCCGGAATCAGTTTCTTGAGAGAGTTGAACTCGTACAGCTCGAACAGGTCGGCCACTTCCTCCGTGTATCTCAATGTGAGGCGCATATCCTCCTCCCTGGTCTCCAACGGAATGTCAGTCTTGATGGTTACGAGCTGATGGCTGAGCTGGATATGGTCTTCTGCGGCTTCGAACTGCTCCCTCTGCCTCCGTGTGAGCTCATCGAGATGCCTGTATATGTTTTCAACAGTGCCGTATTTCGAAATGAGTTTGCTTGCCCCGACTTCTCCCACTCCTTTTACGCCGGGAATGTTGTCCGCCGTGTCTCCGCAGATGGTGAGCATTTCTATGACCTGGGCAGGGGATGAAATGCCGTATTTTGCGTTGATTGCGGCCTTGTCAAGTATCTCGGCAGGCTCTCCTGCCTTTCCGGGGCGGTACTGGTATATTCCGTCGTCCACCAGCTGGCCGTAATCCTTGTCCGGCGTCACCATATATATGTCGAGTCCTTCCCTGCGCATTTTTCTTGACATTGAGCCGATTACGTCGTCAGCCTCGAATCCTGGAATCATAAGTACCGGAATGTCAAGAGCTTTGCACAATCCTTCCAATGGCTCAAGGGCATCAATCACGAGCTGTGGTGTCTCCGCGCGGTTCGCCTTGTATTCACTGTACATCTCGTTGCGGAATGTTCCACCCGGAGGGTCGAACGCTACGGCAAGATGTGTCGGCCGCTCTCTCTCAATGAGTTCGAGGATGTATTTGGTGAACCCGAACAGAATTGACATATCCGCTCCTTTGGAGTTTATCATCGGTCTCCTCAAGAATGCGTAATACATCTTGAAAATCAGTGCGTGGCCGTCTATGAGGTATAATTTCTCGTTCATATATAATGGTTCCGCCTTTTTCCCGGCAGTTTTTGGACAATTTTCAAATATAGTAATTTTTTCAAGATTTATTTCTAATTTTGTGTGTTGCACTTTCAAAACCAACGGGCATCCATTAATGCGTAATGACATAGAGCCTATGAATATTTTTAGGAATCAAATAGCGTTAATTTCATTGCTCCTCATAGCTCTCTCCTGCTCCGATGCTGGTGGTGGGAAAGGATTGGAGATTGTCCTGGGCGGCGCTACGGAGATAATTGTGCTGCCGTCCGAGCCGAGGCGTTCGGTCGAGTTCTCTGTATCCTGCGGAGGGAAATGGGCGATTGACTTGTCTGGAGACTGGCTTGTTGCGGCGCCATTGTCCGGTGAAGGAACTCCTGAGGATGGAGGCAGGAAGATTTATCTGACAGCCTATGTCAATGAGGAAACGATTGAAAGACAGGGAATTGTGAAGGTGGTTTCTGACTGTGACACTGTCGCTGTTCCTGTCGTCCAGCTTCCTGCCGGTTATTCAGGAGGTATCAGGCTGAGGTGTCCGGAGGAATCTCCCGTGCTTCCAATGGATGGCGGAGCAGTGAGTATGACGGTGTTCGCTGACGAAGATTGGACTTTAAGCGCTCCGGAGTGGGCGGTGCCGGATGTCCGTGCGGGAGAGGCCTACAAGACGGCCTTTGTGAAGATTGCCTGTGGAGCGAATGATTCTGGAGCTGAAAGAAGCGGGAAAGTGACAGTCAGGACAGGAAGCGGCTGGGAAGAATCATTCACCATCCGTCAGAGCTATAAACTTCAGGAGAACCTGATTGCATCCTGGACGGTCGGTGACAATGATTTTATGACGGACTGGAACTCGAAGAACGGCAATTGCTGGACGTACGAGGGACGCATTCCGGCTGACAGGCCATCAGGCTCTTCCGCCGAGGCGTCCTGGCATTCAGGTGACAATGTTTCGGCGACCAGGACCTTCATCATCAGTTCAGACCTTGCCGGGCACTGGGCGGTGAAACCAACGTGGAAGAACGACTATATGCAGTTCGATGTACCTCTTGACGCTGTTGAGGAGGGGGATTCATTGCGTTTCCGCGCGGCTTTGCAGAGCAATGTCAGCACTGTTCCGAAGGACTGGACTGTGGAGATTCTCAGGGAATCCGGATGGATTGAGGACAATGTCGTCAGGATATCTGCGATGAAAACACCGTATCCGGTAGAGGCGGGTTTGAGAATCACCCCGGAATTGAAACTGAAAGGCAGTATCAGTGTGCGCATAAGATGCTGTGGCACAATGTCTGTCGGTGGCGAGGAACTATCCTCTCCATCCTCCGGCTCGGCTCTCCGCTTCGTTCCGTATCCGTCACCGGACAATGATGACGTTTCGATTTCATTTGTGACATTAAGGTAATTACTATGAGGTTCGGAAAAAGATACTCTCCGGGTCGGAGAATGATGGTGGCGGCAATGTTATGCATTGTGTCCGCCTGCAATGACAATGTTTCAGAGCCTCACAGTGAGGCTGACTATTCAGATCTTTCCGTGGAACTTCACGGTGGCCGCGAAAGGCTTGTATGCCTGTGGTCTGGCCTGCCGGAAGAAGTGAAAATGATAAGGCTCGGACTTGGTACGAAGGACGGGATTGTTGATATCCCTGTGTCCGTTTCCGGCAGAAGGAATATATCTTCAATACCGGAGGGAAAATATACTGCGGATGTTAGCTTCATCACCTCTGATGGATTGGTTGTCAATGGTTTCAATGAAGAAGTGAGGGTTTATGGAGATGTATATGAATCATCGCTTCCGGCTTCAGTCCGGGAAGTGTCGGTGTCGTTCCAAGGCCCGGTAGCAGACCTTGCATTCGGAAATGATTCTGACTGTCCTGATGGGTATCTTTGCGACGAACTGAGTTACAAAACAATTGACGGCACGGTAACTGTCCGTACGTCCGCAGTTGACACGACTGTGTACGATGTGGCAGGATATGTCCTGTCCAGGCCGGTATTCTGTCCTGACCAGGTGACTGGAGACCTGTTTTACGGGGCGGGAACGAGGATTGAGAACAAATCCTGGAAGACTCCTTCCGCTTATAACCAGACAGTTGCGGGCTATAGAGGCATTTGGTTCGATCTTGGCCAGGCGCTGTCGGATTATGGTTCGAAGTATTCCGGAGGGCTCGGGACTTACACTATGAAGCATATCCCGATGAGCATTTACGCCCCCGAGGTTGACAGGACATATTTTGTATATGGGGGCACTCCGGCGGAGGACAAGAAATATCTGCTCTGTATGATAGGCTGTTATGACCACCGGACTCATAAACTGCAGAAACCGAGGGTGGTGATGGACAAAGGAATTATCGGGGTGTCGGACCCTCACGATGATCCTACTGTGCAGATTGACAAGGACGGATATATCTGGGTGTTTGTGTCAGGACGCGGCAACAGGAGGCCTGGCGTGAGATACCGCAGTGTAAACCCTTATGACATAACTGCTTTCGAGTACATTAATGAGAGCGTTATGGCCTATCCTCAGGTGATGTACCACAAAGACAAAGGTTTCTTCCTGTTTTTCACCCGTTATGACGGCACCCGCCAGCTTTTCTGGCAGACGTCTCCCGATGGGGTGGAATGGTCTGGTTACAAACAGCTTGCTTCAATCAAAGAAGGGTCGGAGACCAATTCCGGGCATTATCAGATAAGCAACATTTACGGTACGAAGCTCTGCACTGCGTTCAACCGCCATATCAATGGCAATGTCGATACCCGCACTAACATCTATTTCGTCCAGTCAACGGACTGGGGAGCCACGTGGACGACTGTTGACGGACAGCCTGTGGACATCCCCGTGACCACCTGGGATTCAAATTGCCTTGTGCGTGATTATCAGCATACTGACGAGACCCACAATTGCTATATCAAGGATGTGAATTTCGATGCTGCGGGCAATCCACTGATTCTGTATCTGACAAGCCGCAATCACAAGACCGGTCCTGACGGAGGCACCCGGCAATGGCACGTCCTGCATTGGACCGGAACTGAGTGGGAGGAGAGTCTGTTGACCACATCCACACATTGTTATGATTCCGGCAGCCTGTGGGTTGAAGGCTCTGACTGGGTGGTTATCGCCCCTACTGATGCCGGCCCGACATACTGGGGCTCCGGCGGTGAAGTTGTTCGCTGGCGCTCTTCTGACCAGGGACGCACCTGGCTGAGAGACAAGACTTTGACCTCCGGCAGTCTTATGAACCACACTTATATGCGGCGTCCTTGGAATTGCGCCGACGGGTTCTATTCCTTCTGGGCCGACGGCAATCCTGACCAGTTCACCCGTTCCAGCCTCTATTTCTGCGACAAGTCCGGTTCCGTCTGGCGTATGCCTTATGCCTTCACCTCCGAGTGGGTCTCCCCGGAGCGGTATTGATGGTGGCCGGTATGATGAGGATGTAGATAATCCAATAAACCCCGTCTTGCAATCAGCGAGACGGGGGTTATTGGATTTATATCGTCAGATTACTTGCTCTGTGCAATTGCTGCCTGGGCCGCTGCGAGGCGGGCGATAGGCACGCGGAACGGTGAGCAGGAAACGTAGTCGATGCCAATCTTGTTGAAGAACTTGATGGAATCAGGGTCTCCTCCGTGCTCTCCGCAGACACCGCACTTGAGCTCCGGTCTCTTGGACCTTCCGGCCTGGATGCCGTACTCGACAAGTTTGCCGACACCCTTGGTGTCAATTGTCTTGAACGGATCAGCGTCGAGAAGCTTGTTGCCGAGATACTCGCCCATAAATGTGCCGACGTCATCGCGGGAGAATCCGAATGTCATCTGGGTGAGGTCGTTGGTTCCGAATGAGAAGAACTCCGCGGTCCTTGCCATCCTGTCTCCAGTAAGAGCCGCACGAGGGATTTCAATCATTGTACCGAACTGGTAGTCAATGCTTGTGCTGAATTTGCCCTCAACCTCGGCCTTCACTCTGTCGCAGATAGCCTTCTGGAAGCTGAGCTCGCGTGCGGAGATTGTGACAGGAATCATAATTTCCGGCATTGGATGGAGTCCTTCAGCCTGAAGCTCTGCAGCAGCCGTGAAGATGGCCCTGTACTCAACTTCGGCGATGAGAGGGAATGACACGTGGAGACGTACTCCTCTGTGTCCCATCATAGGGTTCACCTCGTGGAGTGACTCGCCGCGTTTCTCAACCTCGGCAGGAGTGATTCCGAGCTCTTTTGCGAGTTCGGCTTTCTTCTCTTCTGTATGAGGAACAAACTCGTGGAGAGGCGGGTCAAGAAGACGGAACACAACCGGTTTGCCGTCCATAATCTTGAGAGTGCTCTTGACTGAAGCCTTGATGAACGGCTCAAGTTCTGTAAGGGCCGCCTTTCTCTCCTCGTCTGTGTCGCAGAGAATCATCTTGCGGAGTTTTGCGAGAGGTGTCTCGGAATTCTTTCCGTAGAACATATGCTCAAGACGGAACAGGCCGATTCCCTCAGCGCCGAATGAAACAGCTTTTGCAGCATCTTCCGGAGTGTCGGCGTTGGTCCTGATACCGAGTTTGCGGAACTTGTCGGCGAGAGCCATGAACTGAACGAACAGAGGGTTTTCCGAAGCGTCCATAGTGTCAATCTTAGCATCGTAAACCAGACCTTTCGCTCCGTTGAGGCTGAACCAGTCACCCTCTTTGAATACCTTGTCGCAGCCTGCGAATGTGACAGTCTTTGCGGCGAGGTCAATCTTCATCGCGTCGCATCCCACGATGCAGCATTTGCCCCATCCGCGGGCAACCAGGGCAGCGTGCGAGGTCATACCTCCGCGCACTGTGAGAATACCGCTTGCGGCCCTCATACCCTCGATATCTTCCGGAGAGGTCTCCTCCCTGACGAGAATCACCTTGCGTCCTTCAGCGGCTGCTGCAACAGCGTCTTCAGGAGTGAATACCAATGTTCCGACCGCTCCGCCCGGAGATGCAGGAAGACCCTGGGCAATCTTGCTTGCCTTCTTCTCTGAGGCTGGGTCGAGGATAGGGTGGAGAATCTCGTCGAGCTGTGCAGGAGATACTCTCATCACCGCTGTCTTCTCGTCAATCATACCCTCGGCGAGCATATCTGTGGCCATCTGGAGAGCGGCGAGACCTGTCCTCTTTCCGATACGGCACTGGAGCATCCATAGCTTGCCTTCCTGGATAGTGAACTCGATGTCCTGCATATCGTGGAAGTGGTTCTCAAGATGTGTGCGGATCTCGTCGAGCTCCTTGTAAACCTCAGGCATTGCCTTCTCGAGGGACTCGAGGTCTTTGTTCTTCTCTGACTTGGTGGCCTCGTTCAGCGGATTAGGAGTGCGGATACCTGCAACTACGTCCTCGCCCTGGGCGTTGATGAGCCACTCA
>JAQXHU010000006.1 GCA_029007435.1 Bacteroidales bacterium
GGAAACGGCTTCTTGATCCCAATCACCTCATCAGCCTACAGGGCGGCATCAGAAGCGATGAAGGAAGTATATGGAACAGAGCCGGTTCCGAGCCGTGGAGGCGGAAGCATCTGCGTACTTGCTGAAATGAGGAACATATTGGGAGCAGACCCTCTGCTGATGGGATTCGGACTTGAGAGAGACACCATCCACTCCCCTAACGAAAGCTACCTCATACGCCAGTTCGAAGCCGGAATTGAAAGTATCACACTGTTTTACGAATATTGGAAATAAAATATGGACAGATTACAGTTGTCTCTCGCAGCCGCATTGATATGCTGTATCAGTTTTGCAAGAGAAGTTCCGGAGACAGTGACTCCGGCCTCCGACTCAAGAATCACATACGTAGGCCGCACACTGGCCGAAGGGGACAATGTCACCTTCAACTGGACCGCCGTTTATGCGAAAATCAGCTTTGAGGGAAACTATCTCGCGCTGAAAGCCTCAGACACAAAAAAGAATTACTACGACATATGGGTGGACAGGCCGGCTGGGGCAAAGGCTGACAGAGTTGTGGCCATATCAGGCAAAGACTCGCTCTATGTACTTGTGGATGAGGAACTTCTCAAATCAATCGGAATGAGGGCCCAGAAACAGGGCAGCCACAATGTGATTATCAAAAGGAGGACAGAGGGAGAGCAGGGCACGACCACATTCAGCGGATTTGTCACAAAAGGCAATGTTCTCCAGGCCGAGGGTCTCAAACCGAGACAGTTCGAAGTGATTGGTGATTCCTACACCTGCGGATACGGCACTGAAGAAAGCGTCCGGACTGACCCTTTCCTGCCTGAGACAGAGAACAGCAATCTGACTTATGCCGCAATCCTTGCAAGATATTTCAATGCGGACTATTTTTCAATTGCCCACTCCGGAATGGGTATCGCAAGGAACTACAACGACAAACTCAAAGGCGACTATATGCCGGACCGCTATCTCAGGGTTTTCGATGAGGAGGGAGGGCCTGAATGGAAAGCGTCCGAATCCCCTTTCAAGCCTAAGGTTACCATCATCTATCTCTGCACCAATGACTTTTCCTGCGAACGCCAGCCATCGCTCAAATCCTTCAAGGACAATTATATACGTCTATTGAAAAGTATCAAGGCGAACTATGGTGAGGAGCATCCGGTGCTCTGTATGGCGAGCCGGTGCGATGATCTCGCGGCCGACTATGTAAGAGAAGCCGCCCGTTCCTGCGGACTTGAGAATGTATATTTCCTCGGCATAACTGAGATGATACACGACAATGACAGCGAGCTCGGGGCAAGCTGGCATCCAAACTATAAAGGACATATAAAACTTGCGCACTCGGTGATTCCTTACGTTTCCACAATCACCGGATGGGAAATTAATGACAATATAAAATGAGCATCAAGACCAAAATCGCGGCTATAGCGGCGGCAGTGCTCGCGATAGCGCTTATCGGATTCATTTCCGTGAAATTCTATTTCGTGTTCGGCGAAGGCGTGAAGGCCGGTGAACTGAACCAGGTGGTTTACAAAGGCTACATATTCAAGACATACGAGGGAAGGCTCATACAGTCAGGTCTCCGCGGGACAGGCTCGAAAGGCTCTGTCACAATGGAGTCCTACGTGTTCGAGTTCTCCGTTGACGACAAGGCTGTAGCCGACTCGCTGATGAGATGCAGCGGCAAGAATGTCGAGCTGCATTACAAAGAATACCTCGGAGCACTACCCTGGCGCGGCCAGCAGAAATATGTTGTAGACAAGATATTGTCAGTCAACTGAGGATTATATAATTGAAAATTTTTGACAATATGAAAATCATCAGCGTCTTGTCCGCAGGCATTATCATTTCGGCGGCCGCTGGAGCCGGCATCAATGCGGAAACAACAGGAAGCGGAATTGTCCCTACAGGAGCGAAAGCAAATGAGGAGGCAATGACTGTCCATTCCGTCCACAAGGGCAACAATGAAGGGAAAATCCTCACAATGGAGGAGACTATATTGTCCCGGAAGATTTATCCTGCAAGGACTTATCCGGTCTGGAACAGCCCTTCCACATTCACATACAGAAAAGACGGAGAAGTATATGAATACAATGTGGCGAGCGGTTCCGAGGCACATCTGACTGAAAGTATTCCTGACGCTGCTGCCAGAATCCGGGCGGCTTTGCCGGAAGGTGCTGCGAATGTCACATTCTCACCGGACCGCACGGCTGCCGCTTTCACGAGCGGACACAGCCTCAAATGCATCGACTCGATGCTCCACGACTGGACAGTCGCCGAAAGTGTTGACAGGAACATAACCTACGGACAGAGCGTCAGCCGCAATGAATTCGGAATCGAAGGCGGCATCTTCTGGTCACCGGACAGCCGCAAAATAGCGTTTTACAGAAAAGACGAGACATTGGTCACCGACTTCCCGCTGCTGGACATCACGACCCGTACCGGCAGCCTGAAAGCCATCAAATATCCGATGAACGGAATGAGTTCCGAAAACGTCCGCCTCGGAATATATAATACCGCGGCAAACACCACGGTCTATGTGGAGGCAGAGGACTTCGGTTACGACCAGTATCTGACCAACATCAGCTGGTCGCCGGACAGCAGGTATATCTTCATCCAGGTTCTTGACAGGAGCCAGAAGAATATGAACCTGAATATGTACCGGGCTGACAACGGCAGATTTGTGAAAACAATTCTGACTGAGCACAATGACAGATATGTCGAGCCGCTTGACAGGCTGGAGTGGCTCGGAAAGACAGGCAAGTTCATCTACCGCACGGACAACAGGGACGGCTACAGGAATCTATACCTCTGCGACACTCTCGGGAATGTGGACAGGCTGACTTCCATTGATGCCGACGTGCAGTTTGTCGCCGAGAACGGAACCAGCGTGTTCTATACTTCAGCGGAAATCTCCCCTGTCGAGAACCACCTTTTCCGTGTCGATGTGAAAGTCGGCAAAAAAGGGACCGTGACGGTTGGAAAACCTGTCAGGCTCACTGCCGAGGAAGGATGGCACAATATCTATATGAATTCCGACTGCACCTGGTTCGTTGACTGCTGGAGCAGTTTCAATGTACCCGGGGAGACTGCGCTCAGGTCAGCTGACGGAAAAGTCTCCAGGTCAATTCTTTCAAGCGAAGACCCTCTGAAAGATTATGCTACCGGGGAAATGACTCTCGGCACAGTCAGGAGCGCGGACGGCAGGTATGACAACTGGTTCAGGATGTACAAGCCGGTGAATTTCGACCCGTCGAAGAAATACCCGGTAGTGCTCTACGTATATGGCGGTCCTCATTCACAGATGGTTACGGACTCCTGGCTCGGGCAGATAAGGATGTGGGAAATGTACATGGCCCAGAAAGGCTATATCGTTTACGTCCAGGACAACCGCGGCACGCAGAACAGGGGCGCGGAGTACGAGAAGGCCATTCACAAATATTGCGGACAGGCCGAGATGGCTGACCAGATGGCAGGCATCGAGGCGCTCAAGACATTGCCTTACGTTGACAGGGAGCGCATCGGAGTGCACGGCTGGAGCTACGGCGGATTTATGACCATATCGCTTATGACCAATTATCCGGAGACATTCAAGGTCGGCGTGGCCGGAGGTCCGGTGATTGACTGGAAATGGTATGAGGTGATGTACGGAGAGCGGTATATGGAGACAGCCAGGACCAATGAGGAAGGATTCCGGGAGACCTCCCTTATCAACAAGGCCAAAGACCTGAAAGGCAAGCTGTTGATATGCCAGGGAGCCATCGACAATACCGTAGTTTGGGAGCACAGCCTGAGCTTCATCAGAGAATGCATCAAAAACAATGTCCAGGTGGACTATTTTCCTTATCCTTGTGCAGAACACAATGTGTTCGGCAAAGACAGGGTGCACCTGATGGACAAAGTGACAATGTATTTTGAAGATTATCTTAAATAAATTATTTGAAAAAATATAATGACAACTGACCAGCTTTATGCCCAGATAAGGGCGAAAAAGACAATGCTCTGTGTAGGGCTTGACACAGATTATTCGAAAATGCCTGAGCACATCCAGCGGCTCGCTCTCAACGGGGAATCCGCCATCAAAGGGGAACTCTACAAGGGCAAGGCCCGCTCGATCATAGCTTTCAACAAGGCAATCATCGACGCCACAGCTCCTTACTGCATTTCATACAAACCCAATCTGGCATTCTATGAAAGTTACGGCATTGAAGGGATGAGGGCTCTTGAGGCGACAATTGACTATATCCGCTCGAAGTATCCGGAAATGTTCCTCATCGCCGATGCCAAAAGAGGTGACATCGGAAACACGGCCCAGATGTACGCCAGGACTTTCTTCGAGACTATGGACTTCGACGCAGTGACGATATCTCCTTATATGGGCAGCGAGACCGTCACTCCATTCCTCGCCTACCCTGGCAAATTCGCCATTGTAGTGGCTCTGTCCTCGAACAAGTCATCAGCGGATTTCCAGCAGGCAGTTCAAGATGAAAAGCCTCTGTACCAAGTTGTTATGGAGAAAATGATGGAGATTTCCACTCCTGAGAACATGATGTTCGTCGTCGGGGCCACAAAGGCCGACAGGCTTGCGGACATCCGTTCTTTCTGCCCGGACAATTTCTTCCTTGTGCCGGGTGTCGGAGCACAGGGAGGCAGCTCCGAGGAAGTGATCAGATACGGGGCAAACGCCAAGGGAGGACTGCTCATCAACTCGTCAAGAGGTGTTCTATATGCTTCATCCGGCGAGGATTACGCCGAAGCGGCGGCTAAAGTGGCTTCTGAAACCGCGAGAATCTGAAAATATACGGATAAATATTCCTATATTTGCGCACCCGGAACCAGGCGTTCCGGAAGTAAATAAATAATATCGAATTATTATGGGAAAAGTAATATTGACCGGAGACAGACCTACCGGAAAACTGCATCTCGGACATTATGTAGGCTCGCTCAAACGCAGAGTCGAGCTCCAGAATGAAGGGGATTATGACAAAATGTTTGTGTTCATAGCTGACGCACAGGCGCTTACGGACAATGCTGACAATCCTGAGAAGGTGCGGCAGAACATCATTGAAGTGGCCCTGGACTACCTTTCCTGCGGCATTGACCCTTCGAAATGCACCCTCTTCATCCAGTCGATGATACCTGAGCTCACCGAGCTCACATTCTACTATATGAATCTCGTGACTGTTGCAAGGCTCCAGCGCAATCCTACCGTGAAGGCAGAAATCCAGATGAGGGATTTCGAGAACACCCTGCCTGTGGGCTTCTTCTGCTACCCTATCAGCCAGGCAGCCGACATCACTGCGTTCAAAGGCACCGTGGTTCCTGCCGGAGAAGACCAGGAGCCGATGCTGGAGCAGACCAGGGAGATTGTCCGGAGATTCAACGGCATTTACGGTGACGTTCTGGTGGAGCCTGAAATCCTGCTGCCCCAGAACTCTGTATGTATGAGACTGCCGGGAACAGACGGCAAGGCCAAGATGAGCAAGTCCCTCGGAAACTGCATCTATCTGTCAGACACTCCGGAAGATCTGAAGAAGAAGGTTATGGGGATGTTCACGGACCCGGGCCATCTCAAGGTAAGCGATCCGGGCAAGGTCGAGGGCAACACCGTCTTCACATACCTTGACGCATTCTCACGTCCGGAGCATTTCGCAGCATATGCTCCAGACTATGCGAATCTCGATGAAATGAAAGAGCATTACCGCAGAGGTGGCCTCGGTGACGTCAAGGTAAAGAAACTCCTGCTTGCAGTGCTTGAGGAGACCCTCGCCCCTATCCGTGAACGCAGGAAAGAGTTCGAGAAGGATATCCCTGCCGTGTTCGAGATTTTGCGCAAGGGCACAGAGAAGGCTCACGAAACTGCGGCCCAGACATTGTCGGAGGTTCGTGACGCAATGAAAATCAATTACTTTGATGATGCCGCCCTAATTGCGGAGCAGTCAAGGAAATACAACGGATAATCAGGACATTCTTACGAGAAATCGTCGGAAGAGTCCTCTCCGTAAGCATCAGAAAAATCATCACTGAAATCAATACCGTCCCACATCGCCTCGATTGTGCGACGGTCTTTTTTTGTAGGCCGCCCGGCTCCGCGGTCACGCTTGACAAAAAAGGTCTCCACAGGAGCTTTGAGTTTGTCAAGTTCCTCCTGGGGTGTGAGATTCTCAGCATATTCCGGCACGAGATGGGCGCCCACACGGTTCTCTATAAGTCCGATGACTTTGAATGTGTAATAGACGGCGGCCTTCCTGACACGGATTGTGTCACCGACCTTGATCATCTTTGCCGGTTTCGCATCAGCGCCGTTGACCTTCACTTTATTGCCCTTGCAGGCATCCGCGGCCTCGCTGCGGGTCTTGAAGACCCTGATTGCCCAGAGATATTTGTCAATTCTAACTTCTTCCGCCATTTTCAATGTCTCCCAAAACCGAGTTATCCTCATAATCCTCGCCCCTCAGCCCCGGCTCTGCATCCGGGTCAATGTACTCGTCATTCTCCTCTCTCGGACCGATATATGCCTCAAGCAGGACTGTCGAACGGTCCCGCGGAACAATGAAAAAGTCAGCGACTTCATCCGGGACAAGCAGGACCTCTCCCTTGCGGAGAATGTATTCGTCCAGCCCGACTTCTGTTGATGTCACCTGGAAAGAAGCCTCCCCGTCAACGCACAGATAAGCCAAGAACGACTCAAATCTCTCAGTATAGATATGAATCGCTTCCTG
>JAQXHU010000007.1 GCA_029007435.1 Bacteroidales bacterium
TGCTTCTTCCAGAAGCCACAGGATGACGGTGTCTTGCCTATTCTTATAGCGAAATAAACTGGGAAAACCGCCTGCGGATTGTAGCAGAACGTTCCTGCCATCCTCATCCCCTCAATTTCAGTGTCACTGATTTTCCTAAGCCAGGCACCGGTCTCGTTCGTGAGTCCCTCTCCAAAATTCACGAGGATATTGGACTTTCCGGCAGGAAAAATATAGCGCTCAATGCTGGTGCGCAATGTGGCGCTGACCTCGGCCCTTATTCCGTAACGGGAAAGCGAACATCCATAATAGCCCGGCTCCGCAGTTTCTTCAACAGCCTCGCAACCATAGAGATGATAGTCCACCTCGATATCTCCGGAAGTCGGCATTGTCAGGGCAAGTCCAACTTCCGGACAGCCCACGCCGCTAAGATTCACGTGCGAGAATCCGGTAAAAAAACTGTTTTCGCTTGTATAAGGCGTTGACCACCAGCGGCTGTCCTTGTCGAACACATTCAGGTCGGATCCCATCACATTGAACGGAGTGACAGACATCATACCGTTCGGACAGATTGCCCCGGGATTGGTGGTTCCGAAATTGCTTGTGCCCACAAACGGCCTCACGTAGTCAACAAGCCTGTTCTCCGCAGCTGAAATGGCGACAGGAGCAGTCAATGCCAGCAGTACGGAGAGCATTCCAGGATGTTTCATAATATACTTGTCTTCTTGGTGAATTCGATGATTTCATCAATGTATCCGAACGCCAGTCCGACAACAGTGTCGGCGCATCCATAGTAAACCGCGACACGTCCGGTCTCCGGGTCGCAGAGGGAAGCGCAAGGGAAACAAACATTCGGCACATCTCCCGTGCACTCGTAAATTGTCTCAGGATGAAGAAGATACGGACCCGTGCGGGCTAATACCTTCCAAGGCTGCTCCAGATCGAGGAGAGCTGAGCCGAAGGAATAATTGTAACCCTGGCAGGTATGATGCACGCCGTGATAGAAGAGCAGCCAGCCTTCAGATGTCTCGATCGGCACAGGTCCAGCTCCGATTTTGCAGCACTGCCAGGCGCTCTTCTCGAAATCAGACGGCCCCATAACGAAACGGTGGTGTCCCCAGTAATCCAAATCCGGTGATTCTGAATAGAATATGTCCCCGAAAGGAGTGTGTCCAGTGTCAGAAGGACGGGACAGCATAGCGAATTTACCGTTTATCTTGCGCGGGAAGAGCACCCCGTTCCTGTTGTATGGCAGGAAAGCGTTCTCAAGCTGGTGGAATGTGCGGAAATCCTTTGTCCAGGCGATTCCGATTGTAGGTCCGTGATAGCCGTTGCACCAGGTCACATAATATCTGTCCTCAATCCGGCACACCCTCGGGTCATATCCGTATTGCCATTTGCCAATCTCAGGATCAGCTCCCTCAAATCTGAGCGTCTCCGGATTTATATCCCAATGAATGCCGTCTTTGGAGAATCCGACGTGCAGGGCCATACGTATATTGGTATCATCACAGCGGAAAACTCCGGCATAACCATCTTCGAAAGGCACTACAGCAGAATTGAAAATACTGTTGGAATCCGGAAGCAAATCCCTCGGGATCACCGGATTGGCAGAATAACGCCACATTGGTTTCTTATAGCCTTCCGGACGTTCCTCCCAAGGCATTCCCGGCATTGGCACACCGGATATTTTCAGATTGCTTTTCATAGCATAGATTTTTTACAGTGTTATTATTATGCAAAGTTAATACTTTTTAAAGGAAATACCCTCAATCCACCCGACCTTTACACCGCATAATAGTTATTTCGAGGTATTGTCCGAATAAATGCTTACCTTTGCCGCGGCTAGGGACAATTTTGAACAGGAATCTGGCATTTCATTATGGGAAGATTGAAATCAGCGGCTTCATTTGCCGACTCCAAACCCCATTACGACATTCTTGATGGACTGCGCGGAGCTGCGGCTCTTCTCGTGGTCTGGTATCACGTATTCGAAGGATTCGCTTTCGCCGGTGGCGACGCCATCATAAAAGGGATCAACCACGGTTACCTCGCAGTGGACTTCTTCTTCATCCTGTCAGGCTTCGTCATTTCCTATGCTTACGACGACAGATGGCCCGGAAAATCCTCAACTGAAAACAGAAATCCCTTGACACTCAAGAACTTCTTCCTCAGACGTATAATCAGGCTGCACCCGATGGTCATCATCGGAGCCATTACAGGAGCCATCACTTTCCTGATGCAGGGCTCAGTCCAGTGGGACGGGACCCGCATAGCCACATCGATGGTGATGCTCGCACTCCTCGCAGCGATGTTCATGATCCCTGCGGTTCCGGGAGGCCATTATGAGGTCAGGGGCAACGGTGAGATGTTCCCTCTGAACGGACC
>JAQXHU010000008.1 GCA_029007435.1 Bacteroidales bacterium
TATATTTGCGCCCTAATATCCTTAAAACGCTATTTATGTATCTTAACAAATTCTGCCTCCTTGCCGCGGCTTCCCTTATTCTCGTGTCGTGCAAGGATGATGACAAACCGGAGTATATCACTCTCGGGGATTATGAAACAACAGAACTGCTGTTCGAAAGTGTCGGTGACGAAAAAGAAGTATGTTTCACCGCAAGTCTTGGCTGGACTGCAGTGAAAGACAATGATTCTGAAGGGAATGTCCCTGAATGGTTCGATGTCTTTCCTCCGCAGGGTGAGCCAGGCTCCTGCGCCCTGACCGTGATGGTTCTTCCGAATGAGGGGATGGATACACGCCAGGGCTCGTTCAGGCTTGTATGCTCAGGCCAGGAAGTTCCTGTGACTGTGACCCAGACCGGCATTGCCGAGGATGCCTATGTCTATTTTGACGATGAGAACTTCAAATCTTACATCCTGTCCCAATATGATACGAACGGGGACGGCAAACTTGCAAAGGAAGAGGCCGCCAAGATAGTCCGTCTGGAATTCAGTGACACTGAGATAAAATCAATCAAGGGAGTGGAGTCGATGAAGTCGCTTGAATATCTTGACTGCTCGTACAATAAAATCGAGGGGAATCTCGACTTGAGCGGGCTGGAGAACCTCAAGGTTGCCAATACGCATCACAATGTTTATTCTTCGCTTGACGTCAGCGGGTGCACTTCACTTGAAACCCTGATTGCAAATGACAATTTCACATTTGACGAGAGCGGATATATGGTCTTCCCGATGCAGGGCATAGACCTTTCAGGATGCGCATCCCTGAAACAACTCGACCTTACGGACAATGGCATCAAAAGCCTGGACTGCGGGGACTGTGTCGCACTTGAAGACCTCAATTGCCGTCATAATGACATCAGCAGTCTCAATATCGAAGGCTGTACAAAGCTGAAACGGCTCAGCGTCAGGACGAATGCGGGGCTGTCAGGTACCCTTGACCTGTCTCATTGCCCGGATCTTGAATATCTTGAGTGCTATGAGACCGGCTATCAGGAACTCAACACAAGTGGATGTTCCGTCCTGAGATATGTACGGGCGGACAACAGCAAATTCTCAAAAGTGGATTTTTCTTCCAATACAGCTTTGGAAGAGCTTGACCTGTATGGGAACAAACTGTCCGCTCTTGACCTCAAGTCGAACAAGAAGCTGACTGTTCTCGACGTGGCTCTCAACCAGATCTCATCGCTTGACCTGACAGAGAACACTCTTCTCACAAATGTCAATGTCTCGTACAACCAGATAGGCTCACTTGATATGAGCGGATGCCGTGGGCTTCTGAAGTTCAACGCTTCATCAAACAATCTGACTTCTGTTTCAGTGAAAGGATGCAGCTCACTCACAGACTTGTATCTTGACAACAATCAGATTTCCGAACTTGATCTTTCCACCAACAGCCTTCTTGGCGTCCTGAGCCTCAACTCCAATTCGCTGAAGTCTCTCGACCTGTCCAGCTGTCCGCTTGTCAGGGTGGCAAACTGTGATTCCAACGGTCTTGAGTCGTTCAATTCCGCAGGGTGCGGAGAACTCACAATCCTGTCCCTTGAAAGCAACGACCTGACTTCTCTGGACCTTTCTGAGAATCCGGCGATGCAGGAACTGTATGCCGCGAAGAACAAACTTTCGGATGTGAAGATCCGTGACCTTGGATATCTGAATTATTGCGAACTGTTTGACAATGAGCTTGAGAGGATTGACCTCCGCGGTTGTGTGTCTGTCGGTGAGCTATATCTTCACAACAACCGGCTCGCATATCTCAGTGTCCACGACTGCGCCGCCATGCGCCAGCTGGATTGCAGGAACAACCTTATCAAGTCCCTGGATCTGAGCAACAATCTGTCTATGAGTTTTCTGTTCGCCACTGAGAATCCGAATATGACGTCGCTGTATATAAATGAGGCCAATGACTACAACACGATTTCTGTTGATGAAGGCGTCAAGATATATTATAAGAAACCGGGCTCATACGACGATGTGGAATCCGGCTGGGGAGATGATGATATCGACCCTTGGAAATAGTTGCAGTCCAGTACTTTATATTGAATTTTAATATGAAACCGAAAATGAAAATATCTATATATAAAATGGCTGTTGCCGCAGTTGCGGCCGCTGTGCTTGGCGCCTGTGACAAGGGCGTCTCAGCTCCAGACACTGTCCGGACACTGACCGTGGTATGTCCGGTGACAAAGACGACTGTGGAGTATGAAGGCTCGGATGTGTCTCATCTCGTGTGGAATGAGAAAGACACTGTGGCTTATGTAACATCCTGCGCCGGGGACGTGGTCAAGCTGGCCGAGGTCAAGTCAAATACTTTCCAGGCTGTACTGCCATCCTCTGCTTCCTCTTCTGACCGTCTTTTCGTGGTCTATCCTTGTGGAAAAAACGAGGGAAAGACACTTGAGGAACTGACGGCCTCGATTCTCCCTGAAGTGACACAGAAAGTATTAGAGCCGTTTGAAGGAAGGACTTATCCGATGCTGGCTGCTGTGCCTGTGCCTCCGGCAGGAACTAACACCGTGTCAATGGCTTATGATCTTCCTGCGGCTGTGCTCCGCTTCCGTGTCAGTGCGGAGGGACGTCCGGCGAAAATTCCGGTAAGGTCGCTTGAGCTGTCGGCAAACGAGCCTCTCGGAGGTGTGTTCAAAGCGTCAACGGCAAGTGAGGACGGCTTTCAGTTCACCGCAGGTGAAACTTCGAAAACAGTCTTGCTTGAGGGCCCGGATGACTCTCTGGCAACGGGCGAGAAAGGCCTGTACGTCTATGCCGTGGTTCCGCGCTCAAATTATACATCATTCACAGTCAAGGTGGTGACAGACTCACTTTCATATACATTCGCGGACGGCAAGATGGATCTGACCCGCAGCGACAGGAGTCTGTACAGAATTGAACTCGATCTTTCAAAAGTCCAGGGCGAGGCTCCTGATCCTAATGCAGGAACAGTGTTCAAACCGGTCGTCTCAATGGACGAGCTGAATCAGAATTCAAGGTATCTCATTGTGGCTGAAAAGGATGAGTTGTCCTATTATCTTGCCGCTCCTGACAATCTTTACAGTACTTCGTCAAAACCGAACGGAGTAACCCAGGCTGTCAAAAGCAGGACTGTCCAGCATTCAGATGGAAGTATTGAGAGGACAGAGGAATTGATGAAGTTCATCATTGCCCTTGAACCGGGAACAGTGGAGGAAAACACATTCGCCATAAGATTTGTCGGGGCGGGAGAGAACACCTGCAATTACGCCTGTGCTCCGGGAGCGGCTTCCCTTCCTGTCAACAATGGATTCTTCATGAATCCTTCCCCGACGACTGACAGTGAGGAGCAGGGCTACTGGGCATTCTCAATGAATGGTGGAAACGTTGTCGTGCGCAGCCGCAAGACTGCTACGCAGAGATTCCGCTTTGTTGTGGACCACAATGAGTTCCGCCCTTGCCGCGATAATGCGGAGGACTATGACTATACCGTCAGGGAACTTAAATTCCTCAGGCTCCAATAATTATTCATATCATTGATGTCAGGCACCATCCGGGGGCTATGCTTCCGGATGGTGTTCCATTATGTCCTTCTGCCATTTGGAGCTGTCGATGTGGGTGTAAATCTCGGTGGTGAGAATGTTCTCGTGGCCGAGCATCTCCTGGACCACGCGCAGGTCGGCTCCGCCCTCGATAAGATGTGTGGCGAATGAGTGCCTGAAAGTGTGGGGTGATAGCTCTTTTGCGATTCCGGCCTCGGCAGCCTGCTTCTTGACCATATTGAAAATGGAGACGCGGCTGAGCCGTTTGCCTGACTTGTTCAGAAACAGAATGTCTCCGCTTGCTCTGTCAGCCGGCTCCCTTCTGACAGACAGGTAATTGATTATGGCCTCCCTCGCCGGCTCTCCGAGAGGCACAAGCCTCTCCTTGTCCCCTTTTCCTACAATCCTGACGAATCCTTCGTCCAGGTATATGCAGGATATCTTCAGCTCCGACGCCTCGGACACCCTCAAGCCGCATCCGTACAGGACTTCGAGAATTGCCCTGTCCCTCATCCCTGCTTCTGTGGATGTGTCAACAGAACTGATAATGCTGTCCACTTCCTCTACTGACAGTACTGACGGCAGGTGACGTCCGGGTTTGGGCGAGGCAATGCCGTCGCACGGGTTTTCCTTTATCTCTCCCTCCAGCATAAGCCATTTGAAGAAGGACCTCATTGAACTGAGAATCCTGGCCTGGCTGCGTTTCGACACGTCCCTTTCAGGAAGAGAATTCACGTATTCAGATATGTCCTCTTTCTGTATTGATCTCGGATCAATGTCAGTTCCGGATTCGGAGGACAGGCAGGATATAAACTCCCTGATGTCCGAACAATAGGAGCTATAAGTGTTCAAGGACATACCCCTTTCAATTTTGAGGTATGTCCTGTAACCTTTGATGAACTGTTCGGATGTCTTGAGCATCACAGAGTTCCGTATTTATGGCAGTATTCGAGCTGCTGTCCTAAGAAGTCATCTCCGTAGCGGAGCTCATAGTCCACAATTTTCCCGTTCTTCTCGACAGGAACAATATCCGGATTGATGAAACCTCCGTATGGCTTGAGACCGAGCGCCTCATATCTCTCTTTGACCTCCTTGTGGAGATCCGGGTCGATGTCGACAGCGTAATTCAGGACCAGAGCCTTTCCGGCCTCATAATCTCCCTCTGACTTGATTCTCTGGATTTCCCCTAGAAGTTTTCCGAACAGCTCCCGGAGCGCCACGAAATCATTGACCACAAAATAGGTCTTGCCGTCACGTACTTTCTTCTCGATCACATTGTCCTTCTGTCCTTTCTCATAGCACCATGCGGCGATCAGCTGGCGGTTCTGCATATGGGCCTCGGTAACTTTGCGTCCAAGCTCGATACGGTTCAGCTGGACCATCATACCGTTACGTATATAGTTGGAATACTGGGCTTTATAAGCTTCTTTGTCAGACAGTATGCCGAGTTCGACAAGCTTCGGGTCAGCTATATAGTAAAGTCCGAAAAGGTCGGCCCTCGCTTCTTCGAGAGTTGACGCGTATTCTCCCATGGCGGTCCCAGACACTCCCGGAAGCAGCTGTCCCGAGCCGTGGCCGAGACATTCGTGCAGATCGGTGTGGATCTCGTCGTCATAAGCTCCGTATTTCTTCTGCATTTCCTTTTCCTCGTCAGAATAGGCGAACTCTTCCAGCGCGGAAGCCGGAGCCTCGTTGGCGGCGGCGTCGTAAGCGTGTGTGATGTTGGCGATTGTGACTGACTTCGATCCGTATTCCTTGCGGATCCAGTCAGCATTCGGAAGATTGATTCCGATAGGCGTGGCAGGGTAGCAGCCTCCGCCCAGGCAGGCGGCGTTGATGACCTTGGCGGACACTCCTTTGACGCTCTTTTTCTTGAACCTGCTGTCAATAGGGGCGTTGTCCTCGAACCACTGGGCATTGGCGCTGAGCGTTTCCGTCCGTTTTGAGGCTGCGAAATCCTTGATGTTCACGAGCGCTTCCCAGTATGCCTTGCGGCCAAGCGGGTCATTGTAGTCTTCGATGAAGCCGTTGGTGAAATCCACTGTGCCGAGGGTGTCCATCACCCAGGTGATATTGTACCTGTCCCAAAGCTTGAGGTCTCCTGTGCGGTAATATTCAATGAGTTCAGAGATCTCTTTCTCCTGGGTGGCGTTCTCTGCCACAGCCTTGGCTTTCTCCAGTTCTTCACATATCTTCTCCAGGGCGGCTCCGTATATGCCTCCCACTTTCCAGGGAAGTTCCACAATGTTTCCGTCTCCGTCTTTCACCACCTTGGTGTTCAGTCCGTATGAGACCGGCTCTTTATCCTCCGGGTCAATGATGCCGGCGTAATACTTCTCCACCTCGTCCCTGGTCACTCCTTCATAGAAGTTGACTGAAGACAGGGCTACAATGTCCCCCTCTGAAGCCGACGACCTCCTTTCTGCGCATATCTCCGGGTCGTAGATGACAGGCAGGAGGGCATCCGCCTGGTCGGCGCAGCCTGATTCCTCCATCAATGTCCTGAAATACTCCCTGCCACATCCGGGGAAGAATTTGTTCTCGGCATAATGATGATGGATGCCGTTGCTGAAGAACACTCTTTTGGCATATACTGTAAAGTCTTGGAAATCTTTGCAATTCCTGTCTCCTTTGTAGTTCTCGAGAATGTTCTGGAGGACTTTTCTCACAGGGAGGTTGTATTTGCAGTTCTGGTCCCAGTAAATGTCCCATCCGTGACCAGCGGCTTCGCTGAGATGGTAAATATATTCTTTCTGCCTGAGTGTCAGTTCGTCCCATCCCGGGATGCGGTATCTCATAATCTTGATGTCCGCAAACTGGTCAACAAGGTATTTGAAGTCTTTCCCGCCGTCTCCGGCCTTGCTGCCGCACTGCCCGCAGGCTGTGGCCGTAGCGGCTGTCACCAATGTCAAAAGCATTTTCGTTAATCTGTTCATAATTTTGTCTGGCGAATATTCATTATTCCACTTTCTGCAAATTTAATAAAAGATAGCTATATTTGCAGGATATGACAGGAGTTTTGAAATATTTAAAGACAGCAGCGCAGTGCGTTTTGACCGCCGCGCTTGCATCGGCCTGCGCCGGTGATGTCTTCAATGATTTTTACGGAACCTCATCTGAAAGATTCTACGGATCTTCGGAAGGAACCGGAATGCCTGTGCGTGAGGTCACTGTGTCAAGCAGGAACGTCCTGCTTCTTTATTCCGCAGGTTTCAACGATCTCAGTTCCGCATTGGAAGATGATGTGAATGATCTCAAGAGCGGATATATACCAAGGCCCGGAAGCCATTCCATCCTGCTCGTGTTCTCAAGGAGAGTGTCGGGCAACAGCTATTCCAATCCGTCGCCGGCCCATCTGATCAGGCTGTATTCAGGAACGGACGGGACCGTGATTTCCGACACCCTGCGTACCTGGCCGGCAGGGACGGTGGCCGCATCCGCAACTACAATGAGGGAAGTCCTCACATATATCAACAGCATTTATCCGAAAGCCAGGACAGGAATGATTTTCTCCTCCCACGCATCCGGATGGCTGCCCAAAGGGTTCTACTCGACCGGGGTCTTGCCGTCATATTCAGTTGCCAGGCGTGCCGCTGCCGCTCCTGAAATGCCTGTTCCTTACATTGAGCCGGAATATGCTCCCGGGGAGCCGATGGTCAAGAGCATAGGAGTGGACAATGCCTCCAATTCATCCGCTTATGAGATGGAGATAGAAGATCTCGCTTCCGCGATACCTGAAAAACTGGATTATATAATTATGGACGCCTGCCTGATGGGCGGCATCGAGACCGCCTATGCATTGAAGGACAAGTGTGGGAAACTGGTGTTCTCACAGGCGGAAGTTATGGCTGACGGACTGTGCGATTACACTTCTCTCGGGAAGCGTCTTCTTGAGGGCCCCCAGCCGGACCTTCAGGGACTTTGCGATGACTCGTACAATCATTATTCAGCTCCCGGTTTCAGCAAGCCGTATCTCACTCTGTCAATGGTGGACTGCTCCGCCCTTGACGGACTTGCCGGGGTCTGCCGCGGGATTTTCAATGACAACAGAGCATTGCTGTCATCTGTGAATCCGTCTGATGTGCAGGGATATTTCCGTTTCAACAAGCACTGGTTCTACGATATGGAGGACATTCTCGTCAAGGCGGGGATTCCGTCTGACAAACTTGCTGATTTCCGTGCGGCTCTCGATGACTGCATTATGTACAAGGCATCCACACCGACATTCATCTCTATAGAGATAAAGACTTTCTGCGGGCTCAGTATGTATCTCCCGGCCAATGGCAGCCAGGCTATTGACAATTTTTACAAGACCCTGTCCTGGAACAAGGCGACCTCGCTGGTGCCGTGAAAACCGGATTTCCAGGGTTATCTGACGGTGATTCCTTCGGAACGCATAGCCTCGAGAGCCTCCCTGTGGCCTTTCTCATCAACGTATGCGAGGCAGTCACCAAGAAGCACCACATTGAAACCGGCTTTCATCAGGTCTTCGCAAGTGTTTCTTACACAATACTCTGTGGCTATACCGCAGACATAGACGTCTTTCGGCTCAAGCATTCCGGCAACCTCGCCGAGAGACTGTCCGGCGGAGTTCCTGCCGTCGAATCCGGAATACTGCTCCACAGCCTTGTCACATCCCTTGTCGAAAACCAGATCTTCCTCGACATATGGCTGGAGCCTCTCGTCAATCTCGCCGCCGTGTGTCCCGGCCACACAATGTGAAGGCCAGATTCCCCCGTGCTCCTTGAATGATGAGTGGTCTGCCGGATGATGGTCTCTGATGAAGAAAACCGGAAGGTCGTCCTTTCTGGTTTTCTTTATGAATTCCAATGTGTTGTCAACAGCGTTGTCCGCATTGGCGCAGGCCAGGCTGCCGTCGATGAAATCGTGGAGCATGTCCACGACGATTAAGATGGAATCGTTTATCATATCTTGAATTTTCCTATTTCCTCGACCAGTTTGGACAGAATCCCGTTCTTCAGGTTGTAAAGGTCGTCGGAGATGTCCACCTTGTAATAATGAGGGTTTATGAGTCTTCTCTCCGACGGGCTGAAATGGTGCAGCGTGTCTTTGTGGAACATCTTTTTATCCATCAGCGTCCTGACCGGAGCGATGCGCTTCCCGTCTTTGATGACAGTATCCTGAAGCGCCCTCCAGGTGTATGTCCCGGCTTCGAATGTCTTGTACTTATACCTGTCGTATTCGTCCGTCACGGTGAATGTCCTTCCTGCCTCGATGTCTCCGGAAAGCCTGTCACCGCGCAGGCAGGTCACGTCCGCCTTGTAAATCTCGCATCCTTCCTCGTCTTTCTTGGTAATCCGGTAAGTAATCTGGAATCCGGGATTGATGAGCTTGATCCTGTCCTCTGATTTTTTCAGGACAGGTTCCCCGTCAATCTGAACGAGCTTGTAAACATTGCCGAAACAAGGGGCGGCTTTGCTTGTGGCTATGGCGTCGCCCACTCCGTAAGAGTCTATTCTCGCCCCCTGGCGCTCAAGATCTGTGATAAGGTATTCGTCCAGCGAGTTTGTCGCAAAAATCTTGCAGCCTGTAAGTCCGTGGGCGTCAAGAATTTTCCTGACCTCCACGGAAAGGTAGGCGAGGTCTCCGCTGTCAAGCCTGATGCCGTATCCGTAAGGGTAGGAATTGTCGATGCCGTTCTCTTTGAAAGCTCTTATCGCATTGAGCACGCCGCACTTGAGCGTGTCGTAGGTGTCAATGAGGAGAATCAGGTTCTCCCCGCGGTGTGTGCGGATGTAGTCGCAGAACGCCTTGTGTTCTCCTTCCACTGTGCTGCCGTATGAGGTTACATAGCTGTGGGCCATAGTGCCTGTGGACGGGACTCCGTTCATGACTCCGGTCAGGATGTTGGATGTGCTGGCGCAGCCTGCTATAATGGCGGCTTTCGCTCCGTATGTGGCTGCCCAGGGTCCGTGGGCCCTTCTGGAGCCGAACTCGCTTACCGGCCTGTCAGTGGCCCGGCATACCCTGGAGGCTTTCGTGGCCACGGCCATCTGGGGGTTCATAATGCAGAGCATAGGAGTCTCGAGCACCTGCGCTTGTACGAGCGGGGCTTCCACTATGATTATGGGCTGGTTCGGGAAGGCTATTTCCCCTTCTTTCATCGCATATACATTTCCGGTGAATTTCATTCCGGCGAGATAGTGCCTGAATTCCGCATATTCATCGCCAGGAAGGAATTTCTCAAAGAAACTCTCCGGCATCGAACCGAGATTGCCAATCATCTCAATCACCTCATCTGTGCCGCTGACCACCGCCCAGTTGTTGTTTTCCGGGGCTTTGCGGTAAAACAGGTTGAAAACAGCGGGCTTTTCCGCATTACCACATTCCATAAAAGACTTTCCCATAGTGTATTGGTACTTGTCAGAACAGTAGGCGAACTCTTTGAATTCCATATTGTGAGAAATAATTGTCATTATTGGCTGGCAAACTTACTCAAATTATCCGAATATCGGAAGCAAAATGTGAATAACGGATAAAATTGCTATATTAGCAGAAAGTAATTTTAAGAAGACACAGATGCTGGAGACACTGAAACAATTATTCAAGTCATATACGGGGCAGGAGGCGAGGACATCGGTTGAACTCAACTCCTCGGGCAGCAACAGGCGGTATTTCAGGCTTACGGGCGGGGACGGAACGTCGCTTATAGGCGTTATAGGCCTGAACCTCAAGGAAAACCAGGCGTTCTGCGGACTTGCAAGACACTTTCTTGAAAAGGGTATAAGGGTTCCTAAAGTCTTGGCAGTGAGCGCAGACGGGATGTCATACATCCAGGAGGACCTTGGGAATGAAGTGCTTTACAATATGGTAGCACACGGCCGTGAGAACGGGGAGTATTCTTCGTATGAACGGGCAATGCTCCGCCACACCATCGAGATGTTGCCGAAACTCCAGTTCAAGGGGGCTGAGGGCCTGGATTACAGTATCTGCTTTCCCGAGCCTGAGTTCAACGCCCGGATGGTGATGTTCGACCTGAATTATTTCAAGTATTGTTTTCTGAAGGCAACGGGGCTGGAATTCGACGAGGTCAGGCTCCAGGACGATTTCGAGGCGTTGAGGGACGACCTTCTCTGCGAGAATTCCAACACGTTTATGTACAGGGATTTCCAGGCGAGGAACGTAATGTTCAAGGACGGGGAGCCTTATTTCATTGACTTTCAGGGAGGCCGGCGCGGGCCGATATATTATGACGTGGCATCGTTCATCTGGCAGGCCAGGTCACGTTATCCCGAAGACCTGAAGAACGAACTTGTGGAGACTTATCTCCGTGCGTTGCGCAGCTATATGCCGGATGTCGATGAAACCGGATTCAGGGAGAGGCTTCGGCTGTTCATCCTTTTCCGTACTCTCCAGGTGCTTGGAGCATATGGCTTCAGGGGATATTTCGAGAAAAAGCCTCATTTCATCGCCAGTGTGCCTTATGCGATTGACAATCTGCGCAGGATGATGCGCACTCCGTTCGAGCGTTATCCGTATCTTTCCAGGATACTTGCCGACCTGAGCGAGATGCAGCAGTTTTATGTCAATGCCGAGGACCG
Organism: Bacteroidales bacterium; assembly: GCA_029007435.1. GTDB lineage: Bacteria > Bacteroidota > Bacteroidia > Bacteroidales > UBA932 > Cryptobacteroides. Next base: position 11,107 of record JAQXHU010000008.1, read on the forward strand.
CAGGCTTCACGTGAAGATTTACAGCTTTGCTTACAAGAAGGGCATTCCGGCTGACTCTTCCGGCAATGGGGGAGGCTATGTATTTGACTGCAGGTCGGTCAACAATCCGGGAAAATATGAGTACTACCGTCAGTTCACGGGAATGGACCCGGAGGTCATCAAGTTCCTGGAGGACGACGGGGAGATTGTGTCATTCCTTGAGAATGTTTATGCCCTTGTTGACTCTCACGTCAAGCGCTTTATTGAGCGGAAGTTCACCAATCTTCAGGTTTGTTTCGGCTGCACCGGAGGCCAGCACCGCTCTGTATATTGCGCCGAGCATCTTGCCGCCCATCTGGTCAGCCGTTTCGATATAAGGGTGACGGTTGTCCACAGGGAGCAGAACATTGAAAAGTCGTTTTAGAGATGAAAGCGATGATTTTCGCGGCCGGGCTTGGAACAAGACTCAAGCCGCTGACTGACAGCCTGCCGAAAGCCCTTGCCCCGCTTGCCGGCCGTACACTGCTTTACAATGTGATAATGCGTCTGAAATCCGCCGGGGTGGACAGCTTCATTGTCAATGTTCATCATTTTCCGGATGCTATAATTTCATATATATCTGAAACTCCGGAACTTGCGTCTTTAGATATCCGTATTTCGGATGAACGTGACAGGCTGCTTGAGACTGGCGGGGGAGTGCGTTTCGCTTCCGGGCTGCTTGGCGGAAACAGTCCGTTCCTTGTTCATAATGTGGATATCGTGTCCGATCTGGATATAAAGTGGTTCGAGTCACAATGCCATCCAGGTGCGTTGGCCTCGCTTCTTGTCAGCAGACGGGAAACGAAGAGATATCTGCTTTTCAATGAAGATGATATGAGGCTTGTCGGCTGGACCAATATTTCTACAGGCGAGGTCAGGACTCCGTTCAGGGGACTTGATATCTGCCATTGCGTCAAACTCGCTTTCGGGGGAGTGCATCTGATTTCTCCGGAGATATTCGATGTGTTTGACGCTGTCGATGCAGAACCGTGGAGATATCCTCTGTATGATGCTTGTGGAAATGTGCTTCCAGTCTCGCAGAATGCATTGGGAGAACGTTTTCCGATAATGGACTTCTATCTCAGGACAGCCTCGGCCCGGCCGATATACGGGGTGCAGGCGGACGGCGTTACTTTGATTGATGCCGGAAAACCTGACTCGCTGGCCGCTGCGGAGAGGTTTGTTGAGAAATTAATATGCAGAAAATGAAAGCGATAGTTATAGGTGCCACTTCCGGCATAGGCCGCCGCACGGCTGAACTGATGGCCAAAGAAGGATGGACAGTGGGAATCACGGGCCGCAGGACTGAACTTCTTGAGTCTTTCAGGAATGAGCATCCGGATGCTGACATATATGTTTCCTCGTTTGATATTTGCGCGGATGATTCTCCGGAGCGCCTGCTTGAGCTTATCGGCAGGACCGGAGGGGCGGACCTCATCTTCATTGTCTCCGGAACTGGAAAGCAGAACCGTGACCTTGACCCGGATATCGAGCTCAATACCGTGAAAGTCAATGTCCTCGGCTTCATTAAAATGGCTGATGCGGCATTCTCATATTTCAAGTCCAGAACGGAGGCGGACCCGTCATTCAGGGGACAGCTGGCCATAGTCTCGTCAGTCGCCGGCACCAGGGGAATGGGCACGGCGCCGGCATATTCGTCCACCAAGAAGATGCAGAGCACATATCTGGACGCGCTTGCCCAGCTTGCGAGAATGAAGGGTATTCCAATGGACTTTACTGACATCCGGCCGGGATTCGTCCGGACAGACATCCTTTCCAAGGACAAGAAATACCCTATGCTGATGACGGTCGACTATGCTTCGGAGCTGATATTCAGGGCATTGAAACGCCGCCGCAGATGCGCTGTCATTGACTGGCGTTTCGCAGTCCTCGTTTTTTTATGGAGTCTCGTGCCTCAATGTCTCTGGGAAAGGATGACCGGAGTGAAATCATAAGCCATCATTCGGAGCGTCCTCAGTTCACCACAATCTCATCGATGAACAGCCAGCCCCGTTTGCCCGGATTCCGGTATGCTTTGTAGCGGACATATCTGGCAGATGTGGCGCAAACTGTGCTGAATTCTTTGAAAAGGAGATCCCCTGTTGTGTCCGGAACGTCATTCCAGCATTCATTCAGGAGGGTGAAATTTTCTCCATCATCTGAAACGTAAATCTCCACACGTTCAGGCATATAGACATCCGGACCGGTTATCTGCATAAAGGTTCCGCCGATGTATCTGATTTCTTCTGTCTTGCCAAGGTCCACAATCAGGTCGATGTCCGATATGAATCCTAACCAGCGCCTGTCGCTGTACGTCCATCCTCCAGCCATTCCGTCAGTAAGAGTACCGTCTCCCTGGGCTGTGTATGCTGGACTGTAGGGTTTCAGGTATGAGACAGTAGCTCCGGCCGCCTTGTGGTGGATCGGCCGGGTTGAGGCTTTTCTTTCCCCGTATTCTTTCTCAATGTCGAAAATGTTGTAGCCTTCAGCTTTCATTATTTCACCGTCAAGAACGACCCTCTTCTTGAAATCGGCATAATCTTTTGTGCCGTAAGGACTCCATCCGATTTCCGCGATTGCCGCGGCCCTTGGCCAGTACATATATTCGGCGTGGCTGTCATCAAAGACATATTCTGTCCACAGATTGCCCTGGACGCCTTTCAGATGGTGCAGCCCGTCGGCAGGCATCGAGTCCTCTATTGGCTCGTAGCTATATACAAGTTCCAGCGGAAGATATCCCCCGATTGACTCCGGCTCTTTGAACGGAGCGTCCTGAGTGTGGTCAAGATAGCAGTATTTGCCCGGGGTCATTATCACATCGTTGCCGTACTTCATAGCCTGGATTCCGCCTTCCGTGCCCCTCCAGGACATCACCGTGGCAGTCGGGCTCACACCGCCTTCCAGAATCTCGTCCCATCCGATGATTTTCCTGCCTTTCGAGATGACATATTTCTCTATCCTCTTGACGAGCCAGCTCTGCAGTTCGTCCACATCCTTCAATCCTTCATCTTTCATACGGCGTTGGCAGTCAGGACATTCTTTCCAATTCTGTTTGGAAGCCTCGTCACCTCCGATATGGATATACTCGTACGGGAACACCTCCATCACCTCGTCAAGCACTTTCTCTAAAAACTCAACTGTCCTGTCCTTCCCTATGCAGAAATCGCTGCCTGAATAAGGTTTGCCTTTGCAGCTCAGCTCGGGGTATGCAGCCAGCACTTCCTCGCTGTGCCCGGGCATCTCTATTTCAGGGACAATGTCAATATGCCTTTCCGCGGCGTATTTCACGAGGTCCCGAAGCTCGTCCTTGGTATAATATCCTCCGTAAGCGCCCGGTGTTCCTTCCTCAACGTAAAGACGCTTGCCGGACCACCAGTCTTTCCATCTCTTCTCAGGCCTCCAGGCCGCGAATCCAGTAAGTCTCGGGTATGCGTCAATCTGCATCCTCCATCCGGCAGCATCGGTCAGGTGGATGTGCATTTTGTTCATCTTGTAGCGCGCCATCGCGTCAATCTGCTTTTTCAGGAAGTCAATGCTCCTGAAATGTCTGGACACATCGAAATGCAGTCCCCGGTACGGGAAACGTGGATAATCGTTTATCTCGCAGCAGTCCAACTCTTTGACTGAGCCTCCACGGGTCATCTGGCCGATGGACTGCAAAGCGTAAAACACTCCGGCCTCGTCCGCGGCTTTCACTGTCACTCCGCCTTTCGTTATCCTGATCCGGTAGCCTTCAGAAACTATTCCTTTGGCGTTCCTTATTATTCTTATCTGAGGCTCTCCGGTGTACTTGTAAACTCCCTCGGCCGGTCTGACCTCCGCCGGCGCCGGAATTATTGAGCCGGGGCTTTGGGCGAAAAGATATATGCTGCTGAAAAATAATAATATAGCGGCTGTGATGGACCGTGCTGAAATGCTGTTCGGTGTTATCATTATGTGTGAAAGTTAATTGGTCAATATTCTTCCAGTGACGCTCTGAGTATTCTGGCCGGAATACGGTATGTTTCAAGGATGTCGTTTTCCAGAGCTATTTTCCGGCGGGCTCTTGCCTTTGCGTTGAACCGGGAAACGGATCGGCTTTTTTTGCGCAGCAGGACTTTGTCTGTCTGTATGGATGCGTTTTCCCTCAATGCCCTGCATACACGCTCCGCTGTGTCCTCAGGGGACTTGTTCAGTTCACATTCCCATACTGTCAGGACATTCCATCCAAGAGCCTCCAGCAGGGCTCTGTCTTTCTCGTCCCGGACAATGTTTCTCCGGATTTTTGTTCGCCAGAACTCTGTGTTTGTTTTTGGAATTCTGACCAGCCGGCAGTCCTTGTGCCCGTGCCAGAAGCATCCGTTGACGAATATGGCTGTCCGGCTTCCAGGAAGCACGATGTCAGGAGTGCCCGGCAGTCTCCGGTCATACAGCCGGTACCGGAATCCTTTATGGAAAAGCATTTTACGCAGCGCCAGCTCTGGGCCTGTCTCCTTGCTGCGTATGTGCGACATACACTTGTGTCTCTGTTCCGGTGTCATCGTGTCAGCCATACCTGCCTCTTTCTTGTTTCCGCTAATTTAGCAAATTCTTCCGGTTTTTCATACATCCGGTCTGTCATTCGAAAGATTTGAGCCATTAACACGTTAATACACAGTTAGGAATTTTCATAATTTGTGCATAACTTTGTATGAGACCAATCAATCTTTGATATTAATTCTCAATGAATCAAAGTTATATGAAAACGGTGCGTAAAAACTTACTACCGCTTTTGTGCTCACTTGTTGTG
>JAQXHU010000009.1 GCA_029007435.1 Bacteroidales bacterium
TCGGCACTTTCGAATATGGACTTCCTTCCTATCCCGGCTGTCCTGTGAGCGAGGACGTGTACAATCATTTCACAGATGCGGAAAGGGAGAGGTTTGGATGGTGGTACACCACCGGACAGTATTTCGACGCCGCCAAAATAAGTGCCCAGATTTCAAATGCATATTATGCCGCCAAGTCCAGAGGCGTTCGTCTGTACTGCGGAGAGTTCGCCTGCTCCGGAAGAATCGGGGAAAACGGCACTGAGGCTCAGCAGCGTCTTGACTGGTTGAGAGATGTTGTGGCGGCCTGCGATAAGTATGACATCCCGTTCTGCCATTGGGAGAACACGAGTTCCGGCTTCGGTTTCTGTTTCCCTAACGGAAAGGTTAGCGACACAATGGTCAGAATCATCACTGGCAAAGAGTGATAGATTATAACCAACCTTGTCCTCGGACATGTGAAATCAGTATTTAATGCATTCTTTTTTATGAGATTCCCTGTCAAGCCGGGAATGACGGAAGAAGGCCGGGAATGACGAATGACTATCCCCTACCGGAAAATCAATGTAAACCGGGTGCCGGAGGAGTCGCTGCGGGTGAGGTCCAGGCGGCCGTTGTGGGCTAGCATTATCTGGCGGGAGAGGCTGAGGCCTATGCCGGAGCCGTTGGCCTTGGTCGTGTAGAACGGGATGAAAATCTGGTCGCGGGAGGATGGGGAGATGGGGGCGCCGTCATTGGTCACGTTTATGAATGTCTGTTCATCCTCGTCTATTCCGGCCACAATCGAGATATTGTGGGCACCGGCCTGGACTGCATTCTTTATCAGGTTGATCAGAATGCGGCTGATCTGGGACTCGTCGGCATATATGAGAATGTCCTCGTCAGAGGCCTTGTATGTACAGGTGCAGGAAGCGGCAATGCAATCCTCGCGGGTGAGTTCCAGGACGTTTCCTACCAGTTCATCCACCATCAGGGCCTTCTTTACTGGCCTGGCCACGCCGGCCAGTTCACGGTATGATTCCACGAACTTTATCAGGTTGCGGGATGAGGATGAGATGGTTTCAAGGCCGGACTTTATGTCAATCCCGGGATGCTCCCCCGCCCCGCCGACACTCTTGCTCAATGCGTCACTAAGCGAGGCAATAGGGCTGACGGTGTTCATAATCTCGTGGGTAAGGACGCGTATCAGCTTGCTCCAGGACTCCTCCTCATTCTGCTGGCGGCGGCGGTCCACCACCCACTTGATGCGGTTCAGAGCCTTGTTGAAGCGGCCTTCGTCCCTGAAACGGAAATTGTATTCCCCGTCCTCGAACGCATCCAGCATATACTCCAGCTTCCGGCGGTCCTTCATACGGACATATAAAGCAGTGATGACTGCCGTCAGGATGATGGCAGCCACTACCGTCAATATTAGTCCCCAGAGAGGCATCAGATATCGTATTTCTTCAGTTTTCCGTACAATGTCGGCCGGCTGATTCCAAGTTCCTTGGCCACCAGAGTCAGGTTGCCCTTGCAGCGGGCCATCGCATCCCTTATCGTCCTGGCCTCGGCTTCCTCAAGTGTCTGTCTGGCAGCAGGTTCCACTAACGGCTTCCGGTCAAACGAGAGGTCATCCGGCTTCAGTTCCGTGCCCTCGGAGAGAATCACGGCCTTCTCCACCGTGTTCTGGAGTTCGCGGATATTGCCGCTCCAGGAGTGCGAACGCAGAAGTACCTCCGCCTCAGGGGCAATGCTTGCCGCGGCCCGGCGATATTTCTCCGCATACTGGGCAAGGAAGCGCTGCGCAAGGGGAATAATGTCGTCAGGACGCTCCCTGAGCGGTGGAATGCCAATGTGCATCGTATTGATGCGGTAATACAAATCCTCGCGGAACCGGCCTTCGTCCACCATTTTTTCAAGGTCAATGTTGGTGGCGCATATCAGCCTGATATCCACCGGAATCGGCTTCTCCGAGCCCACCCTCACAACCGTCCTGTTCTGGAGGACACGCAGAAGCTTGGCCTGGAGATGCAATGGAATATTTCCAATCTCGTCAAGAAACAGGGTGCCGCCATCGGCTTGCTCGAACTTGCCCACGTGGTCGGAATGCGCATCGGTGAATGCCCCCTTGACGTGGCCGAAAAGTTCGCTCTCGAAGAGGGTCTCGGTAATGGCTCCGGCATCCACGCAGACCATCGGCTTGTTCCTGCGGAGGCTGCGGGCGTGGATTTCCCTGGCCAGGACATCCTTGCCGGTACCGTTCTCACCGGTTATCAGCACCGTTGCGTCGGTCGGGGCGATTTTGTCCACTGTCCGGAGAATCTGCATCATTGCCGGGCTGGTGCCCCAGAACATACCTGAATCCGAAGAGGAACTCCCGGCAGGGGCAGAGGCCTTCCGGGACAGGGCGCAGGCCGCCTGCAATGTAGAAATGAGTTTGTCATTGTCCCAGGGCTTCACAATGAAGTCGAAGGCTCCCCTCTTCATTCCCTCCACGGCCAGGGCAATGTCGGCGTAGGCCGTGAACAGCACCACCTGCACAGCCGGGAACATTTTCCTGATTTCACCGGTCCAGTAAAGGCCTTCATTGCCCGTGTTGGTATCCGTATTGAAATTCATGTCCAATAGCACCGCATCCGGGCGGAAAGTCTCAATCGTGGCGACCAGAGTCTTGGGCGACGGAATCAGTTCCACCTGCCCGAAATGTGCCGGGAGCAATATCTTCAGGGCACTCCTTATGCCCTGGTTGTCATCCACCACAAGTATTTTTCCGTGTTTCATTTCAAATTCAAATACCTACTCCTGAACCAAATCCTGAAAATAGGGTCGGAAATTTCAAGCGTTCCATCTCCAGAGTCGATGAAAGATTTTGTTTCAAGGATTTTCTTGTTGCGGGTAATAGTAGTAAGATTCCCCAGTCTGAATTTTCCCCTAACTCTTTCAGAGGAAAGATGAGTCTCCCCCGATACTATCGCTTTTATCATTTCCCTCTGGCTGGCCGTAAGTTTCTCCACATCACTCATAAACATCGGGGAATTGGTGTCAACTATGCGCCGGCATGCACGATTCATAATATCCTCCGTCACCTCATTTGCCGTATCAGACCAAACGAAGAAACTCATTTGCTGAAGATACCAGGAATGACAGTCTGTATAGTCGCAAATCATTGAAGCGAACGACTCGCTGATTTTCTTTCCTGTTTTCTCGAATCCACGAACGATGAACGGAACCCAGTCCTCCTTTGCAATCTTGCCGAGAAACATTGTCTCAGAGAAGCGGTAGAACGGTTTCTGGGAGTCATTGAAGATTTGCATCATCATATGTTTCTTGCTGCCGTAGAAACAGTAAGACACATGCTTATGGTATTGCCAGGCCGATCTCATCTTCCCCTCCAGTTCAGAATATCCATCCATTTCCGCAAGTTGCTGGAACTCGTCTATGCACACGATAATACGGATACCCTTGTCGATTGCAATCCTTTCGGGAAGATTGAGAATCTGCGTCTGGTTTTCCTTGACAGGATCGTGCTTGAAATTGATGGTGAGGATGTCATTTAGTCCATCTGAAAATGTAATACCCGGAACAATGCCGCCAAGATACTTCTTGGCATCGCTCCATGCTTTCTCAATCCTGTTTGCGGAACAAGAAACTACGGCAGATGCGAACTTTGAGTAGAAATCGTCCACGCTGTCAATGCTGAAGGCATCTAGATAGCAGACTCTGACATCATCCCTCTCGGACTCCAACTCATCCATTGCCATCTTGACAAGTGATGATTTACCCCATCTTCTCGGTGAAATCAAGGAGACATTGATGCCTGAAAAAAGCATCTGTTTAAGGCAAGCCCGTTCTGACTCACGGTCAATGAAATTTTCCTTTGTAGCCAGAGTTCCGTATTGGAAAGGAGATTCTATCATAAGTCATCATTAATTTCCACAAATATATAAATAATACCTCAATGTATTATACATTTATGTATAATTTTTTAACAATCATTCGCTTCGGAGCGACTCCACAGGGTCGGAAAGTGCGGCGGAGAGGCTGCGGAGGGTTACGACAATGATAGTGACGAGCAGCACGGCAAGCAGGGCCAATGCGAAAATCCACCAATGCATAGGCATCCTGTAGGCGAAATCCTTGAGGTAGGCGTCACTTATCAGCCACGCCGCCGGCACTGCGATTACGGAACAAACCAGCACTATCCTGGCGAATTTGGCATTGAACATCCTGAGAATGTCCCCAACTGTCGCCCCGTTCACACGCCTGATGCCTATCTCCTTTCGCCTGTATTCGGCCTCGAACATCACCAGGCCGAACACGCCCATCAGGGAAATGACAATAGCCAATATCGTGAACAGCAATATGATACGTGACATCCTCCTCTCCCTTCCGTACTGCGAATCCAGCTTGCTATCGAAGAAAGTCACCTCTATTTCATCCTTGGCCGTGGACGGGTCCAGTTCATTGAGCTTGGTCTTGACCCAGTCAATAACAGCAGGGATATCAGCATCCGGCTGTGTCCTGATATAGAGAGTGTTGAGCATCTTCCACGGGTCCTTTCCGAATATATAGAGAGCGAAAGGCTCCACGCTGCCGGACAATGCCCTGTAGTTGAAGTTCCTGCAGATTCCGACAATGTCTGTTTCACCATGATGGCCCTGCATCTTGTCCTCCAGGATCAGTCTGAACTTGTCGCGCGCAGCCTCATTGAAAATGAAAACTCCATTCTCGCAGAACTCGTCGCTTTCGGTGAAATCCCTCCCTTCGACAATATCTATTCCCATGAAATCCAGGAAATTCCACTGGACAGGATAGCATTGGAAATTGATTTGCTCACCCTTGAACTCACGTCCCCAGCCCATCCTGCCCGGCGAGACAATGTCGCCATTGGCAAAGGTCACATCCTTGATTTCCGGATTGCTCTTCAGGGCGGAAGATGCCGTCCTCCTCATGTTTGCGATTTGCGGGGAGGTATAGACCTGAAGCAGCTGGCTGCGGTCGAAGCCCATATCGTAATGCAGCATATACTGCCTCTGCATAGTTATGAAACTGGCGCATATTATCAGCACAATCGAGACGGCAAACTGGAAGCCTATGAGGCCGATTCTGAATGCCTTGCCTTTCGATGCCGTCCCGAAACTGCCCTTGAGTGCGAAGGCCGGCGAGAATGAGGTGATATACAGGGCCGGATATAGCGAGGAAACGATGGCAAGGACAATGCCGCCTATTGCTGTCCACAAGGCTACGCCAATGTTTCTGGAGAATAGCGCACTGCAAGGTATCAATGATGCCAGTGTGCTGCCGCAGAAGAGTTTGACAACGCCGGCCGCCAAAGCCAGGGCTATGGCAATCATAACCACCGACTCAGCGACAATGCCCAGGACAAGATTGGCACGGGACGCACCAAGTATCTTCCTGGTATTCACTGACTTGAGCCGTACCGGAACCAGGGCGAAGAAGAAGTTGATGAAATTGATGAAGGCAATGGCTATCACTAGGATGGCAATGGCAAAGAGCGTATAGGTCGTGGTCTTGCTGCCGCTTAATCCCGGACTGGAGAGCGTCTTCTCGAAATAAGTATCCTTGAACGGGAATAGTTTGACCTGCATCCTTGACTTGGCCTCCTCGATATCTTCCCCGGACAATTCTTCCCCTTCATCCCCCGCAATATTGAAGAATGTTTTCAGGATATGGTCAAATGCCTGCTGCTCAAACATTTCCTTGTCATCATTGGAACGGAGCTTGACAAAATACGGATAGCTCCACTCGCTGAATTCCTCAATGCTTTCGCTACCGAGATTGGTGATGCAGTCCACGCCGCCCAGATCGCTGTTGACCGGGAAATGCCGGAAGATTGCCGCAACATAGTATTGGTTGGTGACACCGTCATTGCCGCGGCTGTAAAGGACATCTCCTGCGTGCAGACCCAGTTCTTCCGCCTTGGTATCCGATATGATGAGGTCTTTCCACGGAGCGAGATGGTCCATACTGCCTTCTACGGCCTCGAAGCCGAAGACCTGCAAGGCTCCCATTGAAACTTTGCCGAAGTCCACATCGAAGGCTCCGCTTCCGTCGGCATTGCGGCTGAAGCGGCTCCTGTCTTGTCCGAGAACGGCTGTTCCACCGCATTCCACGCATGGGACATTGGATATGGCAGCCTCGCAGAGGGGCCTGGACATCCACGGCATCCAGTTTCCTGGGGTGTACCAGTCCGGCATTGTTACGACATAAATCCTGTCGGAGTCCTTGACCTTGTGGTTGTAGCCCAAGTCGTAACTGACCTGGACCATTATTATGTACATGGCGGCGAAGGCCATTGCCATTCCTATGATATTCAGCAGTTTGGAGACCGCTCCGCTTTTCCCGCCTATTATGTTTCTTATTGACATTGTTATTTGTATTTAGATTTCTCGACTCGCTTCGCTCGCTCGAAATGACAGTAACGCTTCTTTTGTCATCTTGACCAAGGCCGCAGGCTCCCAATTGTCTCTCACCAAGGCCGCAGGCTTCCAATTGTCATCTTGACCAAGGCCGCAGGCCGCGTGGAGAGATCTACTCCTTCCGCAGCGTCTCGACCGGATTGGCCCGGACCGCCCTGAACGACATGATGACCACAATGGCCAGGGTAAGCACCGCAATGAGCAGGAACGCCGCAACAAACTCCATTCCGGAAACCCCGACCTTCTCGACAAAGCCCTCCTGCCATCTTCCAATGGCAAACCAGCCGAGCGGAACCGCAATCAGGAAGGCCACGACAAGCCTCGCAGAATACTTCACGATGCAATCCCTGACCAGAGGCCAGTTGTCCGCCCCGTAAACCTTGCGTATAGCAATGTTGCGCCTGCTGTATTGCAAGTCAAGCAGCACCTGTCCGAATATCCCCACCAGGGAAAGGATGGCAGCTAGCAGGGTGAACAATGACACCACCTTCTCCTGCTTGATTTCAGGCTCGTAAAGTTCTCCAAGGATATTGTCATACAACTTGACATCGAACAGATAAGACGGATCCATCTCAAGCAGGACTTCATTGATTTTTCTCACGCATTCCCTCCGGTCGAAGCCGTCCGCGAGCCTGATGTAAGCCCAGGTCAATGAAGCATAATCTTCAGGAAGGGCAACATAGACGACAGGCGAAATATCCTGCCTGAGGGAATTGATGCAGACATCGCCTGTACGGCCGATTATCTCAATGCCGTCCAAAGCCCCACCCTCGGATATTTCAATGCCCTGGTCGGCAGCCGCCTTGTTTATTATCACGCTGCCGACACTCTTGTCCGACTCGGAAAAATCCCTACCCTCCACGACAAGTATTCCCATCACTCTCAGGAAGTTGGGGCTGCAGTAGAACACGAATGTCCGGAACGGCTTGCCATTGAAATCATAGGTGGAGGTGCTATAGACATCCTGCCCTCCCATGCATTCCATCGAATAGGCCACGTCCTCGAACTCGTCCATTGCCGAAAGCCTCTGCCTCAGCCAGCCGGCATTCCTGGCATACTGGCTCTGGGAGATTTTCACCACGGCTACATTGTCCTTGTCGAAACCGTAGTCACGGCTGATCATATACTCGTTCTGGCGGTATATTGAGGTAACGAAAACCAGCAGCACGAAGGAAACCGCATATTGCAGCACCATCATCACTGTGCGGAAATGCTTGCCTGACAGCGAATACTGCATATCACCCTTCAATGCGAATGCGGGCGGAAGGCTGGTGACATAGAAGCTCGGGAACAATCCGGCCACCAATCCGATGAGCAATGCCGTCAATGCCGAAATCACGACCAGTGCGACCTGTTCCGGGAACCTGAAAGGCATATCCACGAGCCCCTCCGATGCCAATGCTGAACTTGTCGGGACAATGATGCATAGTGCCAAAGCCAATGCGGCGAGGCTGAAGACCACGGCTTCGAGAACCAGGCCGGCACGGAGCGACAACACGCTACTGCCCAAGATTTTACGGGTATTGATGCTCTTTACGCGCATCGGTGCCAGGGCGGTGAAGAATGTCGTATAGTTGATACCTCCAATCAGGAGAACGACAATGGAGATGCAGACCAGTATCCACATCTGGCTCCGGCTTCCGTTCTTGTAGATTGCGCTGCCCGCATCGGCGAAATATATATCCTCCACAGGGGTCAGCTCAATGTCGGTCAGCCATTCACTGTCTTCGTAATCCGTTGTCTCATTGAAGGTTCTCTCCACGAGTTCCTTGCTGTCAGGGCTGTCGAGGAGGATATAGCAACAGAAGTTTGCCCCGCCGTACGAGCCTTTCTGCATATCTCCGATATTGAGGAAGATGTCGTTGCAGATCTGGGAGTTTTCGGGAAAGTCCTTGTACACGGCACCTATGACCAGGTTCTGTTCTCTTTCCGCCCCGAAGATGTACTTCTCGTTGTGGGTGATTATCCTGCCGATGGCGGATTCATTGCCGAAGAGTTTTCTGGCAAGTGAGAGAGGGATTGCGACTGACTGCATATCGGCGATGGCATCGGCATTGCCCTCAATGAATTCTGTGCCGAAGACCTTGAAAATTTCAGGATAGACCAGATTGACCTTGCCCTCGAATGGCTCTGTCAGTCGTCCGTCCTCGCCGGCCACATTGAAAATAATGCTGCCGAGGAAGGGGCAGGTTATGCTTCCGGCCTCAATATGGGGCGAGCAACTTATGATGTCGTCAGCATATCCTCTCGGGAGAATGTTCCTGAAGATATCACCCCGATCCACCCCGATTTTGTCCACGCGGTATATTCGGCCGGAGGTCGGATGATTCCGGTCGAAACTGCTTTCGTAGCCGACTTGGACCATAAGGACCAGAAAGGCCGTGAAGCCCATTGCCAGTCCGATGAAGTTCAACACCATCGCGACTGGATACTTTCTCAATATCGCAAGAAAACTTTTCATCCGCTACAACTCATTCTTGACATCGCTGACTATCTGACCGTCAAACAGGTTGATAGTCCTCTGGGCAACGGCAGCATCTTTCTGTGAGTGGGTCACCATCACGATGGTCGTACCATCTGTATTGAGCTCATTCAGAAGTTCCATCACTTCCCTGCCGTTTTTCGAGTCGAGATTTCCTGTCGGCTCATCGGCTAAAATCAGTTTAGGATTGGAGACACAGGCGCGGGCAATCGCTACCCTCTGCTGCTGACCTCCGGAAAGCTGCTGCGGGAAATGCTGGGCCCTATGGCTGATGTTCATCCTCTTGAGCATAGCTGTCACCCTATCCTTGCGCTCTGACGCACTGATATTCAGATAACGGAGAGGCAGTTCAACATTCTCATACACATTCAGTTCATCGATGAGGTTGAAACTCTGGAACACGAAGCCGATATTGCCCTTGCGGAACTTTGTGCGGTCCTTCTCCCTGAGCCTGGCCACTTCCTGGCCGAGAAGTTCATAGCTTCCGGATGTAGGGTTGTCAAGAAGTCCGAGGATGTTCAGAAGGGTTGACTTGCCACATCCAGACGGGCCCATAATGGCTACGAACTCGCCGTCAGCGATTTCAAATGACACATTGTTCAATGCTGTTGTCTCAATTTCTTCCGTGCGGAAAACTTTGCACAGATCAGTTACTCTAATCATAATATTGCTTTTTAGTTGTTTCCGAAATCAAACCGGCAAGAAATCAACAACGGATATGCCACAAGGAGCAACAGATTATAGCTCAATGACTTTAATACTCAAAGCAAGAAGATGTATGTATAATTTTTTTACACTGTCTGTCAAATATCTTTACAGGCAAGGTTGGATTATAGGATGTGATTAAGTATTTTTGTCCTCCTGAAAAATGTATCATTTTACAGTTCTTAAAAACAAGTTATATGGTAAAGCACATTATCTTATGGGCGCTCAAACACGAGTTGCCAGATTCAGAGAAAGAAACCATTAAAGCCGGCATCAAGGAAGGGCTTGAAGGCCTTGCAGGGAAAATTCCGGGGCTGATTGACATAAAAGTACAGATTGACGGACGGCTTGCTTCATCCAATGCGGATGTAATGCTTGACTGCACGCTTGAGTCAGAGGCGGCGCTGAAAGGATATGCAGTCCACCCCGCACACTTGGAGGTGGCCAACACAAAGGTCCGTCCGTTCACGGCAGTGAGGACCTGTCTGGATTATGAAATCCGTTGAGCCCTGCCGCCGCTGCGGAGCTCAACCACAAAAAAAGAGACTGACCAAGTAGTCAGCCTCTTTTTCGGAATTGTGGTGCCACCGAGAATCGAACTAGGGACACAAGGATTTTCAGTCCTTTGCTCTACCAACTGAGCTATGGCACCATTCCTTTTGTTTGGGATTACAAAGTTAGGAATTTTTCTTTACAATGCAAATTTTTCAACCACTTTTTTTCAATTTTTTTGAATGGACCGGGAAACCAATCGAAGAATCTACTTGACCTTAGGAATCTTTATTGTCATCCCGGGCCTGATATCAGGACCTATTCCATTGAATTTCATTATGTCATCAGCGCTGACTCCAGGATAATTCTTCGAAATGCGGAACAGCGAGTCCCCTTCCTTCACAACGTAGGTGACATACTCACCTGTCGGAGAAACAGACGGGTCAGGCTTTGACGGGGCAGATGCAGGCTTGGCCACAGCCGTTCCGGATGAAGCCTTTGCAGCAGGAGCGGCACCTTTTCCATATATGACGAGAACCTGTCCAATCCTCAGATTGTTGCTCCTCAGATGATTCCATTCTTTCAGTTGCGCCACGGTCACGTGATATTTCGAGGCAATCCTGCCGAGATAGTCACCGCTCTTAACTTTGTAGGTGATTCTTTGTCCAGCAGGAACACTTCCACTGCCTGATGCTGCGATATTCTGCAATGTGGCAGGACTGAATAGTTCTTTAGCCTTGTATGCATATACAGAATCCTCATTCTCGATGAACTTGCCGGAATACTGATATGGCAGACGGAGCACATACTCCCTTTCATTTCCCGGAATAATGTCGTGCACATACTGCGGATTCAAATTCCTCAGCATATCCACAGATACTCCGGTCAACTCGCTCACCTGCTGAAAATGAAGCATTTTCCTTATATGGAAAGTGTCCACGTGGGCCGGCATTCTTACAGGGTCAGGTGTTATTCCGTGCTCCCGGTAATAACGGAAAGCATACATTGCGCCCACAAAAGCAGGCACATATCCCCTTGTTTCCCTCGGAAGAAAATCATAGACAGCCCAGAAGTCCCTGCTTCCGGACCTCTTGATGGCCTTGTTCACATTTCCCGCGCCGCAGTTGTAGGAGGAAATTGCAAGATTCCAGTCGCCGAATATCTTGTATGCATCGTAAAGATACCTGGCCGCGGCATCGGCCGATTTGACAGGGTCAAGCCGTTCGTCCACAAAAGAGTTGACAGTCAGTCCGTAATTCTTGGCTGTCGTGTACATAAACTGCCACATTCCCCTCGCCCCTGCTCTGGAAACAGCCACAGGATTGAATGCGGATTCAATGACAGCCATATACTTGAGTTCTTCAGGCATTCCGTATTTGTTGAATGTCGCCTCAAATATTGGAAGATAATAATCAGCCAGGGCAAGCATCGATGCCATCTGGGCCTTTCTCTTCTCCGCATACAGAATGATGTAATTCCTTACTGTCTCGTTGAATGGCAGCGTGATATAAGAATTAAGGTCCGCCAGCCTCTGGAGGAAGACTTTGTCCGGCACATCTGAAGCAAACTTGACGGAGTCCATATTGTACTCCACATTGAGTTCCGAGGCCCTCCTCTGAAGATACCAGATGCTCAGCAGGCTGTCAGTCAGATTCCCCCTGTAATCCTCAGGGGATACTTTTCCAAGTGCAGGATAACCGGATTGGGCCGGCTCGGAGACTTCCTCGTAAGCAGTGTCCTTGAGGGCCTCTATTTCCTGAAGGAGAGAATCAAGAACTGAACGCATCCTGGCATTCTCCCGAAGCAATTCCTTTTTGGATTTGGGATTTGTTTTTCTGGCGGCAGTCTGCGCCGGCGCTTCGGAAGCGCAAGTAAAAATCAGTGTAAATGCGGCCAGTGCGGCCAGCGATATATGTTTAAATCTCATAGTCATTCATCCTGTCTCAAATCAGAATCTCAGCCCGACGCTCAGCCCGAACGCCTCCGTACCACCAGAGAACGGGCGCATCCTGTTTGATGATCCGCTGTAATGCAGCGACGACGCATAAGCATTGTCAGGAGCAATGACAGCCGGTGAAATGCTTACAGTCAGGTCGTCCGAAAGTTCGAAATTGTGCATATAGGCGAAAACGTTGGCATCAATTATCTGAAGGACATAAAAACCGAGCAACGCCACGACTGAATAATCCCGGTAACGACGGTAAACATCTCTGTAATATTTCGCCGTGGATGCGGAGACCGGCCCCTCGTATGTCGAGTTCTCCATTGTCGCTTCATTGTATATGCGCCTGTATCTCTTGTAGTTCGTGTTGTTGGTCAGCAGAAAATGAGCAGAGCACATCAGTGCGGTGTAATATACCGGAATCTTCCAGTACTCACCATTGTAGGCCTGTCCAAGTCCCGGCAAAAGAGCGGAATAAAGCGTCGCCTTTCCTGCCTGCGGATACTCTCCCCTGTTGAAACACGCCACACCATCAAGCAGCGAGCCCCAGTAAAAGAGTCCAGTTCCGACAAAACATATCGTGCTTGCCGTCTTGAACTTGTTGTCTCTTTCGACATTGTACTTGTGACGGCAATATATGCCAAGCCCGGCAGAAGCGGCTATTCCTCCATAGATGACAGGCAGTTTCCAATACTGTCTGTTATACATCTGTTGTCCTCCAATGAAAACAGTGGAGCCTGCGAATAGCACACCGAGCCTTGCATCGCGTTTATGCGAAATGCCTCCGAAATACTCTTTGAAAGAAAAGGCTGTATCAGTGGTGTCCCGCCCGGTAGTGTCATCTTTCTCATTGTAAGTCTGTGTGAAAGCTTCCTCCCTGAACTGCGCCGAAGAATCCACCGAGTGCAGAAGAAGCCCCAGCAGAACAGCAAAAATAATCTGGAATATACGTCTTGACATCGTCAGAGCGTGATTATCAGAGATTTGAATTCTCAAGCGCTTCAAGGAAACGCCTCATCTCGTTGTCAGACCCGAAATGGATTGTCATAGTTCCCTTGCCGGCTGAGTTTCTCTTAAGGCTGATGCTCTTGTCAAAATACTTGCCTATATGCTCAAGAACCTTATAATACTCGTCCGGCAATGATTCCTCACTCTTCTTCTGAGGTTTGTCCGGAGCGGAGAGTTCTTTCACTTTATCCTCAAGCTGCCTGACAGAAAGACCGTTCTTGATGACCAGATCACATAGTTTTTCCTGGGCTTCAGGATCTTCGACTCCGAGAAGCACTTTGGCGTGCCCCACACTTAGAAGCCCCACTTTCAAGTCGTGCTGGGCCTTTGCAGGGAGTCTGAGGAGTCTCAGATAATTTGTGACGGAAGCTCGTTTCTTTCCCACCCTGTCGGCCATCTGCTCCTGGGTCAGGCTGCATTCCTCTATAAGTCTCTGGTAGCTGAGTGCGACCTCTATAGGATCAAGATTCTCCCTCTGGATATTCTCCACGATAGCCATCTCAAGCATCCCCTGGTCGCTGGCATCGCGGATATAGGCCGGGACCATATCAAGTCCGGCGAGACGGCAGGCCTTGAAACGGCGCTCTCCGCTTATAATCTGGTATCTGTCAGCGGATTTCTTTCTTACGGTGATAGGCTGGATAAGGCCGAAAGTACGGATAGACTCAGCGAGTTCCTGAAGCGCGTCCTGGTCAAATGACATTCTCGGCTGGAAAGGGTTCGGCTCGATCATATCCACCGGAATGCGGAGGATGTCAGCCGTGTCCTGCGGTTCCTTCGCACCGACAACTTCTTTATTGACATATCCTACAGGAGAGCGCAGGTTGTCAAGACTTCCTGAATCGCCCAACAATGCGTCAAGCCCTTTTCCCAATCCTCTTATTTGCTTTGCCATAATTCTCTGGTTTTAATTTTTGTTTTTCTCCAGAACCTCTTTGGCGAGGTTCAGATAATTGGATGTGCCGTTGCAGGCCACGTCATAAAGTATAATTGGCTTGCCGTGGGACGGGGCTTCGCTCAGATTGATATTTCTCTGGATGATTGTTTTGAAAACCATATCCTTGAAATGTTCACGGAGCTGATTCAGAACCTGAGAATGCATCTTCGTCCTGCCATCAAACATCGTTACGACAAATCCTTCGATTGTGAGCCCCGGATTGACCCCGTTCTGCACCAGCCTGATAGTCTGAAGAAGCTTTCCAAGGCCTTCAAGAGCAAAAAACTCCGGCTGGACCGGGACTATGACAGAATCAGCGGCAGTAAGCGAATTGACTGTTATTAGCCCGAGGGACGGAGAGCAGTCAATGATGATATAATCATAATTGTTTCTGACAGGGGCGAGAGCCTTCTTCAGAATGGACTCACGGTCCTGCTCATCAAGCATCTCAATCTCCACAGCCACCATATTGATATGGGAAGGCACCATCTGCAGATTGGCTATCTCAGTCTGTATCAGAGCGTCCTGAATGGAAATACTGCCAATCATAACCTCGTACAACGTCCTTTTCTCATCATTGTCAGGCGAGAAATTCAGCCCCGAGGTGGTATTGGCCTGCGGGTCCGCATCGATGATAAGCACCTTTTTCTCAAGCACTGCCAAAGACGCCGCAAGATTGATTGCAGTAGTGGTCTTGCCCACTCCGCCTTTCTGATTTGCTATTGCGATAACCTTTCCCATTGAAGAATCTATTATTTGTAAGAATTACAAATTTAATAAAATAATTCATAAAGCCGCCAATCCGGCTACGGATTTTATCAACAATCAAGGGTCGACATCTAAAATCACCTTTCCGGGACAGGAGTGGATCTTTTCAAAATCCAGCACCAGGGAATTGAGCCTGCGCTTCTCCTCCGGCAGGGATGAATCTTTTTTGAGAGATATGCGTATATGCCTGATATACAAGTCTGACACCTTGTCCACAGGCGGCGGATACGGACCGAGAACCGTCACAGGTTCCTCATTATTTGTGATGAAACCGGAAGGATTCATTCCGAATTCCGCTCTTATCCGCCCTGCCAGTTCTCCTGCAAGTTCTTCTACTGCCCGCTCACTCCGGTCCTTGACAACAGCTATGACAATACGGGAAAACGGAGGATATCCGTATGCATATCTCTCAGAAAGCATTGATTCTGAAAGAGATGTCCTTGAGTTCAAATCAGCGAAAAGGCTGTAAACAGGATGGGAAGGCCTTGCTGTCTGAATGATAAAACAGCCTTTCTGCCCCCTTCTTGAACTGCGGCCGCGGAACTGCTCAAGCAGTTGCAAAGCCCTTTCATCCGCCCTGAAATCCTGCTGTCCAAGCAGAGAATCAGCCTGAAGGACCGCCACAAGGGAGAGTCTCCCGAAATCAAACCCTTTCGCGACAATCTGGGTGCCGACAAGTATGTCGATTCTCCCCTGTTCGAAATCTTTTATTATGGACATTTCTTTTGCGGCAATGGATGAAGTATCTCCGTCAAGCCGTTCCACACGGGCCTGCGGAAAAAGTTCTTTAGCTTCCTCCTCCACTCTCTGCGTACCTGTTCCGAGAGGCTCCATCGGCGAACCGCATTTTGAGCACTGCCCGTTGAACGGAAACTTCAACCCGCAATAATGGCAGATGAGAGCCCCTTCATTCCTGTGCCAGCTCATAGGGACATTGCAATGCGGACAATGGGGGATGTCTCCGCAGGCGGAACACTGCACTGATGGCGAGTAGGCCCTTCGGGCCCTCAGCAGAAGAACCTGGCCGCCAGCTGACAAAGCCTCGTTTATCCTGGATATGAGCCGGTAAGAGAAGGATCCTTTCATACCGTGCTTTCGCCTCTCCGATGAAGTGTCCACAATCTCCACCTCGGCATCAGCCTGGCCGAAATATCGCTCCTTGAGTTCAACTTTCTCATAAAGACCTGTACGGCAATTATATATGGATTCCAAAGAAGGCGTTGCAGTACCCAAAAGGACATTGGATCCATTTATCCTCGCAAGCATCACGGCAGTGTCTCTTCCATTGTATCTTGGGGCCGGTGCATCCTGCTTGTATGATGGGTCGTGCTCCTCGTCAATTATAACCAGGCCGAGTCCGGTATGCGGAAGAAACACCGCCGAACGGGTTCCGAGCACAATATATCCGCCTTTACGCACAGCCTCCACTACTGAATTACGTCTTGCGGCAGTCTCTTTGGAGTGGAAAACCAGAAGGGCATCGCCGAAGACCGCCCTCATTCTCTTCTCAAGCTGTCTGCTGACAGATATCTCCGGAACCAGATACAGGACACTGCGCCCGGAAGCCAGCATTTCAAGAGCCAATGAGATGTATATCTCAGTCTTTCCCGAACCCGTGACACCTTCCAGAAGCACGGGCTTATTACGACTGAATCCCTCCTTGATGGCTGCCACTGCGTCCGACTGGGCCGTGCTCAGGGTGAACGGAGCTGACAGAGGGACATTTTCCCCTACGGTTTCAGATAAAGAGTGAATGGAAGCTATCGATGATGAAATCCGGAGAATTTCAGCCTCAGCCTTTGCCACCGCCTCGGCATATTTCGCCTTGGTCCCGGGTTTTGAAGCCCTGGACAACAAGAGTTTCCGCTTCTCAAGCACAGCTCCAAGCCTTGTCATTCTATTCTCAAGCGCAGAGATTTTCCTCACGTTTGAGGCCTCAGTTCTTGACTTTGCCCTTGCTGAGACCATCTCTCCTGCATTTTTCAGGGCGGGATACGCCGCCTTGTACACCTCACCGGCAGTGCACAGATAGTAATCTGCTGCAAATTCCCAAAGACGGAGTTCGTTCCCGGTCACGGGAGACAGCCCTCTTTCCACGGATATCACCGGCATTATCCTTTCAGGGCCGATATCAGGATTGCCGGATGAATACACGACTCCTATGTATTTCCTGCCGGCGAATCTTACTGTAACCCGGTCTCCGGACGACACAGGCCCGAAATCAGCCGGAACATAGTACCAGGGATTCCACTCAAGCCTGAGAGGAAGAATAACTGATATATATTGTACCGATGAATCCATATGTCAAATTTTTGTTTCGCAAGTTGCAAATAATTGTTTTTCAGAGGGATTATCGCTCAAAGCGGGCAAAGGCCAACGCACTTTTATTTGTCTACGCCACCCTTTTCCTATATCCCTACCGTCCCTCCGGGCTGCTCGCTGCAAAAGGCCACTGGACTTTTGCTTTTCCGCTCCCGACCCCGGGAACCTGCTCGCTGCAAAAGACCACGGGCTTTTGCTTATCGCTCCCGACCTTCCCTCGGCCTATAGGCCTCAAAAGCTGTTGTTTCGCTCTGCGAAACTTGAATATCAAATCGTCATTGGGCAGGTGCGAATTTACAAAAAAACTTCAGAAATCCACTGAAAGCTGGAATTTGGCTTCAAGTCCCGAAGGTCTTGTTCCATCCTTGCCGGGAGAACGCCACGGATGTGACACATACCCTGTCCTGAAATACAGTTTCAATGCCCCCGAGCGCCACTCGAAACGTTTCCTTGCAACAAAAGACAGCGCATAGCCCCGCCCGTAATAGGCTGGCACATTGAAAGTTCCCGGAGCATCCCGCTCATATGAATATATTCTGTCGTCCCAGTTGTCAACTATGAAGAACGTGCTCCTCAAGAAAACAGCCCCCTTGCCCCCGCAATAACCTTCCTCAGCATATACAAGGCCGGAAAACGACTTGCATTCAAGGACATTGAGCCGTAGAACGGATTGCCAGGCCTGGCAAGTCCACTTCAAATCGGCACGTATGTCTGTACGGGTGCGGCTTCCATAGTTGCGGAGCCTTTCAGTCGCCCGGAGCTGCAATCTGACAGCAGGGGAAATTTCCAGTGGACAGTCAACCAATATTTTCAACTGCCGTCTGTGGGGATCCGATTCATTGAAAGCCATATCCGCCGTCAATGACATTTTTTTGTAAAACAGCCCTGCCGCAACTCCTGATTCACCTTTCTTTCCGGAGAATGCCCGCACAGGAGAAGAACAGGCTAGATTGTACCCGCCTGGAATCCATCTTCCAGCAAAAGACATTGACCAGTCATCATTCACGGGCAATGACAGACCGGCAGCAGCAGAAGCCTTTCTTGTGAGACAGTCAAATGCCGCTTCCCCGTAAATATCAATGCCTTTAATGCAGAATCTTGAATCCGCTGAGACTCTTGCAAAGAAGCTGTCAGTATTGTTGGAGGACTTCGTCGGGAATATGCAGAATGTTGTCAATGAGACAGTTCCGGATGAAGAAAACCAGGCGGCATTTATCCCCGGCATTACTGACATCGAGATTGGCCTGCCAGACTCGCACCAGTCCCTGAATCCCGGAAAAGAAGAGAAAGCGGACAGCCTGAAACGTCCCGTTTCATAATCAGCCGCTATTCCTCTATGGCTGGCAGCCGGGGAAAGAGAACGGGATGGGGAGATTCCGGTTGGCCGCTTGCTGAAAGATCTCTGTCCGGAGAAACCGCTCACAGAAAAGCCGCTCCACAGGCAGAGCCCCTGTCCGAAGCGCAGGGCATAGTCCCCGACAACCACCCTGCCTCTCTCCCTTGGGCCTGAAAATGAAACGCTTCCGCAATAAGAAGACAGATTCAATATACTTTCTCCATACCCTTTCTTGGCACCGAGGCTGATATCGTATTTCCCTTCCCTGCTTATATGCAGCCTATGCCATGAGGACAGTTGCACATCCTTGTCCTCAACACTTTTGAGAGAGATATTTGTGTCTGATGAAATATCAGGAGGCATTCTTCCTGCTCTTGCCCCGGGAAAGGAAGACGATTCCAGCGAGACAAAATGTGATACAGCATCCACAAAAGCGGAGCTGAAACCATCCAGAGCGGACAGTTCGGCAAATGAGAGGACATCCCCGTTCCCCGAACGGTAATCCATTAACGAAGCCACCTGATAGACAGAAAACAGGCCGGAGGCTGAAAGTTCCTGCCTTCCGCAATAATTGATTCTGACTGGAGAGCGGGACATATCTGAAAAGTGCTCAAGCTGCTCCTCATCGAGATTTTCAAGCTCGGTTTCTCCGGTCAGATAAAGCACCGCTCCGGCAAACCAGTCCGCATCAGGACCTGACTGCGAGCCTCTTCTTTGCGATTGCATTTCGCCTTCCTCCGCCGCAAGTGCGGCAATTGCTGCCAGCACTGCCATCCACCTTCTTTCCATACCATCGTTTTTGCTTCCAAATATACATTCCGGCAAGGGATGAAGTGGTGGCTGATTCTACACTAACAGTGAAAAATTTATGATTTTTAAACATATTTATATTAATTTTGTGTTTTCGGAGCATATTTAAATATGGATAAAATTAATCTTCACGACAAAACATTCAGGACTTTCATCCCGAATGAGAAAATTGAGGAAGCAATCGACAGAGTTGCCTGCAGGCTGAATGCGGACTACAAAGGAGGAGAGGACATTCCTGTGATTATCTGCACCCTCAACGGAGCCATAATGTTCACGGCTGAACTGATGAAACGGCTTGAATTCGACTGCGAGCTCGTATCAATGAAACTTTCTTCCTATTCAGGAACCCGGTCCACCGGAAAGGTCAGACAGGTTATGGGACTGACTGGAGACATTTCGGGCAGGCGTGTGATCATAGTGGAGGATATCGTGGACACCGGAAACACCATTGTGGATTTGATGAACATTGTCAAAGAAAAGGGGGCCAAAGACTGCCGGATCTGCACAATGCTACTCAAACCTGAAGTATATTCCAAGGATGTGAAACTCGACTATGTGGCAATGGAGATACCGAACAGGTTCATTGTCGGTTTCGGATTGGATTACAACGAATTGGGCAGGAATTACAAAGACATATACGTACTTGACGAATAAATACAGAAAAAAATGAAATTCTACATTTTATTCGGCCCTCCGGGTGCCGGGAAAGGCACTCAGGCCAGCGCAATGGTTGAGAAATACAATCTCAGGCATCTCTCCACGGGAGAGCTTCTGCGCAAAGAGATAGCTGAAGGAACAGAGCTTGGAAAGAAAGCAAAATCGCTTATCGATGCAGGCTCGCTTGTACCTGACGAGGTGGTTGAAGGAATGATTGACAATGCCTTCAAGAGCACCAAAGACGTTGCTGGATTCCTTCTTGACGGTTTTCCACGCACAATTGCCCAGGCTGAGGCGCTTGACAAGATGCTCGCAGCCGGCGGAGAGGAAGTCACAGCCGTGGTTTCCATTATGATTCCTGACGGGATGATCAAAGAGCGCATACGCCACAGGGCATCGATTGAAGGCCGCGCCGATGACGCCAAAGAAGAGACAATCAACAACAGGATAAAGACTTATCACGAAAAAACCGAACCCCTTGTGGATTTTTACAAGAAGTCCGGCAAATATGTCGAGATTGACGGCACCGGCACTATTGAAGAAGTGCGCTCCGCTATTTTCAACGCAATGTAAGATACGGACATAACCTCCAGCCGGGAAGTTTCTGTGTATGCCTCATAGAGATTTCCCGGCTGACATTATTTTATTCAATGCCGGGTAGAGTTCGATAATCGCATTGAGAGCCATTGAGTTCCGGTCCATATTGCCCTTGAAGTTGACTGTCTTCAGGGACAAACTCTTGGGCTTGTCCAGGCCGCGCGGCTTGTTGTGTCCGAAAGGAACCGGAATCACCGGAAAACCATTCAGAGCTGCCGCGGCCCAGAACCAGATGTCATCGGTACTCGGAGCCGTTTTTGTAAACAGCTCTACATCAAGCATATCCTTACGAAGCGAATGCGGAGGATAAAGCACGCCTCCGACACCCGTCTGAATGTTCAGGAAACTACGGTGTATGCGTTTGGCCAGGAAATGATACCAGCGGTATTTGCGCCATTTCCTGTATGGCTTGCCCGGTTTGATAAGCTTGGCCCTGTGAGCCCAGACCGCATTCGGGTCAATGTTATGCATTTCCAAAAGGTCGCGCAGCATATCCGGATGATAATGGACATCGTCATCAACTGTGACAATTATCGCCTCCGGGAAATCAAGAAGCGCAGGAATGAGCTTGCGGTAGGAACGAATGTCTATGTCATAATTCCTTACCTCGAAGATTTCACTGCTGTCAGCAAGCTGCTTCAATTCTTCTGGAATGCCGGCATCACCGAACTGTGAAAAGGTCAGATACAGTATCAGTTTGTCAGGAAGCACAGAGCCGTCAAGAATTGACCGTATTGCCTTGGCCGCATATGGAATTGCCTGGGGGAACGAGGTCATCGACACTATCACCTGCGGATGTTCAGTTTTTGTAGTTGCCATTATATCAGTATTAGATTATTAATTTCAGGATACTTTTCAGCTATCGCATTCAATGCCATTGTATTCCGGTCGATTTCACCTTTATAGTTCACCGTCATCAATGACAGTTTCCTCGGCTTGCCAAGTTCCTGCAGCTTGAAATGTCCGAAAGGTACAGGCAGGACAGGGACTCCGTTCAGGGCAGCCGCAGCCCAGAACCAGAAATCGTCACATGTTGGTGCCAACTTCGTAAACAACTCAGGCTCAAGCATATCCTCCCTCAGGCAATGCGGAGGATACAGCACACCGCCGACACCGGTCTGGAGATTGGCGAAAGTTCTGTGGAATCGCTTGAAGCAGAAATGATACCAGCGGTATTTGCGCCATTTCCGGTATGGCTTCCCGGGTTTTATGCGCTTGACCCTGTGCGCCCATACGACATTAGGGTCAACGGAATACATAGCCAGAAGGTCGCGGAGCATATTGCGATGATAATGTATATCATCATCCACAGTTACAATTATCGAGTCGGGAAAATCCGCAAGAGCCGGTATGAGCTTGAGGTAGGAACACAGTTCAACGTCATAATTCCTGATTTCAAATAGCGGGTTGCTCTCAGCCAGCCGTGTCAATTCCTCCGGGATTCCGGCCTCCCCGAATTCAGAAAATACCAGATACAGGACCAATTTGTCCGGCAGCACAGAACCGTCAAGAATGGACTGGATGGCCTGGACAGCGTATGGAATGGCCTGAGGGAACGAGGTCAGCGAGACCACGACCTGAGGTTTTTCACTATTCTTCATAAGTTAATTGTCATATAGTTTTAGTTGTCAACTATCCTCAATATCATTAAGGTCATAATTCTCAAAGTAGTCGAAATCACGCAATGAATTGGTCCTCGCCCGGCCGCGTGCACGCTTTGCAAGGAACTCCTCGTATGACTTTATAGCATAATGATTAATCCGAATCACATCCTGACGTGGTTCACGGTCCCCGAAATGCACCTTTGCTACATTGCCATCCGGGTCCACGGCCTGTCCGGATATGCGAGCCGCCTCGTGGCATCCAATCATACAGCAAACCTGGCGAGGGTCCACGATGCTTTTAACGTGCCGGTTCAGCCTGTGTCCCGGAAGTGAGTGCCGGCGGAAACGCTGCATTACATCGCCTTCCTCTCTGGTCCGGGCACCGGAACTGCCATATACCAGCCAGTTGATTTCCACGGATGCATAACCCTCCATACGGTGCAGGAACTGTGGAATCGAGTCATCTTTCACCGGCACGATGAATTCATCTATGTCAATTACAGCAATCCATCTCGCTTCAAAACGGTGACGCTCAAAGCAGTCGTCGTATGCTGCGAGCTGACGCTTCCGGCCGGGGAAATAAGTATAATCCACCACGCCGGATTGGATGTAGGGCTCCAGGACCTCCCTGGTATTGTCATTGCTCTCATTGTCGTAGATGTAGAATTTCTCCACGCCCTGCTTCAGATGCCACTCTATCCACTCCTTGAAATACGGGCCTTCATTTTTGGCTATCGCACATACAGCTAAATAGTAATCAGGTGATGTGTGATTGTTCTTGACGCTGCGTTTGAGCCTCAGGACATTTATCAGGCCATATCTCAACAATCCTCTCCACCTGTTGCGGGTATGCTTGTGGGGGATAACTCCGGCTATTGTCTCTGCAAGTACTTTATTCATAGTTCTAAATCTCAAAGCTTGATTTTTCCGGAAGAATATGCTGGAACGCAGCCTTCAGGTTGCTGATTACGGACTCGTAGTTGCGTATATGCACATTGTCATTAAGGCAGATGAGCTTGTAGCTTTGCTTATATATTGCCTTGACAGCCTGCCTTGGACGCACCATCAGCGGAAACATCTTTGTGTCGCTGTAGGTATTGTACGGCTCAAAATTGCCGCTGCAGATTTGCCAGGTGCGGAACAGCTCCGGGGTGTAGTCGTCGAGCGCGCGGAATCTGTTGACAGAAGTTTCCGCAAGTTCCTTTCCTGCAACCGCCCACACCTCCTCGAAAGTTGATTTCAGATAAGGCTGGGCATTGTGCGGGACCCGGAGGGTGGTGAATTTGTCATAGAACCGAAGGATGTAGTTCCAGCGGGCCTTGAACCCATAGCATCTGTTGAACCATTTGTCGTGCCACTTCGCCATCACCTCTTTCTTACTGAAATGGCTGTTGATTATCCTGATATTGTTCTTTATGCGCCTGTACCATTGAGACCACGCCGGGTTATAGTCCTGAACAGCGATATCGCACGGAAGCCCGTTCCTGAAGAACCGTTCCACCGGCAACTTGTTTATAATGTAGAAATCATCATTGAAATAAACGAAATGCTCGCTCAACCCAGGAATTCTGTACATATACCGTTCAATCACCACGGAGTTGAATGTTGGAAGGTACTCACCGGGTATAAAATCCCTGTGCCTCACGATATGGAGCTTGGGATTGGCGGTGTCCAGCCACGACGGGATGCGCCCGTTCACAATGAAATGGATCTTCCGAACCCACGGGGCGAACTGCTCCACACCACGGAACCAGTATTTCAAGAAGCCGTTGTCCCTGAAGCGGGCCTTCGACACCCCGTTCTTTGTATTGCGCTTGTCATCACGGAATTTCAAGTAATCCTCCAGCCAATCCGGGTCTCCCATATCCACCCAGGTTATTACGAAATCTATATCCATATCCAGACGCAGTCAAAACCAATGTGCCTGCAAAGATAGAACTAATTTAACGATTATCAGCCATACGCACGGAAAAAAACCTGATATTTCCCTGCAATCACGAATGACGCAATGGATTAAGTTCCGAACGGAACCACTCGACGAACTTCTTGATTCCATCGTGAAGAGACGTTTCAGGCCTGTAACCGTACTCCGCTTCAAGGCGGGATGTATCCGCATATGTCTCATATACATCTCCCGGCTGCATAGGCATCATAACTTTCCTGGCCTCAAGTCCCAAAGCGGCTTCCAGCTCATTGATGAAATCCATCAGCCTGACCGGAGACGAAGCTCCGATATTGTAAACACGGAAATGAACACCATTCTCATCGGCAGCATCAGCCCGCTCCGAAAGCACCACTTTCACAGTACCTTCCACAATATCGTCAATATAAGTGAAATCACGCAGCATATCGCCGTTGTTGAAAACCTTTATAGGCTCTCCGGCACTGATAGCTTCTGCGAACAGCATCGGTGCCATATCAGGCCTGCCCCACGGGCCATACACTGTGAAATACCGCAATCCGGTGCAGCGGAAGCCGTATAATCTGCTGTAGGCATAGGCCATAAGTTCGTCCGACTTCTTGGTGGCAGCATACAGGCTAACAGGCGAGTCAACCTTGTCCTCCTCCGAGTAAGGCACTTTCGAGTTCAGTCCGTAAACCGAGCTGGAAGAAGCGAACACAAGATGCCCGACATTGTTGTGCCGGCATCCTTCAAGTACATTCAGGAACCCTTCAAGATTACTTTGCAGATACGAATAGGGATTCGTGATGGAATATCTTACCCCGGCTTGTGCGGCAAGGTTCACCACCACGTCAAATTTTCCGTCGCGGAAAAGAATATCCATTGACGGCTTGTCACACAAATCCATCCTGACGAAGCGGGCGTTCGGAAAAATCGAACTGGTCTCAGGATTCTTGAAAATGAACGGACGGTGGAAGCCGCATCGTTCAAGCCTGCCGTATTTCAGTTCGACATCATAATAATCATTGATATTGTCAAGTCCCAACACGTCAACGCCCTGCTCCGCAAGCCTGCAGAGCAATTCAGATCCGATAAATCCGGCGGCTCCGGTTATCAATACTCTCATACAATCAAAGATTTTCGTTTCTGTTTCTTTTCTTGAATATCCTCAAGTCGCAGATATTAGTCAGCGGAACGTGACTGCGCAATACGGACCGGAATATGTGCAGCTGCCCCGTTCGGATACCATCCGCATAAGTTCAGAGGACTTCTCCATCCTTGATGAGTCAATCAACAGAGTCAGTGGAGCACTTCCCTCTTCTCTCAGGGACAGCGCCTCGATGAAAGCGTCCACATCTTTCTTATAGTCCACTATGTCCCTGCCCAGATACACATCCATATTTTCCGGCCTCCTTATATACAGCACAGCCACATCTGAGTCTTCCGGAACCACCGAGCATACACTTCCATATCCGATATAGGGATTGACCTGCTCAATCACATAGGAGGAGGCATAAACCATAAGCAGCATTGATGCTCCGATAATGAATACTGGCAGGTTCCATATCTTCTTGGAAATCAATATCCACAATGACGAAACACCTCCTGTCGCAAGCAGCAGGGCTCCGATTTTCACAGGCAGGGAGACTGCAAACTGATACCGTTCAAGCATCTGGTCAAGCTCATCTATATGAAGCGCACCGGACAGAGCCAACAGAACTGCAGCACCAGCCAGCGCAAGCAATGCGGCAGGAATGGCTATTGCCCAGACCATCCATTTCCGTCCTCCTGTCCGCTCAAGCACGACAGGAAACAGATAGATAATAAAAGGAAATAACGGGCACAGATAGACCGGCAGTTTGGAACTGAACGAGGAAAGCATCAGGAATGTTGAAACGATGACACAAACAAACAGCATCTCTACATCCGACCTGGTTGACCTGGAATCTTTTTTCTTTCCTGACGGAATCAATGAAGTGATGAAGGCTCCGACCGTCAAAAGGCAGCAAGGCGCTATGCACCACCAAATTGCAGTTAAATAAAACCAGAACGGCTTATTATGCGTGAATGCGTTCACAGCCCTTCCGACAGTCTGTTTGAACAGCAGATTGTCTATATATTCCCTGCCTCCATCAAGATACGCACAGAAAATCCAGACTGCTGACAGCCCTGCAATTATCCCCCAGGTTTTCCATCCGAGATAACGGCCAACCTGGCGCCACTGTCCTTCCGCTATGAGGAAAACCAAAATCGAAAGAGGCGGGACTATCAGGCCTACAGGACCTTTAGTAAACAATGCAAGGAAAGTCCATACCGGCATCAGCCAGCTCTCAATGCCGGTCTTGTCCTCAAGGGTATAGCTTCTGTAGAAAGACCTCAGGGCGAGAACAATGAACATACACATCAGCATATCCATTCTCAGAACGACAGCCGTGCCAAGAAACATTCCGCAGGTCAGGAGCATCATAGCCATTGACATCCGGTCGGCAGTGGAAGCCCTGGACATAACCCAACTGTCCATAACACTCACTATGACGAATGCCGGGATCAGCGAGAAAAGCGAAAGGGCAAGACAGCAGTGACTGCCGAAAAGCACCCTGCACAGCATCACTATCCAGAAATAAAGAGGCGGCTTGTCGGCATAAGGAATTCCGTGATTGGTGAACGCGAAAAAATTGCCGTTGGCGATGGCCTCGTCCGCGATGCTGAGATACCTCAGTTCATTCGACGGGGTGAAATCCCGCAGCAACATCGCCGGCAGCAGGCAGACCAATGTGAAAAGGAATACCGCAGCCAAAGGATACTTCTCTATTATCTTATTGATTTGCAGTTTGTTGTTCATCTGTCGCAATATAGTTTTTCTCTTTGAAACCAATCATCATATTTCGCACATACGCAACGAATCCGAACGACTGTCCGAGAATCAGCACAGGGTCAAGACGGAAAATGCCGTATGCGATAATCACTCCGGAGCCGAGCAGGCTGATGCCCCAGAATCCCATCGGAAGTGAGGAGCAATGCCTTTTGGCAGAATAAAAATACTGATATACGAATCTGAGGGTGAATATTATCTGTCCTGCGGAGCCGAACACAACCAGCCATAGCGGAATGCTGTCATTATGGAAGAAATTCTGGATGTACTCCGCGGCATTCCTGAAAAGAAGGCCCACAGCCAGCACAGGAGTGAGCAGCAGAACAGCCTTGATGAAGGTCTGAAGACGGCTCCAGATGCCTTTCGCTCCGAGATTCCACAGATATACATAATACGAAACCAGCTGTCCGAGGATTATGGAGAAGTCATCTCTCATAACTCCATAAATGAACATTATATATGCGCCCGCCACACTCAGGATCCAATAAGCCGAAGGGGACTCTATCCTGCGGGATTTCTCGGATTTGAACCACTGGAGCAGAGTGCGCAGGGAAAACAAGAGCTGCGCAATGAAGCCTGACGAGAATACAATCCAGGTTGGAACGCCGTTAAGCATAAGCAGACAGATTACAGATTATTCTCACCAACCTTGTAATTGATGTACCTCGGCTTCATCCATCTGTAAGCGAAACAGTCGGCGAACGGGCCCCACAGTCTGTTCCAGAGGTTGTATTTGGAAACGCCCGCCGTCCTCGGGAAATGGCGCACCGGAACCTGTCCGTATGTGCAACCGTCCTGAAGCAGGACGAGTGCCGCGAGAAAACGGTGCATTCCTTTGAACATAGGTATCTTGCGCGCGACGTCAGTACGCAGCACTTTCAACGGGCATCCGGTATCCACGGCTCCGTCATTAGTCATCATTTTCCGGAATCCGTTGGCTATTCTGGACTGGAGACGTTTGAAATAAGAATCTTTTCTGTCCGCCCTGATGCCAGTCATCATACAGTGCTCCTCCAGCCCGGGAAGCAGAAGATTGAAATCCTCGGGAGATGTCTGCAGGTCGGCGTCCATATATCCGACATATTCTGAACAGGCATAGTCGAATCCGGCCTTTATCGCGGCGCTGAGACCAGCGTTCCTGATGAAACTGATATAATAGAAGTCCTCATTGCGGGAGCAGATTTCCTGAATCTTCTCCAGACTGGAATCCCGGGAGCCGTCATTGACGAAAAGCACGCAGGCCTTGCAGAGGCACTTTGGCAAATAATCCGACAATGTTCTCTCAAGATTCATCATATTGTCCTCCTCATTGAAAACCGGGACGACTATTGTGAACTTATACTGTCCTGTTTTGTTCATATTGTCAATTTTTCAAGGCTGTCCGGACACCGTTCAGCTGGGATGTCCTGCAAAGTTACTAAAAAGCACAGAAAAATTTAACTATATTTGTAAGCTTAAATATACTATTTATGTCCGAAAAAGTCATCTGGGACCCGCTTCGCCGCAAAAATGTGCCGCTGACACCTGAAGAAAGGGTGAGACAGTGGTTCATAAGTGTGATGAACAGAGAGCTGCATATACCTCTCTATATGATGATGAGCGAAGTCGGACTGAAATATGGGGAAGGCCCGGTCCGGAAAGAATTCAGGGCGGACATTGTGGCTTTTGACCGCAGGCCCGGACCTGCGATGGTAGTGGAATGCAAACGTCCGGATATCCGGCTCGGAAACGAAGTGCTTGAGCAGGCGCTTCGCTACAACGCTGTACTTGACGTAAGATACATTGCCATCACAAACGGAAAAGAGACATATTTCTTCCACAAAGGCGGAGCTGAAGGTTTCAAAATGATGGACAGGCTGCCATTGTATGAAGATATCATTTCACAAAAGGAGACATATTGATGACCAGAACAGAAGGATTCCTCGACAGCCCGGTATTCAGGGTAGTGTCGGAAGCGGCAGAGAAAAAAGGGACAAGGGCCTTTGTGATAGGAGGTTATGTAAGAGACTGCTTCCTTGGCAGGCTCAATGACGATATAGACATAGTGGTGGAGGGCAGCGGAATTGAACTTGCCCGGGCGGTATCAGACATTGTCCGGGAGAAAGAGGGACGGGGATGCAAAGTGTCGGTTTTCAAGAATTTCGGGACCGCGATGCTGAGATATCACGGAACCGAGGTTGAATTTGTGGGAGCGCGTAAAGAATCATACAACCGGAATTCACGCAAACCGGTCGTGGAGAACGGAACTTTGGAGGACGACCAGAAACGCAGGGATTTCACTATCAACGCAATGGCATTCAGTCTCCAGAAAGAGGACTTCGGAGCGCTTGTCGATCCGTTCGGTGGCATCCAGGATTTGGCGGCAGGAATAATCCGCACTCCGCTCGAACCGGAGACTACATACAGCGATGATCCGTTGAGAATGCTGAGGGCGGTTCGCTTCGCGGCGAAACTCAGCACAGATGAATGCCGGTTCCACATTGTGCCGGAATCAATTTCCGCTATGAAAAAAATGAAAGACCGGATGAGTATCCTGTCTAAAGAAAGGATAGCCGAGGAATTGAACAAGATGCTCCTGTGCAGAAAACCGTCAATAGCGTTCAGGCTGCTTGACGAAACCGGACTGCTTGAATACACGCTTCCCCAGCTTGCGAAGCTGAAAGGAGTGGAAAATATTGACGGACACGGGCATAAGGACAATTTCCACCATACTGTCCAGGTTGTTGACAGCGTTGCCGAGAGCGAACTCGCCGCAATAGCGGAGGGAAAACTGCACGACTACTCCCCTGTTGAAGGCGGAGACGGATTTATTGAGACAGTCCGCACGGAACCTTGTCTCTGGCTCCGGTGGGCCGCCCTGCTGCACGACATCGGGAAACCCGCCAGCAAACGATACGACCCGGATGGAGGCTGGACATTCCACGGACACGAGATAATCGGTTCCAAAATGGTTCCAAAAATATTCCAGGAACTGAAAATGCCTCTCAACGAGAAGATGAAATATGTCCAGAAACTTGTCAGCCTGCACCACAGGCCTGTCGCGCTGGTCGATGATGAAGTAACCGACTCCGCTGTTCGCAGGCTGCTTTTCGAAGCGGGCAACGAGATCGACGACCTGATGCTTCTCTGCAATTCGGACATCACGTCAAAGAATCCGGCTAAAGTGGTGAGACTGAAAAAGAATTTCGCACTTGTGCAGCAGAAGCTCATCGAAGTGGAAGCCAAAGACGAGCTGCGCAATTTCAAGAATCCCATCACCGGTGAATATGTTATGCAGCTGTACGGAATTCCTCCCTGCAAAGAAATCGGCATCCTGAAGGAATATGTGAAGAATGCCATACTTGACGGAGTTATAGGCAATGATTTCGAAGAGGCGGACCGGCTTATGAGAGCCAAGGCCTCTGAAATGGGACTTGTGGAAAACGGGAAATGCTGACCGATGAATTCATATCCTATATAAAAGGTGTGAGGCGATACTCTCCCCGCACCTGCATCATCTATGAAGAAGCGCTCAAGGAATTCACAGAATACCTTGCGGACGGGGGAACTGCACTGGAGGACAGCGGACTGCTCAAGGCCCTGACACCAGATACTTTGAGAAACTACGAAGTGGAACTGCTTGACAGCAGGCGACTGGATCCGCGCACTGTCAATCTTCACATTTCAGTGCTCAGCAGTTTCTGCAAATACCTGCTTGGGCGCGGACTGACAGCCTCCAATCCCGCAAAACTTATAACAAGGCCCAAAGTGGCGAAACGAATCCCCGAATTCTACCGGAAAGAATCAATGGACAGTTATTTCAGGGAGACAGAGTATTTTTCAAGCGAAGAAGCACTTGACGAATACATATCTCTTGTAGAGAGCGGAGAAAGCGGAGAATCTGCCACAAAAATGAAATGCAGTTTCTATAACAGAAGACTCTACAGACTGATAATCAGCATTTTCTACCAGACCGGAATAAGACGGGCGGAGCTACTTGGCCTGAAAGTCTCCTCTATCGATTTTAAACGTTCAAAATTGACCGTTACTGGAAAAGGAGACAAAATGCGAGAAATTCCG
Organism: Bacteroidales bacterium; assembly: GCA_029007435.1. Lineage (GTDB taxonomy): Bacteria > Bacteroidota > Bacteroidia > Bacteroidales > UBA932 > Cryptobacteroides. The sequence goes on from JAQXHU010000009.1 coordinate 30,893, forward strand.
CTTACCTCATCACTATGTAAAGAAATTTCACTATATTTGAAAGCAGTTGATACGATGGCGGGAAGGGTAAGGACTAAGGACGAGCCGCTTCTTGTCTCCGAAAAGGGCAATATGCTGTACCCTGTATTCATTGACAGGGTCATAAAAGGGGAGCTCGGCCAGACAGACGGCATAACCGGCAGAAAGTCTCCGCACGTGCTGAGACACACACTTGCCACAGAACTTCTTGACAGCGGGGCGGATATGTACTCCATCAAGGAATTGCTGGGACATTCCTCGCTCGCGGCGACCCAGGTTTATACCCACAACTCCATCGAGAAACTGAAAAAAGTTTATTTAAACGCCCACCCAAGGGCAAAAAGAGGAGGTAAAAATGGAGATTAGAGTTCAGTCCCTCAAATTCGATGCTGACCAGAAACTTCTGGATTTCGTGGAGAAGAAAGTTTCAAAGCTCGGCAAATTCGATGATTCCATCACTGGAGTTGAAGTGGTTCTGTCTCTGCTGGAGAAGCCGGAGAACAAAAATGTCAAACTTATCGCGCACGTTCCGGGAGGGTCTCAGGTCATCGAGAGAAATGCGAGGACATTTGAAGAGGCTGTGAACGAGTGCGCTGACGCGATGAAAGAAAAACTAACCCGCCACAAGGAGCGTAAATTTGAAGCATAATGCTGAACCATATACTGAACTTCTACCGGACAAGCAGGCCTTCTGAGAAGAAAGTCAGTGCGGAAAAAACCGAAAAAACATACAAGAGGCTCAGGATGAGCACATTCATCGCCGCCACACTTGGCTACAGCCTCTACTACGTCTGCAGAACCAGTCTGAATGTTGTAAAGCAGCCTATAATTGACAGCGGATTTCTGGATGCCGGACAGCTCGGAATAATAGGATCCTGCCTGCTTGCCGCATATGCAATAGGCAAATTTGTAAACGGATTCCTTGCGGACTACTGCAATGCCCGAAGATTTATGGCCACAGGCCTCATCATTTCAGCCCTGGCCAATCTCACAATGGGAATATTGGGCGTATGGAGCGGCTACGCCGGCATCACCGGTATGACGATATTCATAGTGCTCGCTATTGTCTGGGCTCTTAACGGCTGGTCTCAGTCAATGGGTGTACCGCCTGCAATCATCTCACTGTCAAGATGGTTTCCTCTGTCTGAAAGGGGTTCATATTATGGATTTTTCAGCGCAAGCCACAATTTTGGAGAAGGGCTGTCCTATCTGTGCGTCGGACTCATAGTAACCGTGGCCGGATGGCAGTGGGGATTCTTCGGATCGGCTCTTGCAGGAGCTCTCGGAGTGGCCACAATACTGTTGTTTCTCCACGACACACCTGAAAGTGAAGGGCTTCCTTCAATCGAGGTGCTTTCAGGAGAGAGACAGAATGAGGCCAAATCAGAAGATACTGCCGATGCTTCCGAAGTCAGGAGAATACAGAAAGCTGTGCTCCGGAGCCCGGGAGTATGGATTCTTGCCGCAGCCAGCGCCTTTATGTACATCAGCAGGTACGCCGTAAACGGATGGGGCGTGCTCTTCCTCCAGAAAATCAAAGGATTCGACCTTGCCACAGCCACAGTGCTGCTCTCCGTCAATGCCTGGTGCGGAGTGGTTGGAACAGTGGTCTCGGGATGGTTCTCGGACAAGCTTTTCCACGGTGACAGAAAAATACCGGCCCTGATATTCGGAGTGCTGAACACAATAGCCCTTGTAATCTTCCTTTACGGAGGCAATGGTCTGTTCATCAACATCTTGGCTATGATTCTCTTCGGCATCGCGATTGGCGTGCTGATATGCTTCCTCGGAGGCCTTATGGCTGTTGATTTAGTGCCAAGGAAGGCCAGTGGAGCTGCTCTCGGAATAGTCGGAATAGCAAGTTATGCAGCGGCAGCCCTCCAGGACATCATCAGCGGACAGCTGATTGACAAGAACATCACCGAACAGATGATTGACGGACAGATGGCCCAGGTCTATGATTTCGGACCAGCATCCGTGTTCTGGATAGGAGCGTCCATAATATCATTCCTGCTCCCTATTCTTAACTGGAACAGGAAACAGGAAGATATTTAAACTCCGATTATTACTTGTTTGCAAGTTTGTATTCGACCGGCGTGACTTTCAGGAACTGACGGGCATATAAATCCCATTCGTCAAGAATCTTGGCCGCCAACGTACTTCCGGTATAGCGGTGGTGCTTTCTGATAAGCCCCATAAGTTCCTCACGGTCACGGCTGTCCTCAAGAAGAGACAATTCGGTCATATCCATATTGCAATAATAGTCAAAGTCACCGTCAGGGTCCCAGACATAAGCTATGCCGCCGCTCATACCGGCGGCAAAATTACGTCCGGTGCGGCCGAGAACCACAACACGTCCTCCGGTCATATATTCACAGCCGTGATCACCAATGCCTTCGACTACAGCTAACATTCCGCTGTTTCTCACACAGAAACGCTCGCCTACTGCACCATTGATATACATCTCGCCGGATGTTGCCCCATAGCCGATTGTATTGCCTGCGATGATGTTCTCCTCAGCCTTGAAATCAGCGTCCGCCGGAGGTGTCACTATGATGCGCCCACCTGAAAGGCCTTTTCCCATATAATCGTTAGCATCTCCTATCAACCTGAAAGTCATACCATTGCAAAGGAACGATCCGAAACTCTGGCCAGCAGAACCAGTGAAATCCACTGTGATGGTGTCATCCGGAAGACCGATCTGCCCATACAGCCTGGTTATCTCACCGCTTATCATCGCTCCGACACTTCTGTCCGTATTCTTTATCGGGACCCCGATACTGAGTTTCAGGCCGTTCTCGATGGCAGGCCTAAGGACAGCCATCAGTTCTGTATCTTTCACATTCTCAATCCGGTGCTCCTGTGGAACAGTGAAATATCTGTCATTCTCACGGCAGCTTTCCGGTATGTACAATACGCGGTCCAGCGAGATGTTGTCAGCCTTGGCACCGGCAGGATATGAGCGTTTCTTCAGCAGGTCGGCGCGGCCGATAATCTCCTGCAGGCTTGTATAGCCCATCTGCGCAAGAAATTCCCTGAGCTCCATTGCGAGGAAACGGAAATATGTGACAATATCCTCAGGCTTGCCTTTGAAGCGTTTACGCAGCTCCGGATTCTGAGTGGCTATGCCGACAGGACAGGTATTCCGGTTGCAGTTTCTGCACATCACGCAGCCCTCGGCAATCATCACGGCTGAAGCGAACCCGAATTCTTCCGCCCCAAGAAGAGCCATAAAGAGCACATCCCTGGTGCATTTGAGTCCTCCGTCCACCTGAAGCTTCACCTTGCCGCGGAGATTGTTCATAACCAGGGTCTGCTGAATCTGCGCTAGCCCGGTCTCAGCCGGACTTCCTGCATGCTTGACACTGCTTGCAGGACTTGCACCCGTGCCGCCGTCCGCTCCGCTTATCAGAATCACATCAGCCTTGGCCTTCGCCACTCCGGCGGCTATCGTTCCCACACCTGCCTCTGAAACCAGTTTCACACTGATACGGGCTGAAGGATTGACATTCTTGAGATCAAAAATCAGCTGGGCAAGGTCCTCTATTGAATAAATGTCGTGGTGGGGTGGTGGTGAAATCAGGGTTATTCCCGGTATTGAATGTCGGGTCCTTGCAATCAGTTCGTCCACCTTGAAGCCGGGAAGCTGGCCGCCTTCCCCGGGTTTTGCGCCCTGCGCCACCTTGATCTGGATCTCATCGGCATTGACAAGGTAATATGTATCCACGCCGAAGCGCCCTGAAGCTACCTGCTTGACCGCGCTGCGCAGACTTCCACCGTCCGGAAGAGGAACGTTCCTGGCAGGGTCCTCGCCACCTTCACCTGTATTGCTCATACCCCCGAAACTGTTCATAGCCAATGCAATAGTCTCGTGAGCCTCCTTGCTTATCGCTCCGAATGATATTGCCTCGGCCACAAAACGCTTCATAATGCTCTCTACAGGCTCAACCTGCTCGACCGGAACAGGCTTCCTGTCGCTCTCAATCTCCATCAGGTCACGTATGTTCATCGGACGTTCCCTGTTTTCCGCCACGTCACAGAACTTCTTGAACTCCTCGTAATCCTTGTTTCTGACAGCATTCTGAAGAAGTCTGACACGCTCCGGGCTCCAGAAATGCCTCTCCCCTCCTTTCTTCCAGTTGTAGAATCCGTAGTCTTCGAGACCGTCATAAGCAGTTTCGGCATTTTCAGCCGGCCGCTCTTCATTTGAGAATGCCTTGTTGTGCGCCGCAATGACATCTCCGGCCACATTGTCAATGGTAACGCCCTCAATCTGGGATATGCCTCCGCCCATATATTTGTCCAGCAATGAAGAGCTTACGCCTAGAGATTCGAACAATGCCGCGCCCCTGTAACTCCGGATTGTCGAAATGCCCATTTTAGACAGAATCTTGAGCATTCCTTTGTTGATGGCCGTCACATAATGCTCTTCCGCAGCCGGGTAATCAAGCTGGATTTCTTTATCCTTGACAAGCCTGTCCAGAATAGCGAAAGCCATATATGGATTCACTCCGCTGGCGCCGTAACCGGCAAGGAGTGCCACGTGCATCACTTCACACACCTCCCCGGATTCCACAATAATTGCGGTCTGCGCCCTTTTTCGGCAATGTATAAGGTGATGATGAACTGCGGAAAGGGCAAGAAGTGACGGGATTGGAGCTTTCTCCGCATCTACCGCTTTATCACTGATAATCAAATAATTATATCCAGCATCAACGGCCTTTGCGGCGTCTTTGCAAAGTTTGGTTATAGCATTTTCCATAGCCTCTGTGCCACCTGACGCCTCGAAAAGCATCGGAAGAGTTATGGTCTTGAATCCCTTGTAGCGGAGATTTCTCAAGGTCTCCATCTCGCCGTTGGTCAGAATCGGGGAAGTCAGCTTGACCACCTTGCAAAGTTCAGGAGACGGCTTGAGAATATTGCCCTTGACAGCTCCGATATAACTGGAAAGTGACATCACGGTCGATTCCCTGATCGGATCAATAGGAGGATTGGTCACCTGGGCGAATTTCTGCCTGAAATAGTTGAAGAAACGCTGAGGTTTCTCGGACAGCACGGCAAGAGGAGTGTCGTCGCCCATCGCATAAAGCGGTTCAGCACTGTTGACCGCCATCGGGACAATCAGTTTGGAGATGTCCTCACGTCCGTAGCCGAATGTATGCAGCAGTTTGTCGTAATCTTTCACATCATGCTCGACTTTTCTGCCGCTCTTGATGTTGCCAAGGATAATCCTTCCGCGGTTGAGCCATTCTGTATAAGGGCGTTCCGCAGCGAGCTCATCCTTGATGGTATCATTGTCGATAATCTTCCCTCTCTTCGTGTCCACCATAAGAATCTTGCCGGGATACAGCCTTCCCTTTTTGGCAATCTCAGATGCCGGAATATCACAGACACCTGTCTCTGAAGCCATTACAAGAAGACCTGTCTTGGTGATGAAATAGCGGCAAGGCCTGAGTCCGTTTCTGTCAAGCATTCCACCTGCATACCTTCCATCCGAGAACAGAAGTGTGGCAGGTCCGTCCCAAGGCTCCATAAAAATGGAATGATACTCATAGAAACTCTTCAGATCCTGACCGAGAGGGTTGCCCTCACGGTAACTCTCGGGAACAAGCATCGAAAGTGCGTGAGGCAGCTCCATTCCTGCCCTCACAAAGAATTCGAGCACATTGTCAAATGATGCGCTGTCACTCATCCCGGGCTGTATGATAGGGCTGACATTCTCGCTGATGCTTCCTAAATTGTCAGCCTTGAGAACCGACTCCCTTGTCTTTATCCACAGTCTGTTTCCCCTGATTGTGTTTATCTCTCCGTTATGTCCGAGCATCCTGAACGGCTGGGCAAGAGACCAGGTAGGGAACGTGTTGGTGGAGAAACGGGAATGCACAAGAGCGATTGCACTGGTGAAATAAGGATTGACAAGGTCCGGAAAATACTCCCTCAGTTGCAATGTGGAAAGCATTCCCTTATACACTATCGTAGTTGTCGAAAGGCTTGCTATATAGCAGCTGACTTTGTCCGTTATAGACGAATCCAGGACTTTGCGCTCTATTGATTTGCGGACAAGGTAGAGTTTGTCTTCCAGTTCCTTGCGGTCATCGCAGCCGGTAATGAAAATTTGCCGGATTTCGGGTTCAGATGCAAGGGCGTCTTTTCCGAGAATCGAGCTGTTCACAGGAACCTGGCGGGTGTGCATAATGGTGAGATTATGCGCTTCCACACTTTCCGCTATGATTTCGGTGAATCTTCCATTGTCTCTCGGATTCTTAGGCAGGAATACCATACCGACACCATACCTGCCTTTCTCAGGCACGGGGATACCGTTGAGCAGAATGAACTCGTGAGGTATCTGCACCATAATTCCAGCGCCATCGCCAGTCTTTAGATCTCCGCCCTCAGCGCCCCTGTGCGCCATATTCTCCAGAACTGTCAGTCCCTTCTCGATAATGTCGTGGTACTTGCTTCCGTTAATGTTCACAACAAGCCCGACGCCACAGGCATCGTGCTCATATTCAGGACTATAAAGGCTTTTATTCTGTTCGTTCAATAGTTCGTTCATCTGGTTTTGATTTAATAGTATCTATTGTTGTTATTCTGATTTTCCAGTGAATTTCTCTTTGACAGCCTGTGCTCCGTCTGTGATTCCCTCTTTCACTTTCTTCTTCGCCTGGTAAAATTTGGTAGGATTGATTTCAGCAATTGTCCTGTAGAAAGCACGGGCCCAGTAATTGCGAAGGCCGATTCCTCCGGATTTGCCTTTGAGCGGCCATACATCAAGCACTTCCATTGTCTTGTTGTCAAAGAAAACGTAATAGAATGTGCCATAATCAGTCGCCTTGTTCAGTTCACCGGCCGCGATGAAAAGCCCAAGTCCGTCAGCCGGCTCAATGTCGAGATCCTGAAGTTCATAGACCAGGTCCTCCTCAGATAACGGTTCAGGCACTTTCGTTGTCTTGAGCTCGGTGGCGTCAATTGTCTCCGCGCTCTTCAGGGCGTAATCTATATTGACATAGTCTATCTTCATTTTAAGGCGGGTGGCGAGAGGATCCACATATTTGTCAGCTTCGGAGACGAAAAGTTCGTTGATTCCGCTGAAAGCATTGATAAACTCACCTGCGGTCTCATCCGCAAGCACAACCTGCACAGGCGCGAAATCAATTCCGTAGAATCTCACACTTTTGTAGCTGTCAAGAGACTTTGCTTCCTGCGCTCCTGCGCAGATACTGAATCCAGCCGCAATGGCTGCCATCATAAGAATGCGTTTCATAGTATGTATTTTTATCTTTTGTCAATGAATTTGACCGGTTTGCGGCTCATCGGAGGATAAAGCAGCGTGGCCACTTCTTCAGGTGAGGCGAATTTCACAGACGGGGCGACCCGGACCTTGGCCCTGAATATATCCTTTATTTCCTTCTCGAACCGGTCTGACGGAGAATTTGTTCCGACATATACCAGCACGTCATCCGTTCCGAGTCCGCTCGTAAACACCTCAACAACATAGTTCTTCACCTCCGGAATATTGTCAAGGATATCAAACAGGGCAGGCGGATATAGTGTCGTGCCCTTGAATTTTATCATCTGGCGTTTTCGACCGACCACAGAGCCCACCCTGACAGTGTTTCTTCCGCATCTGCAAGGCTCGTCATAATGATAAACGACGTCTCCTGTTTTGAATCGCAGGAGCGGCATTCCGGTCACTCCCAGCGTCGTCACTGTCACTTCACCCGGCTCGCCTTCAGAGACAGGGTTGTCATTGTCATCCAGGAACTCCACAATCAACAGTTCAGGCTGGAGGTGTCCCCCGTTGAAATACTGGCAGTCGGTGAATGAATGCTGCATCTCTGTCGATGCATAGGTCGTATACAGCTGAAGCTCTGGCCATCTTTCATTTATGATGGAGCCGAGCGTATTCAGTTCAAAAGTTCTCGGATCACGCAGGGCCTCTCCTATGCAGACACATTTGCGGAGAGATGACTTCCTGTAGTCTATGCCGTGCTCGACAGCGAAATCTATCAGTTTTATCAAAAAAGAAGGTACGGCCATTCCCACAGTAGGATGAATACGGTTTATCGTATCCCACTGCAGTTCAGGAATTCCGTTGCCCACTCTAACCGAACCCATACCTAATTTCCTCGCTCCGAGAAAATATGCAAGCCCGGCCATAAACCTCCGGTCTATCGTTACCATAAGTTGAAGGATATCTTCCTTCACACAACCGGCCGTGGAGAATGACAGGAATTCATTATAGGCAAGATGCTCCAGATCGGATTCTGTTTCCGCGAATGTCACCGGCTCTCCGAGAGTGCCTGAAGTAGTAGGATAATCGACAATCTCCGAATGTGGCACACAGAGAAAATCCTCATTGCGTGTCTGCAGATCCGGCTTAGTCGTCACAGGGATTTGGCGCAGGTCTTCCAGCGTCCTGATTTTAGAGATATCTATCTTGTTGTCCCTGAATAATGAACTGTAGAATGGAGACTTGGCCGCAAGATACTCCAATGCCCCTGCCAGTCGTATTTCCTGATATCTCTTGATTTCATCTTTGGAAAGAAACTGAATATTCTGATTTGTCTCCATCATTAAATTCGTCTAATGTCCTCCCGGCAGAATTTATCACCGCTCCGCACGGGACAGTTTTTCCTCAATTGCGAGCTTTTCCTGCCTTTTCATCTCGAAAGATAATGATTTTTTCCATAGTTCACAAGCGGAATTGTCATCGCCGATTGCGGAAAAATAATCACCAGCAATATTGTACGCATTGAAATACAATGGGTTAAGCGAAATAAAACGATTGAGCGAATCTATCGGAACTTTCCTACGGTCAGCGGTCGCCCGGTGGATGTACTGCGACAATTTTCTGAACTCCATCACTTTAACGTAATCCTCCGTCATCAGGAACTCATCCGCCGGAATGCTGTTCTCCGATGAAAGAACCGGAATGCCTGCCTGAATGTAATCATCAAGGTCGAAACACACATACTCCCCGCACTGCCACGGACCTGCCGAGACCCAAAGTTGTCTCTCCGATGGTTTGAAAATCACCGAATGCATTGCGAGCAGCTGATTTACTGCAAGTTCATTGCAATACCCCAAAGACTTGCCACCCAAACCCTTCTTGTCTCTCAGCACAGCTGCTGCAGATTCAGGATTCAGACGTCCTGCCGAGTCGAGAAGTTCCTCAACCCTTCTCCAGCGCTCTCCTGAATCCGACATCTCAAGGTTTGCCAAATTCTCGCGTCTTTCGGAGAAAAGTTCAGACTGATAATGATTTGTACAAATCAGCCGGTGGATGGAACTGTCTTTCGCCGAAGGGTCAAAGAGAGAGATCTCGGATGGCGTTTTCTCTATCACGACAGCCTTCCCGTCTTCCACAGATGAAATAAGGAGGGACTCGGACACGAAAGTCTTCCGGAATGATGCTATTGTCATCGCCTCTTCAATATTGGAAGCATACTGCAATATTTCCCTGGACAGAATGGAAACAGGTGTCGCCGACATTTTCGGAGTTTCAAGCTTAGAGGCATTGATAGAGACCGTCAGTCCACATTCGTTCATTCCTGACAGCACACCGGTCATACCGGGCCAGGTGACAGATATGAAAGCATATCCTGAATCCGGTCTCTCGACAAGCACCATATTCCGGCCCGCGAACTCATCACCCATATAGAAATCGAAATTCCGCCCCACAAGCAGCTCTCCATCAGCGCTTTCATCTCCCCAGACCGCGAATGATGTGCAGCCGACCAGCATATAGTCCTGCATCACGTGACCGATGTCGTGAGCGGAATGATACTGCATCTGACGCTCATAAGGAGTGCCGTACGCATCATATTTATGAGTGCAGTATTCCGACATAGCCCGGATTTCTTCCCTGAACTCATCAGCGACATTTTCTCCGAGCCTGCGGTTGAAAATGTATATGAAATACATAAGGAAACGCCTGTAGGCTTCTGCAGGAACAATCTCATACAGTTTATCGACAAAAGCCTTTTCCTGCGCTTCAAGCAGATCAGGAATCAGTTTACCCATCGCCTCTCCCCTTTCGGAAGCATTCCCGGCAACTCTGATTTCCAGAAGTCCTGACGGATTGATTCTGAAATAATTGTCATTCAATATACGGAGACTGTCCATCACAACAGCTTTTCCCGGAGCCGGAGTGAAAGAAGGTTCTTTCAGGTCAACAGTGGAATGCATCACCAGACAGAATATGGCAATTACGCCAACCAGTGATACAATGGAGCCCGCCAACCATTTGAATATTTTCAGAAGAGTGTTCATATCTATTTTCCTCCTGGTTGAGAATCAGAAGATTTCTTTGTCATAGAATACAGTGCATTGGAAGTGTGAGGAGCCCTGTAAATGCATTCAACCTTCAATCCGAGACGCACGGCATAATCCGTCAGCCTGTCTTCTGAAAGGAAGGCCAACTCACCTGAAGTCTTGTTGAATCCAAGAAGCCTCGTGGAGAAGAACTCTGTAAGCACAGTGAATTTCTGGCCTCCTGCATTGCCGGAATCTCCGTCACGAAGGAGAATCTTTCCGCCTTCAGACAATCCTCCGACACATTTTTCAAGAAGAGCGAACTGCTGTGCCTCAGGCAGATAGTGCAGGACATCATTCAAAATAAACACGTCACTGAGAGGCAGTTCAATACAAGATGCATCACCCTCTACAAAACACAGTCCCGGCAGATTGCGCTTCATCCAGCAGTGCTCAGCCAGCGCTATCTTGTCCTTGTCGTAGTCTATACCTGTAACTTTCCTCCGGGGGTGGAACATCGACAGCATATAGTCAAGCTGTCCCATTCCGCAGCCGATATCCGTCACCACTGCATCATCCGGAATGCTCGTGTCATAAATGGCATAATCATTCTCAAGCCTTGTCTTGATTTTGACATACCATTCAATGACAGGACCCTTGTATATGTAGCCCGAAACCAGCGCTTTCCGGAAATACGGATTCTCCGCACTGTCATATTTGTCACAAAGAGCGGAATATCTTTCTTTTACAAGAACCTCAGCGTCCTTTGACAGAATATGGTAATCAACGCCGGCAGTCTTCATAGGCAGCAATACCTCAGCAACCGACAGACCCTCCATCATATTGAAACCGTCATTCTTCGGCAGAATCCTACGGTTTCCGTACATCACGACAGGAATCACCGGAACTCCGAGATTGGAAGCCATATAGAACGCTCCTTTGTGGAACCTTCTGATTCTGCCGTCAGGTGAACGGGTGCCCTCAGGAAAGACAACAACCGACCATCCGTCCTTGACGTCCCGTTCCAATCTGCCGGTTAGTTTATCATAGCCTTCTGATTTAGTGTAATATCCAAGATAACGGGCAATGATTGAGAAAAGAGGGGATGACATCACCCAGTCAGCAACCATAAACTTAAGTTTCGGAAATATGGCCGCCAGCACAAATATGTCCAGCGACGACTGATGGTTCGCCACAACTACTCCCGGCTCAGCATTCCATACCTTTCCCCCACCAAGAACGCTTATTTTGGAATGTATGAAAGGCATTATACGCAGCAACAGCCTGCAGCAATAGTGCATTCCCCTTGCGACGGCTGCCTGGCGTCGTGACCGGCTCACAGGCACAAACATCAGCATAAGACTGATTATCAGCAGAATAATTCCGCCTATAAAAACCGGGATATAATAATAAAGATCCCTGACTATTGACCATAAAGAATAAGGCGGCTTGCCGGATTCGGTGGGAACTGTAATGAATAAATTGAAAATCAACGGCTCCAATATATATGCGACCAGCACGACAGCAAGCATTCCAAGAATCGTTATCACGGCTATTGAATGAAGTGCAGGATGCCTGGCGAATATGAGCGCGCCGATACCAACAATCATTGTGAACGAGGAGAAGAAAATAGCAGTCTTGTGAGAGTCAAGCAGCGTTTTTCCGGTCTTGTACCGGTAAAGCAGACCTTCAAGAATGAATATGCTGAAGTCATCCCCCATTCCGAAAATGAATGTGGAAAGAATGATATTGACAATATTGAACTGCATTCCGATAATTCCCATCAAACCGATGATTATCAGCCAGCTTACAAACATTGGAAGGAAACTGAGCAGGGCCAGTTCAAGTCTCCCGTAAGAGAGCCAGAGGACGAAGAATATCAGGAACGAGGAGATGTACAGGATGAGATAGAAATCATTGTTCACCATCTCGGCTGCCTGATTTGTGAAATAGGCCTGGTCAAATACCACCACCTCATCGCAGTCAGAAAACGCGCCATAGACTTCAGGAATGTTTTCCTTGTCAATAACCGCCCTGCTCATCAGCATTCTGAACTCATCAGATCCCGCAATCCAGCTCTCGAAAGCATCCGGAAGGTGTTCATCCGAAAAATAATCCACAGGATGGCTGGGCGTCGAAAGCCTGGACAGCGCATTGTCGAAAGCGTCTTCGCGGAAGCCGTATTTTTTGGCCGAGTTCCTGACCATTGACTTTATCCCTGAAATCCGTTCGGGAGTCCAGAATCCCGCCCACTTTTCAGACGAGAGTTTCTGTTCAAGCGGAGAGCGAAGAAATGTTCCCGCATTGTCAGTCGATTCAATAAGGCCTGCATTCTTCAATGAATCAAGAATAAAGGAGGTCCTTTCATAATTGGAGAACACCGCTTCCGGAGTGTTTCCTGTGGAAACGAAGATGACAGTCTTGCGCCCATTGTCGCCTTGGGCGGTCAGAATTTCCTCGGATTCCTTGAGATGCGGTTCCCAATAATTCAGGCTCATCATATTACTGTTGAAACCGACCTTTGTGGAAGTGAAACAGCAGATAACTGCAAGAATCACCAGCCCTGCGACGAGTTTGCGGTTCTTTTCGAAAGGATATGCGCTCACCCGTCCTATCATTGAGAGAATCCGGCCTTCCCTGAGATGCTCGCCGCCCATAAGGAACTGAGGCAGGAAAATGAGGCAATACAGCATTGTCCCGACCAGAGTGAAAGCGGCGAACAGGCCGAAGTCACTGAGCAACTGGGAAGATGTAAAAAGCAGTCCGATGAATGCCCCTATAGTGGTGATGCTTCCGATGACAAGAGGGCTGCATATTTCCTCAAGCAGCTGGACAACGTCTTTCACGTGGTTCTGATGTGCAAGCAGATGAATGGAATAGCTCAACGCGACTCCCATTATGGCCGCTCCTGAACCTATCGCGATGCCCGAGATGCTCGACTGGAAAATACTGGCCATGGCGAGGGCGAAAACCGCTCCGTAAACCACCGGGCACAATATCAGGAAAACGGACCTCCTGCGTTTGAAAACCGCAAGGATGAAGAGGACAATGATCACGAGAGCCACGACAGAGGTGTACAATGTGTCCCGCTTGATCTGCCTGGCATTGTAAACTCCCACGGCAGGCCCACCGAAATAATGAGTTTTTACAGTCGGGAACTCTGACGAAAGAGTATCGAGGCAGTTCTCTATATGGCTGATCAGCTTGTCGTTATAACCTGTTTCTCCGGAGCGGTGGGCCGGTTCGATGAAAGCCAGCATTGTTCTGCCGTCAGGTGAGAAGACGTGTCCGTCCCGAAGAACGTATTCTGAAGCCGGATTAAGTCCTGAAAGTCTTGACATCACACCGGAAGACAGACCGAGAGGATCGGACATAATGTAATCGGTAAGCGCAAATCCTGCCGGAGAAATAAGCGACAGATAGTCGTTTCTTATCAGGGAATCAATAACCTCTTGATTGTCAAGTTTTTCAAGAAGCTCAAAATCTTCAGCGGACATAAAGGACGCCAGATGGTCCCTGACGAAACCCGCCATTTCTGACATTTTCCCGGATGTTATCCGGCCAGAATAATTCCGGATAAGGGATGATTTTTCCTCCAGCATCACCTCCAGACGGTCAGAGGCATCAAAAAGGCTGTCTTCACCGGCTTCCACACGGTCTGTGGAGAAGAGAACAATGAGCTTGTCACTTATCCGCATATTGGAGAAGACTTCCATCATTGTGCGGTTTCCCTCGCTCTTCGGGAAGAATGACGTGATGTCCTCCTCAATTTTGATACGGGAAGCCATAAGGGCGAAGACCGCAAGAGTGGAGAGCATCGAGATCCAGAATGCAACACGGTGTTTTCTGAACCAGTAATATATTGATATGAATAATTTTGACATAATGAAAGCGTATCAGGAAAAGAACTATTGCACTTGCCGGCGTCTGGTGAATGAGAGAACCAGCATAGTAATGGCTCCAGCGGACGCAGCTGCTATGGCGGCGAACGCAAACGCACCTATGACATATTGAATCAGGACATTGCCCACATCCGCAAGTGTCAATTCGCCGATAGCGAACAAGGTCGGTTGTCCGAGCAGCCTGCAACCAGTCCAGTAGCTTGCGAAAACAATGAACGGAATGAGCGGCGGCAGACTGATGTTAGAAGCCACGACCACTATCAACTTATTGAGTTTCAACAGGTGAGCAAGAGCGAAAGCGCATATCATCTGGTAACCCCAGATAGGAATGATACCCATAAAGACCCCTAACATCACGGAAGCAGATATCCGTGAATTGCTGTCGTGCAAATGTTTGAGCTTCTCAATATAATTCACCGGCCATCTCCAGAACAGGCAATAAAATACAATTAGAGTGTTCAGCACGCTGATTCTGGTGAAATCCCTGAACGGCCTGAAATGTGACACTCGCTCCCCCTCAGGCGGATAATATACATTGACAGGGATGTTGCGGACTTCTGTTCCGTTCCAGGCGGTGAACACAAGTATCTCAAGTTCAAACTCATAGCCGGTTGTCAGATGGCTGTCGGAAAGATCCAGCCTGTGGAGGGGATAGAGCCGGAACCCTGACTGAGTGTCTTCCAGCCTGACGCCGGTCTCCACTTTGAACCAGAAATTCGAGAACCGGTTGGCGAATGTGTTCTTGCCAGGCATACCGTCAGCCCTGAGATTGCGGGCTCCGACGAGCAGAGTGTCCGGATGTTCCCGGATGGCATCTGCTAAGCGGAGGATATCTGAAGGATAATGCTGTCCATCCGAATCGATGCTTATCGCATATCTGAAGCCCAGCTGGAGAGCATATTCAAGACCATTCTTCAGTGCCGCTCCCTTTCCCCAGTTGAAGGGATGGGTCAGCACACTGATTTTTGATGCGAATGACTTGAGAATTTCCGCTGTCCCGTCTGTGCTGCCATCGTTAATCACAATCAAATCAGCACAATAGGACAAAATCTCCTGAATAACTCCGGCAAGCGTGCCGGCATTGTTGTATGTCGGCATAATAACGCAGCACTGAATGTCTTTCAGCAGTCTTACAGTATTATTTTCCTCAAGGTTCTGCATAATTTTCAAATATAGCGAAATCCGGAGAAAGTACAATGAATCAGCCGTGTTTCACTCGACCTTTTTGTAATAATGGAGCGCCGTATCCCTGATTCCGGCTTCAGGATGCAGTATGATGGCCAGATCATTTAGAATCAAATCCGGACGAACAGCGCCTGACTCCCAGAAATCATTTCCTCCCCTTGGATTGCGCTTCAGGGTATTGTTGTATATCTCATTGATATTGAACTTTCTGAACACAGGGGCCTCCTCATACAATGAAGCTTTCGTGTCGCACCATCCGGGATTGAGCCATACATCAGCCTCCTTCGACAGGGCAAATGCCCGCTCCAACGATATGACTGAGGATTCCGAACGTCCTGGTTCCGCACCGAGCACACGGCCGCCGGCATCGCGGACCAGACGGGACATATAATTTTCCTCTCCCGGTATGTACCAGGCATCCGAATACGGGATATTCATCAGGACTTTTCTCTCGTCCGGCCCTTTTCCACTAACCTTGAAAACGTCCGAAACCGCATCCGCAATTGCATTATATCTTCTTGAAACACAGTTATATATAGAATCAGCCTCATATATGCGTCCAGTCAGGGCTCCGAAGACCTTTACATATTCAGCCCTGGCCAGAGGAGAATGCTCCAGATAGTCGTGGAGCACGAGCACAGGAATGCCAAACTGGCGGAGGCATTTGACAAAAGCATTGCCCGATGAATGCAGGGCATAGGCTACTACCACGTCCGGAGAGAGCGAAAGAATTTTCTCATAATCAGGGGCAGAGTCATAGCCTGCGTCTGCAATATCCCCGGACTCTATCCGCTTCCGCGCTGAAGTATCTGATATGTAATCCGTTCCCGATACGGCACATACAGCGTCAATCTCGCCCAAAGCCGACAGGCAGGCCACATAAGATGATGACATACATACTATCCTCCTGCAGGGAGCAGTCACTCGAAAAGTGTCAGTTTCAGCAGAAACAGGATCTATGGTCACAATCGCGGAAGATCCGTCAGGGAAACCTGCTATCCTGAAATACAAAGCCGAGGCATCGTCAGTTCCAGTCTCCGGACGAGGGGCGGTCCTTTGACAGCCGCATACCGCAATAACCGAGGCAATAAAGCATATAAATAATCTTGCCGTCATATTGTCAATTATGTTCACATTCCACAATGCTGCGTCCCGGGCCCTTCTTGAGCACCTTGATTTTCACCGGAATACGCTCCTCGAGTTCTTCCCTGTGAGAAATTATGCCGACCCTGCGACCGTTCTGCCCGGCTATTTCCTGAAGGCGCTCAAGAGTGGCCATCACTGAATCGAGACTCTTCTCGTCAAGTGTGCCGAAGCCCTCGTCGATGAACAGGATATTGACATTCATATCCGGCCGGTTCAATGATGACAATGCAAGGGACAGCGCCAAAGAAATCATAAAACGCTCTCCTCCGGACAACACAGTGGCGCTCCGGACCTGGTTCCTGTTGTACCTGTCCAGCACAAGAATCGAAAGTTGCTCGTTCTCCTCGCTGCACGTAAGTGTATAACGGTCAGTTATCTTGTCCAGATATACATTGGCATTGTTCAGAAGCGGTCTCAGGATGTAAGTCTGGGCAAGCGTCCTGAAGCGGGTGCCACCGAAATATCCGGCTATTCTGCGCCATTTTTCAGCTTTTGCGAGAGCCGCTTCATATTCTGCTTTTCTTTTGGCCACCTGCTCCACATTCTGCCTGTTGGATTCAAGGCGGCTCTCAATCTCGCCCATCCTTTTGTGCGCTTCGAGCAATCCGGCATCAATTCTTTCTATATCAGACTCAATTTCCTGCCTCTCCGGCAAATGGCTTTCATTCTCGAGCCCGAGAGCCGATATCGCCGATGAAATGTCCCGGGCGGAACGGCGTATTGTTTCCTCCAGCGATTTTATCATTCCATCGACTGACGTGGTGTATTCCAATGCTTTGCTGAATTCATCCCCTGATGCGTCAATCTTCATAAGTTCCTCTTCAGTCACGCCGTTCTTATCACAATACGCCTTGACAATCCCGTCACTCTCAGCATATTGAGCAATGCAGTTTTTCATATTCTGGGAAATGGAGGAGAGGCGTCTTGAAAAAGAGGCCCATTCATCCGCAATGTTTCTGCCCGGAATCTTCTCCGGCTG
This sequence comes from Bacteroidales bacterium, assembly GCA_029007435.1. Lineage (GTDB taxonomy): Bacteria > Bacteroidota > Bacteroidia > Bacteroidales > UBA932 > Cryptobacteroides. The sequence continues at coordinate 48,380 of JAQXHU010000009.1, forward strand.
CGCTTTGAAGTCCCAGGATGGACGCTCGGCCAGGACTGCCCTCTTCGAAGCCGTTATGGATTCAAGAAGGGAATTCATCCCGTTGATTGCCATCAGGATATTCTGAAGTTTCTCAACATTTGATTTATATATGTCCGCAGCTGATTTAAGATCCCTGGCGAAAAGGCCTGGATTCATATCCCAGTCTTTGCGGAAAAGGATGGCCGATTCCGATATGGACTTATGCAGATCGTTTATTTTCAACCCAATAGACTTGGAAGCATCTTCGTGCTGGCGGATTCTTGAAGCATTGTCCCTCAGTGCCAGTTCAGCATTGTTATATGATTTATTGGTTTCTTTGAATTCAGAATCCAAAGAATTGAGCTTTTCCTGCCACTGCCTGTTCTCTTTGAATATGCTTTCAGCCCTGTCCCTCTCATTTGACAATGATTCATTCCGTTTCTTCAATGTCTCAAAAGCATCACAAATCTGCTCTTTTAGGTTGCCTGAGCAATCAAGGCCGGTCTCAGCGGCCGAATTTCCAATAATGTCATCCAAAACATTGAGTTCTTCAGCGAGAGCTCCGAGCCGTTTCCTGTCAGCAGCCGAAGCCGCTCCCTTTGAATCCAGATCAGATTTCATCGCAGTGAAAACAATTTCCGCATTTTCATATTTCTGCCGCGCAGCCTGGCATCTGATTTCCAATGGGGAGAGAATGCCCTCAAAATCAACATCCTGGCAAACACTATCAATGCGCTGGCCACATAGAGGGCAGAATTCGGCTTTTTCCTTTATGAGTTTACGCCTCAATTCGACAATAGCCTCGTTGACTCCAGCCCGCATAGTCTCCGCAAGTGACTGCGCATCAATGAACTCATTCTTGGAATCATTGTATTCCAGGCGCGCGGTTTCCAGATTGGCGGAGAGAATGGCAAGTCCGGCTTCATCTTCAATGACATTTTTAGACAGGGCGTCATACTCTTTCTGTTTCAAGTGTCTGGATTTGACGTCAGCATCCAGTTTCTTCAAAACAGAATACCTTTCGGCGGACTCGACAAGTTTACGGGATATGCCATCCGGGTCAAGTCCGTTTCTCTCCTCATTAAGGCGGGAAATTGTTTCCCTTACCCGGGCCTGGTCCGAGATGACTTTCTTCAGTTCTGTTTCATACAGCGCCTTCCTCTCTGACAGGGCTGCGGTCTCAGCTACCGCTTCTCTCACTTTCAATATTTCCGTCTCCTGTTCTTTCAGTAGTACGGAGTACTGGGCTGCCATCGCGGCAATCTCACCGGCTTTGGCGAAAACCGGAGCAAAAGCTCTGTCCTTATTCAACAGTTCCCGCAATTGCCCGGCCTGCTTGTAAAGGTTTGCCAGTTCCTCCCTGCGGGCCTCCAAGTCAGCAAGGAGAAGGCGGAAATCACGTGCCGCTTCGGCTTCCTCTTGCTTTTTCTTCACTAATTCTTTACCTGTATCAAGCCTGTTCCTCAAATGCACACGGACTGTCGCCGTTTCGTTCCAGTTCTTTACAAGAGAACTTGCGGAACGATATCCAATGCTTTCACGCTCATCCCCCGCCTCTTTCAGTCCGAGCTCCGATGACCGGATCTTATTTCGTTCATTTTCAATTGTTTCAAGGACAGAGAGAATCTTGCACTGTTCAGATTTATTATTGTCGAGATGAGCGCATTCTTCTGTCAAATGCTTCTTTTCACACTGCAGGACATCAAGTTCCGGCTCCGGAATGGTATGTTCAGTTTCCGCCTCGTACAATGTTTTCGCATTCTTTTCATCTTCCTCGGCACGTTTGAAGATCCTGTTGACAGCCTCTCCCCATTTGGAAAACATCTCCGTATTTGTCAACTGTTCAAGAATAATCTCCCGGCTCTTTTTATCCCCGGTCAGGAAAGCGGCGAACTGGCCCTGGGCAAGCATCGCCATACGGCAGAACTGTTCGAAAGTCAGTCCGACCGCACGCTGCGCGATTTCCTTGACTTCGGTAATCCTGGTATATATCTTGGAACAGGTCTCGATTTCCATCACAGGAGTTGAATATGAGACTCTCCCTGCATTTTTCCCCCTTGTTGACTTCTTCATTCCGAGAGACAGGCGCGAACGGTAAACCAGGCCGTCATTGCCTTCGAAAACGACCTCACTGTAACAGTCAGCCCCGGGCGAGATACCTATCCTTGTATATTGCCGGATGTCATTGACACTGATGGTCTCATCAGCCGACGGGCTGAACTTGTTATCTTTGGAATTCAGCACGCTCTGGATTCTCGGAGTGGTTCCGTACAATGCCATAGCAATGCCGTCAAGTATCACTGATTTACCCGATCCCGTGTCTCCGGTGATGAGGAAAATTGGCGGAGGATTCTGGCCCGCGGCACTGCCAAGCCCGTTCTCGAAATCGATGTCAGCCTTTTCCACCGAGGCTATATTCCTGATATGGAGTTGAAGTATCTTCATAATTTTCAATTACTTTCATTTTTCATTCTCTCCACTTCGGCGGCAACTTCAGAGAAGGCTTCCCGAATTTCATCAAGGCCGAGTCCCGGATAACGCCTGATTGTCCGCTCCACAAATCCGACCGGATCTTCCATCTGCTGAAGATCAGCGACTTCAAAGCGCGGCGCTTCAGGCTCTTCAGCAATATCACCGGATGAACCTGTCCATATCACTTTGGGATTGTAGCGTACGGCGTCATCTGTTACGGAAATCATATCGTAGATTTTCTGGTTGAAATCCGGAGAAATCTGGGCGGAAGAGTCTATTCTGAGCCGTATATATCCTTCTTTCTTCGACATTGCGAATTCCCTCACAGCCTCCAGGGCATCTGATTCCGCCTGAAAAGAAGTCCCGTCCTCCGGCAAAATGAAAAAATGGCGGAGCTGATTGATTCTCAATTGCCTGATTCTTACATTACCCCCTCTCCGGTCAATATCCACCAGGCTCACGGAATGCGGATAGGTCTCATCGCAGCTGACGTGAAGGGCACTCCCGCTGTATCTTATCACACCCGACCTCAAAGTGATATCATCGATATATGATTCCTCTTTATGTCCAACAGTCTGCGGTTTATGGATATGGCCGAGAGCGAGATAGTCATAACCGGAGCCAAGGTCTCCTGAGTCATTTGTCTTAATATTGCCGATATCAAATCCGTGGCCGGAGAAATCAGAGCCTGTGACCGCCAGATGGCCTGTCATCACTACCGGCTTGCCGGAAACGTTTATTGCCGCGACACGGTCTAAAAGAGATTGGAACAGTTCTTTCCGGCATACCGGCATATACGGAACAGCGATTATGAACCCTTCAGGTATTTCCACAATATAATCGTCCTGCCAGCCGTCCGGTGAGTCGAGAAGCTCCAGCGACGGCGCAGCTCCTGATAGCACGGCATTCGCATATTTCCAGACAGCCCTGTCTGACTGGATCCTCGATGCGGAGTCGTGGTTGCCAGCGACAATTACAATCTTCATTGAAGGGCAGGATCCGTGAATCTCAGCTACGACATCCGCGAACGCCTGCCTCACTCCCGCCCCGGGCTGCTGTAAATCAAACACATCGCCACAGACAAGCAAAGCGTCCGGATGGTATTCAATGCACCAGGACTTAAGCTGCCTGAAGAAATGACGGTGTTCGTCCTCCCTTCCGTAATTCTGGTATATGACCTGGCCGAGATGCAAATCGGCCGTATGCAAAATTCTCATAAACTGAAATGTACAATACCAATATACGAAATATTTTCCATATATTTGGAAAATCGGGCATATTAATCAAAGATTATTATGAGAAAGAGAACAGCGATGCTGCTGATGATATTCATCCCGGCGTTTATGGCCGCACAGAATCCATTCACCGGCAGCTGGAACGGTAAATTGAACGTTGGCCAGGCTTCCCTGACAGTGGTGTTCAACATCAGTTCCGGGAATGACGGAAATCTTGAATGCACTATGGACAGTCCTGACCAGGGAGCGGCCGGCATCAAGGCAGATGCATCCGTCAAAAACGCCGCCGCTCTGGAAATCACTGTACCCAACCTTGGAGTGACATATAAAGGTATGCTCATAAACGGGTCCATCATTGGAACATTCTCACAGATGGGCAAGAATTTTCCTCTGACTCTGAGCAAACGGAAAGAAGTTCTCAAACGGCACCAGAATCCTGAAGGACCTTTCCCTTACTCGGAAGAAGAAGTAACATTCACCAACATTGCTGCAGGAGCGGTTCTCGCAGGAACTCTTGTCATTCCTGACAATGCGACACCAGCGACGCCGGTGGTTTTGATGGTCACAGGAAGCGGCCTGGAGGACAGGAACGAGGAAATATTTGACCATAAACCATTTATGGTCATTGCGGATTACCTGGCAAGAAATGGAATCGCTAGTCTCAGGTACGATGACAGGACCTTCGGCAAATCGACGGGCGGGAATGTCAAGGAAGCCACGACCCTGGACTTCCTCGATGACGCCGCGGCGGGAATCGAATATCTCAGGGCGTCAGGACGTTTCGGGAAGACAGGCGTGTTGGGGCACAGTGAAGGCGGAAACATCGCAATAATGTTGGGCGCCCGCAAGAAAGTGGATTTCGTCATCAGCCTCGCCGGAGTCGGAGTGAGGGGTGACGAGGCTTTCACCGCACAGGCCAACAGGATTATGGAACTGCAAGGCATTGATCAGCGTTATACCGTACAGAGTTACAGGTCCACAGTGCTCGCACAGGGAAATCCGTGGATGGGGTGGTTTATCAATTACGACCCGTCGGAAGATGTCAAAGCCTGCGCCTGCCCGGTTTTCGCGGCGAACGGGGACAAAGACATCCAGGTGATTTCTTCAATAAACCTTGCCGGAATACGAGAAAACTTGCCAGACAATCCGGCCAACCTCATCAGGGAATATCCATCCCTGAATCATCTGTTCCAGCATTGTGAAACAGGAGACGTCTTGGAATACAGAAAGATAGAAGAGACATTCTCCCCTGGGGCACTGAATGACCTGGTCATCTGGATCAAAGGGCTGGGTCTATAGATATTCACCCTGCCTCTTCCAGTAAACAAAGCCATAAACAGCTGATACAGTGTAGAAGAAGTAAAGTGCCGACATCCACCAGAGAGACTGGCACAGACACATCACTACCATCAGCACATCAGCGATTATCCACAGAAGCCACTGTTCTTTGTAAGAACGGACAAGCCACCAGGTAGCTATAACACTTAGAACAGTCACGCCGGCGTCAAGGCCTGACATAGAATCACCGAGAATGCGGAGCAGATAAAGGAAAAGAATTGTTCCGGCAATCTGGGCTGCGATGCTGACGAGGACAACAGGCAATGTTATCCTGCGCAGATGGACCGCACCGGAATCCACTGACGCGGAATCACGCCGCCACTGGATATAGCCCCAGACAGCCATAATGACATAATACACATTGAGTCCCATAGACGCATAGAGCCCCTGCCTGAAAAAAACCACAACCGAGGCGGCTCCCGAGATTGCCTGCAGGAGCCACATCAGATTGTGCTGTTTGATTTCCAGCAACAGGAAAATGACTCCTGTCACCAATGCGAAGATTTCCATCTACTTTACTTTTATTGAATTCAGAAGGTCGAGTTTGCCTTCGTCAATAAGGTGGATTATGAGCTCGCCGAAAAGAGTGTTGGCCCAGGCGAACCAGCTTCTTGTGAAATTGGACGGATCGTCCTTGTGGAACGTCTCGTGCATAAAGCCCGTGCCTGCGTCAGTTTTCATCAGAGTCTCCACACACCATTTTATCTCCTTGTCGTCATTTGAGGTAAAAGCCCTCATTATGATGCTCATAGGCCATATCATATCATAGCCGACATGTGGTCCGCCAATGCCCTCTCCGGCTTTCCCGCGGAAGAAATACGGATTATCCTCGCTCCATACGAATTTCCTCGTGTTCTGCCAGACAGGGTCATCGAAAGGAACGCAGTCAAGATATGGCATTGCAAGCAGACTCGGAACATTGGAGTCATCCATCAGGAAAGCATTGCCGAATCCGTCCACCTCGAATGCATAGATGTCTCCATATTCCGGATGGTTGACCACAGCATATTTCTTAAGAGCCGCCTCTACCTCGGAAGCCAGTTCGCGGCACTGCTTAGCGAGTTTCTTCTCCCCGTTCACAGTCTCAAGAATCTCCGCAGCCTTTCTCAATGAGCTGACAGCAAAGAAGTTGGAAGGAACAAGAAAATCGAAGGTGGTGGCGTCATCAGACGGTCTGAACGAGGAGACGATAAGTCCTACAGGATTGACAGGATTGCCATAGCCACGGCAGCATTTGGTGTCGAGCTGCCTGTCTGTCTTGCGGAGGAAACTATATGGCCCGAGGCCGTCCTTCCGCTGCTGGGTCTTCAGAGTATTGAGTATCTTGTCCATAGCCTCAATCCAGACCGCTCCGAATACAGACTCGTCACCTGTTGTCTTCCAATATTGATATGCCAGACGGATTGGATAGCACTGAGAGTCAATCTCCCATTTGCGCTCGTGCACGTTCAGATCCATATCTGTTCCGTCAGACTGCCACTCACCGCCGGTGGGCCCGTCGTTGAACGCATTTGCGTAAGGATCAATGCATATCAGGGAGAACTGGCAGTTTATCACTCCCGCCAAAAGATTGCGAAGCTCCTCATCCTCATTGGCAAAACGGATGTACGGCCACACCTGGGCTCCCGAATCCCTGAGCCACATAGCGTGTATGTCACCCGTATAGACGAATGTCCTCCAGTTCCCGTTTTCGTCTTTTCCGAAATGCACCGTGGTGTCAAGTGTGTTCGGGAAACAGTTGGCGAACATCCAGGCCAGGCGTCTGTTCTTCAGCTGGGACGTCACATCCACAATGGCCTTTTCTACTGACTGCGAGACGAAGAGCCTGTCTTCCGGAGCCGGTCGGCAGGATTCAAAATCCTGTGCAGATGCGGCCGTGAAGAAGAAGACAGCAGCCGCTGTGAGAATAAAGTTTTTCATAATGATACACTTATTTTATAATTGAATTATCTTGTTCATTATCAGAATCATACTGTTCCAGGGCACGGCGGAACTCGCCTGCCACTTCATCCCGGACATAATCCGGCGCAATAATCTTGATACGGGAACCGAGCGAGCACAGGTCCATTATCATCCTCGTATTCGGCACCGCCCTGATGCTGACCCTCGCCTTGTTACGGAGCCAGGTTATCTTCTGGCTTTTGTGGAGTGGAAGATCTTTCAGGAAACGGGCTTGGTCAAGCGGGCATTCGAAAATGACTGTGTCAGGAGTCCGGTCATCCGAAAGATAAACTCCATAACTGTCACTGAAAAGGTCATCCACATCGAAGCTCGCCGGCAGCCTGAATCTCACATCCGTAACATCCAGCCGCTCGATACGGTCAAGGCTGTAAACCCTGATGCTGTCCCGTTCAAGGGCATAACCTACCATATACCAGCGTTTCATATCCTCTTTCAATGCATACGGGCAGACGTTCAATGTCTCCGACTCCTCGTCACGGTATTTGTGATACTCTATCGTGACCCGGCAGTTCTCCAGCATAGCGGCCATAATGTCAGTAAGATATTTCTGGCCAGAAGGAATATTGTCCACGGAAACACGGCCGGACAGCCTTTCTTTTCCCATTTCAAGGAGGCTGTTCACTGTGAACGTGTTCACCAGCCACGCTGTGCCGCCTGCTGAATCCTCGACATCGTCCGAATAGCGGATGAAATAGCGGTTGCGGCTCCGGTCGCATTCTATATTGATGCCGAAGACCTCATTGACAGCGTCCCTGTGGTTGAAAAAAGACCTGCGGGCATAAGGTGTCCCCCACCTCGCTTCCCATTTGCTCTGTATCTCCTCCAGGGTCAGGCCATCCTGGCCGGCCTTGGAGATGGCTTTAATCAGCCAGACATATTTATTGATAAGTTCAGTAACCATATCCGTCAACTTATCTTACTGTAGTCCAATTTATTGTACTTATCCTTGCGCAGTTCCAGGCGCAGCTGCCTGTTCTGAGGCAGTGACAGGTCAGGGTCGTTCTCAAGAATATGAGAGGCATAGTCACGTGCATCCGCCAATATCTGTCCGTCCCTGGCGAGAGACGCTATCGACAGCTCTATCGGAAGACCGCTCTGCTGGGTACCCTCCAGGTCTCCCGGACCCCTCATCTTCATATCCTCCTCGGCAAGGACAAAGCCGTCTTCAGTACTGCATAAAAGGTCAAGACGCTTTCTGGATTCTTCACTTAACTTCCGGCTGCGGACCAACACGCAATAGGAAGCCCCGCCTCCCCTTCCGACTCTGCCCCTCAACTGGTGGAGCTGGCTGAGACCGAACCTTTCAGGGCTCTCTATCACCATTACAGTGGCGTTCGGCACATCCACCCCCACCTCAATCACTGTAGTGGAAACCAGGATGTTTGCTCGCCCGGCCACAAAAGCGTCCATATTGAATTTCTTTTCTTCATCACTCTGCTGGCCGTGGACAATTGCGACTTTGTACTCCGGAAACGGAAACGCCCGGACAATCTCCTCGTAGCCCCTCTCGACATTCTTGTAGTCCACTTTCTCGTTCTCGAATATCATAGGATAGACTATGAACGCCTGGCGTCCGGCAGAAATCTGGTCTTTTATGAATCTGTATAACGAGAGCCGCTGATTTTCACCTATCTGTATGGTCTGCACGGGAATACGGCCCGGAGGCATCTCATCTATGACGGAAATGTCAAGATCACCGTACAATGTCATAGCGAGCGTCCTCGGAATCGGCGTCGCCGTCATCACAAGGATGTGCGGAGAGACCCTGGACTTTCCCCAGAGTCTTGCGCGCTGGTCAACTCCGAACCGGTGCTGCTCGTCTATTATGGCAAGCCCGAGGTTCTTGAATACAACCCCGTCTTCTATCAATGCGTGAGTCCCTACTATAATTCCTGTTTTTCCTGTCGAGAGATCCTCAAGGACAGCGCGCCGTTCAGCTGCCCGTGTGGTTCCGGTAAGGACGGAGACATTGACACCAGTGCCTGACAGATATTTGCATATATTGGAATAATGCTGTCTTGCAAGGACTTCCGTTGGAGCCATAAGACAGGCCTGATACCCGTTGCCTGTTGCAATAAGTGCGGACAGGACCGCCACCATTGTTTTTCCGGACCCCACATCTCCCTGAAGCAGCCTGTTCATCTGCCGGCCTCCGCGCATATCCTCCCTAATCTCCCGGATAACCCTTTTCTGAGCCCCTGTAAGGCTGTAAGGCAATGATTCATAGCACTTATGAAAAGCCTCGCCCACATTCGGCATAGGGATTCCCACAGCATTTCTGCTTCGGACATATTTCTGTTTGAGGAGAGAGAGCTGGAGGAAGAAAAGCTCCTCGAACTTGAGCCGGTACTCTGCCTTCCGTAGAGACTGCTGGTCTTTTGGAAAATGTATATTCCTTAATGAGAAGTTCAGCGGAACAAGTCCCTTTTCCTTCATCACATAGTCGGGCAATGTCTCCTGAATATCCGGCAGCCCGGCATTGAGGGCGGACAGCATTATCCTTGTCATCACCTTTCCGGTGATTCCGGCGTTCTTCAGTTTCTCTGTGGAAGGATAGACTCCGGTCAGTGAAGCCTGAACCTGTGAGAACTCCTGCTGCCCGGGATCATCCACTTCCGGATGGACCATATTCATCCGCCCGTTATATATGTTCGGTTTTCCGAAAAAAATATATACTCTGCCAGGCTGGATGCGCTTCCAGATATACTTGATTCCCTTGAAGAACACTATTTCCATAGAGGCAGTGCCGTCTGTAACGATGGCGGAAAGCCTGGAGACCATATTGAAATTGACTTGGCCTGACGATGCATCCACCTGGTTTCCGGCTTTGTCCAGCAAAACCGACGAAACGACCTGAGCCCTGATCTGCACAGCGGCCGCTGTGGACTGGATTGAGGAGATAGGCTGGACAGTGGTCCTGTCAATGTATTTATACGGATATACCCTGAGAAGTTCCTGGATTGTGGAAGCCCCAAGTTCAGTGGAAAGGAGCTGGGCGCGTCTCGGCCCCACTCCTTTCAGAAACTGGATATCTGAACCCGGCGCACTCAACATTCAAACACCCTGTTTTATTCAATCTGAGCCCTTCCCGGACGCTCGGGACGGCTGTCATCCAGTTTGCGTTCCGGCATTCTGCCTGCCTCCAGCCTGTCATAAGCGAGACGGTTCTTGAAAATGTCGATGGCGGCATATATCGAGGACATCATAGACATAGGGTCAGCCTCGTCACGTCCGGCCATTGAGTAAGCCGTGCCGTGATCCGGTGATGTGCGGACCACAGGAAGGCCTGCGGTGAAATTCACGCCGTCCTCGAAATCGAGGGCTTTGAACGGAGCAAGTCCCTGGTCGTGATACATAGCGAGAGTGGCGTCGAAGCGGCTGTAGTTCGCAAGGCCGAAGAATCCGTCCGGTGAATATGGTCCGAAAGCCATAATACCTTCATCATTGGCAGCTTTCACGGCCGGAGCGATGATGGTCTCCTCCTCATTGCCGAGAAGTCCGTCGTCTCCGCAATGCGGATTGAGTCCGAGGACTGCGATCTTGGGTTTGGTCACGCCGAAATCACGTTTCAATGAAGCGTTCATCAGACGCAGTTTTGTAAGGATCTTCTCCTGGCTGATGCTCTGGGGAACATCTTTCAGCGGAATATGGCCTGTGACAACACCTATCTTCAGCTGCGAGCTTATCATAAACATAGCCACGTCTTTAACGCCGAATTCCTGCTTCAGGTACTCCGTGTGCCCTGTGAATCCGAAACCGGCATTGGACATCGCCCTCTTGTTTATCGGGGCGGTCACGAGAACGTCAATATCACCGGCTTTCAGGTCGGCGACAGCTCTCTGAAGCGAAGTGATGGCCGATTTGGCTGACTCGGGCGTGGACTGCCCAGGCTCGACGTAAATATTGTCAGGAAGGCAGTTGAGTATGTTTATCTTCTTGAGCCTGGCATCTTTGGCTGAATTGATGACATAGGTGTCCATCGGCTCAAGATTGTGAATAAGTTTGCGGTAAAAACCGAATATCTTGGAAGAGCCATAGATGACCGGTGTGAATGAGTCCAGGATGCGCTGGTCGGCAAGCGCCTTGATAATGACCTCATAGCCGATGCCGTTTCCGTCACCCTGCGTAATACCCACTGTGATTTTGTTGTTTATCATATATATCCGCCAGCAGGTATCCAAGAACCTGCTTTTTATAAGTTTGTATCAATTCCCGACGGGCTTGGCCACCGCCCGGCAATGTCTTCCGACTTGTCACCAATTTTCAAAAATAACTATTTTCCGCCGAAATTCAATGAGATGCAGCGTTTTTTCATCCAATGCAGGAACCATATCAGTTTTTTGCATCTTTATCCCAACAGATCAGGCTGCGCGATGCTTTCTTCATACCCCTCGTCTTTCGGCAACTGCACTCCCATCGCCATCGCCCCTGCTCCGGCGGCAACCGCCAATGCGTCGCACCTCTCATTCTCAGGATGTCCGGCGTGGCCCTTGAGCCAGTGGAATGTCACCTGGTGCTGCCTGTAGATTCTCAGGAAACGCATCCACAGGTCAGGATTCTTGACCTTGGCGAAACCTTTCCTTTCCCAGTTCGCAAGCCATCCCTCGTTGATTGCTTTGACAACATACGAGGAATCGCTCCATATCTCCACCCTTGCGTTTCTCCACTTTATCGCCTCCAGGCCGACTATCACAGCGAGCAGTTCCATACGGTTGTTTGTAGTGCGGACGAAACCTCCGCTCATTTCCTTCTCAAGTCCCGCGCACTTGAGAACGACTCCATAGCCTCCCGGACCGGGATTCCCCGAAGAGGCGCCATCGGTAAAAAGATATATTACAGGACGAAGCGGTTCCATTATATGAGATATATTGATTTTGAAGCCCAAATTTACGAAAAAACAGGCAATGATTCTGCTTTTATGAAGATTTTGAGTAAATTCGCCAGATATGAATATTATGAAACACACAGATTCATTTACATATATGGGAAATAAGGGTATCATCGCCAGACTTGCGGATTTGTCAGGTCTGGCCATTATGTTGTTTATGACTATGAACTGCACTCAGGAAAAAGACGGGAAAGCCTATATAGGACCTTCCGACATCAAAATTGAGGACGGGAAAATGACGCCGGAAGTACTGCTGGCATTCGGACGGCTTTCAGATCCCCAGCTCTCACCGGACGGAAATACCATTCTTTACGGCGTAAGCTACACTTCAGTCGAAGAGAACCGGAGCTGCCGGAACCTGTTCATTGTCAATGCTGACGGGACAGACAGGAAGCAACTGACAAAAGAAGGCAACAGTATCAGCTGCGCCAGATGGATAAACGGAGGTAAAGGTATTGCATATATTCAGAAAGGACAACTATGGACAGCTGAAATCAGGGGTCTCGGAGGAACGTCCCCGAAACTTGTAAAGAAGACCCGCATCTCGGACATTCCCGCAGGAATCAGCGAGTTCAAGATTTCTCCTGACGGAAGCAAGGTAATGTATATCAGCACTGTACACAGCGATGTCAAGACCCCGGCAGACACTGACCCGGCACTCGGAAAAGCCACAGCTTATGTGGCAGAGGACCTGATGTACAGGCACTGGGACCACTGGGTGACCGAACTGCCGCACACATTCATCGCAAGTTTCAGCGCAGCCGCTTTATCAATCACGCCTGACTCAAGCCGTGATATTCTTGAGAACGAGACCGCTCTGTACGAGCTTCCGGCTGAGCCATTCGGAGGCATTGAGCAGCTTGACTGGAATCCGGACGGCAGCCTTATAGCTTATTCCTGCCGCAAGAAGACAGGCAAGCAGTACGCATTCAGCACTGACACAGAGATTTACATTTACAACACCGCAAACGGCGGGTGCTCTGTCATCCCGATGGGCGGCGGATACGACACTGACCCGGTATGGAGTCCGGACGGAAAACGCATAGCCTGGATAAGTATGGAGAGAGACGGGTACGAAGCGGACAAGACGAGACTTATGGTGGCTGATCTGAAAAATACTGCAGCTGACGGGCTTCCGGAAATCGGAGAGATAACCGACCTTACGGCAGGATTCAAGTACAACGCAGCCGGACCGGTATGGAGCACTGACGGCTCAGCAATTTATTTCAACGCCCTCGCTGAAGGAATCCAGGGCATTTTCAAAGCCGGGCTAACAGTTTGTGACGGGAAGACAGGACTCAAGGAAATTTCAAGAATCACCGGCGATGACCAGTGGTTCGATTTCAATTCGCCGTTCGCTTTGAAAGAGACGGACAAAGGCACTGAACTGCTCGCCAGCTATTGCAGCATGGACTTCCCTACGGAGCTTGTAAGAATCTGTGAATCTGACGGAAGCCATACTGACATCACCACTGAGAACCAGCACATTCTCTCTCAGCTGCTGCCTCACCGGACAGAAGCGAGAATGATAAAGACAGTGGACGGGAAAGATATGCTTACCTGGGTGGTATATCCTCCTGAATTCGACCCGGCCAAAGAATATCCGTCCATTCTCATCTGCCTCGGCGGGCCTCAGGGAACTCTCAGCCAGGGATGGTCCTACAGATGGAACTACAGGCTGATGGCAGCGCAGGGATATGTTGTCGTGCTGCCTAACAGACGAGGCACCACGGCTTTCGGACAGGAGTGGACAGAACAGATATCCGGAGATTATCCAGGACTGAACATGCAGGATTATCTCGCAGCCGCAAAAGAATTGAAATCAGAGCCTTACATCGGCAAGATGGCCGCCTGCGGAGCAAGCTACGGCGGATATTCGGTTTATTATCTTGCAGGAATCCACGAGGACGTCTTCGACTGTTTCATCGCTCACGCCGGCATCTTCGACGAGAGATATATGTATTATGAAACCGAGGAGATGTGGTTCCCTAACTGGGACAACGGCGGGCTTGAAGAATTCGCTTACACTCCGGGACAGACAGGGCCTGCAGGTGACGGCAAGACATTCGGGGGAATCCGCCAGGGAGGGTCACCTTGGAGTTCCAATCCGAAGGCTGTCAGGCATTATGCCAATTCCCCGGCAGCCAATGTGACCAAATGGCACACACCGATTCTCTGCATCCACGGAGCGATGGATTTCCGCATACCTTATGACCAGGGAATAGCCGCCTTCAACGCTGCCCAGATGATGGGCGTGCCGTCAAAACTGATTGTTTTCCCGGACGAGTGCCATTGGATTCTCAAGCCGCAGAACGCATTGTTCTGGCACAGAGAGTATTACAACTGGCTTGACAGATGGTGCAAATAACCCGCTTGGATAATTCGACCAAAATACATAAATTTGCGACTAAAATACAATAAAAACCTGAATTTTAATGATGCAGATTTATCAACGCACAAGGATAATGAGGGAGAAATTCGTGGACACTCTCGCGAAGTTATACGAATATTCGACCACAGTTTTCTCCAAAGAAGTTTACACCCAGTGGTACGATTCCAAAGAGGGCGGGTACACCTACGGAAGTTTCAAACAGGAATGCGACGCACTTTCCAAACTGCTGACCCAGTACGGGGTCGGAGAAGGAGACAAGGTAGCCATCTTCTCGCAGAGTATGCCAAACTGGTCCGTGGCGTTTTTCAGCGCTGTGGCTTTCGGAAGGATTGCCATACCTATACTTCCTGACAGTTCCGGGAACGAAGTCACGAACATCATCAACCACTCCGAAAGCGACGTGTTATTCGTCTCGCAGAGACTTGCTTCCAAAATCAGCCAGAGTGTGAAAGACCGGATGAAACTGATTGTGGATATGGACACACTTGAGGTGATAAAGTCGGACGACCAGCATTTCACCTGCGACGGACGGACTGTAGTGCCGACTCCGGATGACATTGCCACAATCATATACACCTCAGGAACCACAGGAAGCGCAAAAGGTGTTGTATTGACTCACAGGAACCTGGCTTCGAACGTAATCACCTGTTACCGTTCCTGCAAAAGAGGCAGAAAGGATGTGTGGCTGTCACTGCTCCCGCTGGCGCACACTCTTGAAATGACCCTTGGAATGCTCTATCCGATGTTCTGCGGCGCAAAGGTATATTATCTTCAGAAGCCTCCGGTTCCGGCGATCCTGCTCAAGGCGATGAAAGAGGTAAGGCCTACCACCATTCTTTCCGTACCTCTGATAATAGAGAAGATTTACAGGGGTAGCGTCCTGCCGACCATTAAAGCAAGCCGCACACTCAGGTGGATGAACACCCATGCTAACAAACTGATGTGTATGCTGATAGGAATGAAGCTGAAATCCACATTCGGAGGCAGGCTGACATTCTTCGGCATCGGCGGTGCGAAGCTGGACAGCGAGGTGGAGAGTTTCCTGCTCAAGGCAGGTTTTCCGTACGCTATCGGCTACGGTCTCACAGAGACATCACCGCTTGCAGGCTATTCGATGAAGAGATGGAGGGCTGTCGGGTCTTTCGGATACCCGGTACATAATGTGAATGTCAAGCTCATCGACGTCAATCCGGAAACAGGAGAAGGCGAGATAGCGATAAAGGGCCCGAATGTGATGCTCGGTTATTACAAAGACCCGAAACGCACCAAGAGCGTTTTCACGGATGACGGATGGTTCAAGACCAATGATCTCGCCGTCCAGGATGCGAAAGGACGTTTCTACATCAAGGGCCGGAAGAGCAATATGATACTCGGGGCATCCGGTGAAAATATTTATCCTGAGGAGATTGAGAGTGTATTCAACAATCAGGAGGGAGTCACCGAGTCCATTGTGATAGAGAGAAACGGCCGTCTGGTGGCGCTTGTCCAGCCTTGCGACGGGTTCATTGACTGGGATGCTGCCGGAGAGGACAGGATATACGAAAAAATCGACGCCTGGAAGGAAAAGCTTCTCAAGAAAGTGAACAAAAATGTAAACAAGACCTCCCAGATAAGTTCAATCGAGGTAATGAAAGAGCCTTTCGAAAAGACCGCCACGATGAAGATCAGACGTTTCAAATACAAGGAATCCGCACCAACCATCGAGGCCGAGCGCGCTGCCGGGGCTGAAACGAAAGGGGGAAATGAAGATAATCAGAAAAATTAATCCTCAGATTCTTTGAAATAAGAATTCAATTTCCTAATATTGCAAAAGTATGAGAAATGTGAACAATATCAATAATTACGGAATCCGGATTAATAATAATCTGGACAATGCTTATATGCATATCCGTCGGTAGGCTTCACAATTCTCGCTATATGTTGATTTATACCGACCTGCACAGGTCGGTTTTTTTGTAAAATGAACTTGCTATGTGTGGATTTGTCGGAATCTTCGGAATGAAAGACCCTTCAGTGGACTGGAGGACGAAAGCATTGAAAATGTCTTCAAAAATCAGGCACAGAGGCCCTGACTGGAGCGGAGTCTATGCAGGGAATAACTGCATCCTTGCCCACGAAAGGCTTGCGATTGTGGACCCTCTTTCTGGAGGGCAGCCTCTGTATTCGCCTGACGGGAAATACGTACTTGCTGTTAATGGAGAAATATACAACCACCAGGAGATAAGAAAGAGCCTGTCAGGGCAATACGGATTCCAGACCGGATCTGACTGCGAGGTGATTCTGGCCCTGTATGAGAAGAAAGGGCTGGATTTCCTTGAGGACCTGAACGGAATATACGCCTTCGCATTGTACGACTCGGAAAAAGACGCCCTGCTTGTCGCCAGGGATCCGATAGGGGTTATTCCCCTGTACATAGGAAAGGACGAAGACGGCACTGTATATGTCGCCAGCGAACTGAAAGCGCTGGAAGGATTCTGCAGCGAATATGAACCGTTCCTGCCCGGTCATTATTATTGGAGCAAAAACGGGGAAATGACCCGGTGGTACAAGAGAGACTGGTTCGAATATGAAGCTGTGAAAGACAACAAGGCAGATGCTGAGGAAATCCGAGACGCATTGGTAGCCGCTGTAAAAAGGCAGTTGATGTCAGATGTTCCGTATGGAGTTCTGCTCAGCGGGGGCCTCGACTCATCCATCACAAGCGCAATCGCAGCGAAGTTCGCACAGAACAGGGTGGAAGATGACAGCAGGACAACAGCCTGGTGGCCAAGGCTTCACAGTTTCGCAGTAGGATTGAAAGGAGCTCCGGATCTTGTTAAGGCCAGGGAGATGGCTGATTATTTAGGCACGGTTCATCACGAGGTGAACTATACCGTCCAGGAGGGCCTTGACGCCATCAGGGATGTCATTTATTATATTGAGACATACGATGTTACCACCGTCAGGGCATCGACACCAATGTACCTTCTGGCCAGAGTCATAAAGAGTATGGGAATCAAGATGGTGCTCAGCGGCGAAGGCTCCGACGAGATATTCGGAGGATACCTGTATTTCCACAAGGCCCCGTCAGCCAGGGCCCTGCACGAGGAAACAGTGCGGAAACTCGGCAAACTCTATCAGTATGACTGCCTCAGGGCAAACAAGTCTTTGGCAGCGTGGGGCGTTGAAGGAAGGGTGCCTTTCCTTGACAAAGAGTTTCTTGACGTAGCAATGCGGATAAATCCTGAAGCAAAGATGTGCCCGGGAAAGTCTATGGAGAAGAGGATTCTCAGAGAAGCATTCGAGGATATGCTTCCTGAATCCGTCGCCTGGAGGCAGAAAGAGCAGTTCTCCGATGGAGTCGGCTACAGCTGGATTGATTCTCTGAAAGCTGTTGCTGAATCTTCTGTCTCTGACGAGCAGATGGCATCTGCGTCTGAGCGGTTCCCGATAAACCCGCCGATGAACAAGGAAGAGTATTGCTACAGAAGCATTTTCGAGGAGCATTTCCCGAGCGCTTCCGCAGCAAAAAGCGTCCCAAGTGTTCCGAGTGTGGCCTGCTCTTCAGCAGTGGCCCTGGAATGGGACGCATCATTCAAAAACCTTAATGACCCGAGCGGCAGGGCTGTGAGCGACGTCCATAAAGGAGCGTGAGCAGTCCCGCTGCCGGGCAAGGTGTTTCTATTCAGGACGGTATGAGTCTTTCAGCACTGTCGTGCGGTTGAACACCGGATGTTCTGGCGTGCTGTCAGGATCCTTGAAATAATAGCCCACTCGCTCGAACTGGACAGCAATGCCTGAATTGTCCTCAAGCAGGGCCGGCTCGGCATATCCTTTGGCAACGACAAGGGACTGCGGATTCAGGAAATCCTTGTAGTCTTTGTCCTCAGGGATGTCGTTCATATTGGCCTGGGTGAACAGCCTGTCATACAGACGCAACTCGATTTCCTTGGCATATTCTGTTGAAACCCAATGTATTGTGCCCTTTACGCTGCGCCATTCTCCTCCACCCGGACGAGTTGAAGGATCATAAGTGCATTTCAGCTCAATGACATTGCCATCTGCATCTTTCACAACCTCCTCGCATTTGATGATATAGGTGTATTTAAGACGCACCTCTCCGCCCGGTTTCAGACGGAAGAATTTCTTCGGCGCATCTTCCATAAAGTCTGCGCGACTGATATACATTTCCCCGGTAAACGGAACCGGACGTTTCGCACCCTCAGGATCAGCTGGATTGAGGGGACAGTCAAACCACTCCACCTTGCCGGGCTCCCAGTTTGTCAGAGTGAGCTTGACCGGATCCTCGACTACCATATACCTGTTGGAACGGGCGTTGAGATCCTGGCGCACACACCATTCGAGAAGCTGGATGTCCATCAGCTGGTCACGTTTTGAAACTCCGATTCTTTCGCAGAAACTCCTGAGCGCCTCCGGAGTGTAACCTCTTCTGCGCACACCGCAGAGCGTAGGCATACGAGGGTCATCCCATCCGCTCACAAGCTGTTTCTGGACAAGTTCCAGAAGTTTGCGCTTGCTCATCAAGGTATATGTGAGATTCAGCCTTGCGAATTCATACTGATGTGAAGGATAAATGTTCAGAGTCTTTATGAACCAGTCATACAGAGGACGGTGCACATCGAACTCAAGGGTGCAGATGGAATGGGTTATCTTCTCGATGGAGTCGCACTGTCCGTGTGTATAGTCATACATCGGATAGATGCACCATTTGTCACCTGTGCGGTGATGGCTGGCGTGCTTGATTCTGTAAAGAATAGGGTCACGGAACATCATATTCGGGCTTGCCATATCTATCTTGGCCCTTAGCACTTTGGCTCCGTCTGGATATTTTCCCTCTTTCATCTCACGGAAAAGCTGAAGATTCTCCTCGACACTCCTGTTTCGGTACGGGCTCTCCGTTCCCGGCTTCTCCACAGTCCCCCTGCCCAAGCGGATTTCCTCCAAAGTCTGGTCGTCAACGTAGGCAAGTCCGTTCTTTATCATTTCCTCAGCCCATTCATACAGCTGATCGAAATAATCAGAAGCATATTTTTCCTTATCCCACTGGAAACCAAGCCATTTAATATCCTCTTTGATGGAATCCACATATTCAGTGTCCTCTTTGGTAGGATTAGTGTCATCGAACCGGAGATTGGTCTTTCCTCCGTATTTCTGCGCCAGGCCGAAATTCAGGCAAATGCTCTTGGCGTGTCCAAGATGCAGATAGCCATTTGGCTCCGGAGGGAAACGGGTCAGGATGCTGTCCACTTTTCCGGACTTGAGGTCTGACTCAATGATTTCTTCAAGGAAATTAAGTTTTTTAGGCTCAGCCGCCTCTTTCTTCACATCTTCCATATATGTTCAATTTAAGTTCCGTTCTTCTTGCGGCCAATGCGCCGGCAGTTTGAGCCAACGACAGACCTGTTCAATACAGCCGGCTAATTTAAGAAAAAACCTCCAATAATGCGCAATCACAAGGTCCAAAAGTTCATAATCAAGATATTTTTAGTAATTTTGCATCATCTGAACAGATAAATTCGAGATACTTATGATAAAATCAATGACCGGCTACGGCAAGGCCGAGGCTTGTCTGGAGACAGGCAAGCTAACAGTGGAAATCCGGACGCTGAACGGGAAATCAGCTGACATCAATATCAAGACTCCCCTCCTGCCAAAAGACAAAGAGCTTTTGATCAGGCAGAAACTTTCAGAGAAGCTGCATCGCGGAACTATTGATTTCTTCATCAGTTTCGAGGCCAATGCAGTTTCTTCCGCAAAGAAAATCAATGCGGAACTCGCCGGAGAGTATTTCCGCCAGATTGCGGAGATCAGCGCGAATCTCGGTCTCAAGAACGACTCCGCCCTTTATCTTGCCAGCATACTCAGATTTCCTGACATCATTGACAACAGCCGCCAGGATGTCATCAATGACGGGAACTGGCCGGAAGTGGAAAATGCGATTGACCGCACTATTGAACTGACTTGCGAATACCGCGGGAAAGAAGGTGCAGCCCTATACAAGGACGTAACCTCAAGGGTAAAGAAGATTCTCGAACTCGAAGATGAAGTCGAAACCTTTGACGGTGAGCGCATTGCCACTGTCAGGGCAAAATTCGGCAAAGCGCTCGAAGAACTCGGGCTGAAACCTGACCCGAGCCGTTTCGAGGAGGAAATGATATACTACCTCGAAAAATTTGATGTCAACGAGGAGAAGGTGCGTCTCCGCCAGCATTGCAAGTATTTTATGGACACGATTGACGGAGAACCATATCCTGGAAAGAAGCTCGGCTTCATCATTCAGGAGATGGGGCGTGAAATAAACACCACCGGATCCAAAGCGAATCATGCCGGGATACAGAAGGTGGTGGTCAAGATGAAAGACGAACTCGAGAAAATCCGCGAGCAGTCAATGAATATTCTGTAAAACCGAGTTGATATCTGAAATTCACAAAGTGACTGTCATCCCTTTGAGGAGACCACAGTCACTTCGATGCCCATATCCTGGAAACTCTCGAGATACATCTGAGGGATAGCGTCATCAGTGATGATTCTGTCAATCTCGCTCAAATCGCAAATCTTGCTGAAGCCCTTCTTACCGAACTTGGTACTGTCCACAAGCAGGACCGTCTGCTGTGATGTGCTCATCATCATACGGTTCAGGTTGGCCTCCATCATATTCGTCGTTGTGATCCCGAACTCCAGGTCAACGCCGTCGGCTCCCATGAAAAGCAGGCTGCAGTTGAAATACTTGAGCATATCCTCAGCGAACGATCCGACTACGGACACGGAACTCTCACGGACCATACCGCCCAGCTGCACCACATCAATGCCCTTATTCTGGGAAAGCATTGAAGAAGCTGACACAGAAGCAGATATCACTGTAATGTTCTTCTTGTCGACCAATTCCTTTGCAGTATAAAGAATAGTGGTTCCAGATGCGATGAGAATGGAGTCGTGCTCATTCACAAGTTTCGCAGCCATCTTTCCTATAGCCCTCTTTTCGAGGACCATCTGTTTTTCCTTCTCATTAATGTGACGGTCACCGATATATGGACTGATTGGAATAGCCCTTCCGTGTGTGCGGTACAGTTTGTTCTGCTTTTCCAGCACCGAAAGGTCTTTTCTGATAGTCACTTCTGAGACTGAAAGCCGCTCTGAAAGGTCAGCCACAGAGACACTTCCCTGGAGCTGAAGGATGTCGAGTATAGATTTGTGCCGCGTTGACAAAGACTCGGACTCGGAGTTGAATTTCTGTGAATTATCCATATCTGTGCTATTAATTATTATTTTCTTGTGACTCTCAGGCAGGCCGTCTGGATGCCCCAGCAGCCGTTCTGGACAATCGGAACAGGAGTACCGTCAAGATTCCTCACATATACAACTTCCTTGAGGAACGTATGGGAATGTCCGCCGACCACCAGGTCGATATTCCTGGTCGCCTTTACAAGGTCAGGATCAGTGAATTTCTCTCCGCTGAAGCCTAAATGCGTAAGGGCGACAACCATATCGCATTTCTCTGTATTCTTCAGATAATCAGCCCATTTATTGGCAGTCTCAACATCATCCAGCTTCGGTATCCTGTCGGCGATTGTCCTGTCCACGACTGTGGTGATGTCTGTAAGCAGCCCGAATATTCCTATCTTCATACCCGCCTTGCGTACTATGACATAAGGCTTCACATAGCGGCCAAGTTCAAAAAGCGAGAAGTCATAATTGGCGCAGACCACAGGGCATTTCAAGAACTTCAACCTTCTTGCAAGTTCGTCGAGGCCGTTGTCAAACTCGTGATTGCCGAGAGTCACGGCGTCATATTTCATCGCATTGATGAGATCAATTTCAACATCGCCTTTGAGCAGAGTGAAATACGAAGTTCCCTGGCTGAAATCGCCTGCGTGAAGCAGCAACACATTCCTGCGGCCCACCGCAGTGCGTACGCTGTCAACGTAAGCCGCGCGCTCGATGACTCCTCCGTGCCCGGCCTCCTCACCTGAACGGACAGGCTCAAGATGACTGTGGGTGTCGTTGAAATGCAGGACGACAAGTTCCTGCGAATAAGCGCTGAATGCGGCGATGAGAAGCGCTATGCCTGATAAGAATGTTTTTCTCATAATCATTTGACGATTTTCACACGGCCATCAGCCTTGTATTCAATAGGTTTGCCCTCAGCTGTGAGTTTCCTGACATAAGGAAGAATCACATCGATGATATATTGGTCGAATATAGTGAGGTGTTTTGCATTCCTTGCGATGGAAAGCCCGTCGCCTCCGTCAAGCAGGAAACTTATGGTGGCCACGCCGTATATCCTGTCATCATCCAGGGGTTCTCCGCCAATCTCGGCAGAAAGCAGTTCGCCCCTCTTTGTAGCCACGCATCTGACTCCGCCTATCACCTGCCATCCTTTTTTGGCCATTGTCTCCAGAATGACCCTGATGTCCCTTCCTTCAAGTTCGAGATAGCATACATTATTCTTGAACGGGAACATAGACATTATGTCATCAAGAAGCACATCCCCTTTGGGCATATCCACCCTGATGCCACCGAAGTTGGTGAAACCGATATCCACTTTCTTTCCGGCAAGTGCCTCACATTCAACCATCAGCACGTCAATGAACCAGTTGGACAACGCACATTCCGGCTTCTTCCTGATCATTGCCTCCGAGGAATATGCAATCACTTTCTTCACCTCGGACATTTCAGGCTGCACTCCGAGCATTATCTTAGCGGCCCTTGTAACGGAACCGCCACGGAACACCTTGCCTGATGGCGAATAGTATCTGCCGCCGCGCACACTGCCCATAGCTTCTTCTATATCATCAGCTCCTGACGACCTTACCCCTGTCATAGAACCATTGACAGGAGACAAAGTCCAATCGTATCTGAAGCCGTTCTGGGCAGATGCGCAGAGCACTGCCAGAAACGCAGCGGCCGCACACAGAAACATTCTCATAACTATTTCATTTTAAGCCATTTCCACAAATCCTTGAATGTGGATTTCTTGCCGAACATCAGTATTCCGACTTTGTATATCTTCGCCGATATCCAGGCGCACCCGAAGAAAGACGCTATGAGAATCACCAGCGACAGGACTATCTCCCAGGTCTTGACGCCGAACAGAACCCTCGTCAGCATCACCATAGGGGATGTGAACGGAATCATAGACGCCCAGAATACAACGCCGCTGTCAGGTGCCTTGTAAACAAACATCGCAATGAAGAAACCGATCATCAGCGGTACTGTCAAAGGCAAAACAAGCTGGTTGCTGTCCGCCTCATTCTCCACAGCTGACCCGATAGCGGCGAAAAGCGACGCATAAAGCAGGTATCCGAATATGAAGAACAGGATAAAGACGACTATGAGCCTTGCATAGTTTATACTCTTCAATGTACTGAAAATCACTGACATTTCAGAAGGCTGGGTGGCTAATGAGTCAAACGGTGCAACGGTCTGGTCGATCAATGAAGACATATCAGGGACAGCGCCTTCAGGCAACTGGGACGTCATCCCGGACAGCTGCGCCGTAGGATCTGCCGCAACACCCATATCCATCAATCCCGCTCCGGTGATTCCGCTTACTACCGCAAGAATAAGGACTGTCAGCACTATCCACATAAAGAACTGTGTCAGGGCGACCATCGCGACTCCGACAATCTTGCCGAACAGCAGTTCAGTAGCTTTCACAGATGATACAAGGACCTCAACGACCCTGCTGGACTTCTCTTCAATCACACTGGACATCACCATTCCGCAGAACATAGAGATGAACATATAAATAATCATTCCAAGCACAAGTGAGAGCATCATATAAAGTCCTGACTCACTGAGCGTCTCATTGCCGGACTCGTCCATCTGGTATGATACGAGGCGTACATCAGGCTTGACATCCTCCATTATCTGCTCAAGGCCGTCAATGCCATAAGATGCGATGCGGTACTGCTCCACGGCGTCATTTATCTGTCTCTCGATATCACCCGTCATATCCACGCCAAGCGGTTTTCCAGAATATGTCATAGCGTTCACTGTCTTGCGAGCGGTGTCAAGAGGGGATATTGAAAGCAGCACATCCATACCAAGGCTGTCGAGAGAGGCCTTGATGGCAGCCGGATCAACTCCTGAAAACTCCGTGAATGTCACAGTCTTGGTGTCAGACAGCGCGGATGCGACGATACCGGACTGGTCAACCACGGCAATTTTCTTGGCCTCCTCCTTGGCCATCACCATAATCAGGGACGGCAGCGTGCAAAGGGCCGCAAAAAGAATAGGCACCAGGAAGGTGGCGATAATGAATGACTTTTTCTTGACACGGGTCAGATATTCGCGTTTGATGATGATATTGACAATATGCAGATTCATAATAGTTCCTCCAGATTTTATTCGCCTTCAGTGACAAGTTTGATGAATATGTCATTCATTCGTGGAAGCAGTTCCTTGAAAGAGTTCACACTCACGTCTGTGGACAGAATCGCTGCAAGCACTTCATTCGCGGCCACACCATTTTCCAGAGAAAGCACTGCGGTATGACGACCTGCATCATTCTGGTCCGACAGGACAGAGAAAACACCTTCAGCTGACTGAACAGGAGACTCAGAAGTGTAAACAAGTTCAACATTGTTGTTTCCGTACTTTCTCCGTATCTCGTCAACGCCTCCGGTTATGACCAGCTTTGATTTGTCAATCAATGCGATATCATCGCACAACTCCTCCACTGACTCCATATTGTGAGTGGAGAGGATGATAGTGGCGCCCTCTTCCTTGAGTGCAAGAATCTCCTTCCGGATAAGTTCGGCATTGACCGGGTCGAAACCGCTGAACGGCTCGTCCAAGATCATCAGGGACGGTTTGTGCACCACTGTTGTGATGAACTGGAGCTTCTGGGCCATGCCTTTCGACAACTCCTCAACTTTCTTCTTCCACCAGTCCTGGATGCCGAATTTGATGAACCATTTCTTCAGCTCGTTCTGCGCGTCCCTTGCGCTCATTCCTTTCAGCTGGGCGAGGTACATAGCCTGGTCCCCCACCTCCATCTTGCGGTAAAGTCCACGCTCCTCAGGCAGATAGCCGATTTTCTCGACATCCCGCTGAGTAATAGGACGTCCGTCGAAAAGCACTTCTCCCGAATTCGGGATTGTTATCCTGTTTATAATCCTGATAGTCGTTGTCTTGCCTGCGCCGTTCGGCCCTAAAAGTCCGAAAATACGGCCTTTCGGAATATCAAGGCTCACGTGGTCAAGAGCCACTTTCTCCCCGAAACTTTTGCAGATTTCCCTGCACTCAATTAATCCCATAGTATTGTTCCATTAATTTGTTTCAAGCCAAAATCTTGGTGACCAGCTCTACAAGCAGTTCGTCCTGGCCAGCTTCTCCGCACTCCCCTCCCTTGCCTTTGAAGTCATATTCCTCCAACAAAGATATTATCCTCATCAATTTTCCCGGTGAATAATTCCGCACAGCAGTGTCATATTCATCAAGGAAGAAAGGATTGACACCAAGAAGCCTTGCCTTGTCAGCACGCGGCATCGAAGGATTCCTGCGCAAAGCCGCCCCATATTTCAATATCCTGTAGAAATGAGTGAATATAGGCGCCACCGCCATCGGCATTGCGAACTTCGGCCCGGAACCGATATATGCGGCAATCCTCAACGCTTTCTGAACTCTTCTGTAGGACAATTCTTTAGTAAGTTCGAATATACTGAACTCACGGCTGATTCCGACATTCTTCTCCACGTCTGAAGCCGTGACCCGTTTTGTGCCATCCGGCAGGCTCTTCATCATTTTGTCCGTTTCAAGGGCTATCTTGCCAAGATCAGCACCTGCGTATTCGGACATCAGGGCTGCCGCATCAGGAGCGATTTCCAGTCCCTTGGACTTGTAATACGCACTGATCCATTCAGGCATCTCATAGTCCCTCAACTGAGGAGAATCAAGCACCACTCCATTCTTGGAGACATTCTTGTACAAGCTTCTGCGTTTGTCCGCCGATGCTCCGTGCATAAGAATGACCAGAACGGTGGAATCGAGAGGCTCTGCCGCATACACTCCAAGGTCCTCCACGGTCTTCATATTCTGTGCCTCCTTCAGCACTACAAGGCGGCGCTCCGCCATCATCGGATAGCTTCTTGCGTCCGAAGCCACAGTCCCTGCATCCGTATCAAGGCCGTAATATATTGACTGATTGAAATCTCTCTCATTAACCGACAATGCGTTCTTGATTATCTCATCGCATACAAGGTCGGGATAATAGGGTTCAGATCCCATAAGCAGATATACCGGAGCGAAGACGCCGTTTCTGGCATCCTGGATTATCTTACGGCATTGCCCCTCTATATCAGCATATCCTTTAGCCATCCCGATTATCTCGCTGCAATGACCTCAATCTCAATAAGGGCTCCTTTCGGAAGAGCCTTTACCGCAACAGCGGAACGGGCCGGATAAGGCTTGGAGAAGAACTGGGCATAGACTTCATTCATATCGGCAAAATCCGACATATCTGCAAGGAACACAGTGGTTTTCACCACATTGGAATAATCCAGCCCTGCCTCTGAAAGAATAGCTCCGACGTTGGCAAGTGACTGGCGGGCCTGCTCTTTCACACCGCCTTCAGGGAAAGCTCCAGTGACAGGATCAACCGGCAGCTGGCCAGAGAGATAAACGAATCCGTTGGCTTCCACCGCCTGGCTGTACGGTCCGATTGCGGCCGGCGCATTTTTAGTATCAATCTGTTTCATTCTACGTACGTATGTATTTTGACAAATATAACTCTTTTTCACTCTTTCATAAAATTTTTGCGCCAAAATATATTATAAAAACAAGACAGCCATTCCGTTTCCTGCAAACAGGCTGACGGGATGGCTGTACAAAACTATATTAGACTACAGCGCTACTTGATACCGCACTGGGCTTTGAGTTTGGCGATGAAAGAGTCAGGTATCTGCTCATACTTGGAGAGATCACTGACCATAGCCCCGGCATCAATCTTCTCAAGATAGCTGCCCGCATTCTGCGGATCCTCCCTGATGAAGCTTGAGCACTGGGCAAGAGCCAGGAATGAATCCGGAAGCATCATATACGAATCCACGTATTTACCAAACACGAGCTTGGTCTCCGGAGTCATATCCATCATTCTGCGCATCAGGCCTTTCTTTCCGCTGAGCAAGTCACGGTGAGCCGCTGCGTACTCATTGAACAGGCATTCGACCACAACCTCCTCGGATGCCGGTGAAGCTGGTAGATAAACCACTGCAGAAAGGGATGTTCCGTCATAGCTCCATTCAGCGGTCATTGGCGATGTCTCCTGATTGTGATCCGCAAAGCGGGAATATGGAATCTCGACTCCGTTGACTGTAACGGACTCAGGAGCGAAGACACCTGCGAACACAAACTGAAGCCTGCGTTCCTGGCCGATACCGCAGTAACCGCCCTCGCGCGGAGCGACTGTCACCTTTACGCTGCCGGCATCAGACACTTTGTTCACTTTTGTGACAGCATACTCCTCTTTGTATGCCTGGGTCTCGCCGTCATCTTCGTAAACTGAAGTTGAGCTTTCCCCGTCGCCAGGGGCTATGAAGAACTTGAGAACATCACTTTTCTCCTGAAGAGAGCGTATATCGGAACCAGCCATCGGAATCACCGCTCCGGCTTTGACATAATAAGGATTCTCATTAACAGTGTATTTCAAGTCCAGCACCTGGCCGCCTTTAACCATTGTTCCGGTAGCGACATCATACCAGTCATTGCCCTCAGGGAACCAGACAGTTCTTCCGGCAAGAGCGGTGACACTGTCCACAGGCTCACATACAACGGTTGCGAGAATATCGTCGCCGAACATATACTGCTCCTTGAAATCGTATGCCTCATTATCCTCAGCATAATCATAATACATCGGACGGCACATTGAAATGCCGGTGTCGTATGTCTGGCGGGCCGCATTGTAGATATAAGGAGAAAGGTCATATCTCAGGCGGACAGCGTCACGCATAGCGTCGAAATACTCCGGGAACACCCAGAAACGCTTCTCCATTGTCTGGTCCTTGGTGGAATGGGTCTTGAATATCGGAGTGAAAACTCCGTTCTGAATCCATCGTGTATAAAGTTCAGGATCCGTGCTCTGCACGCCTTTAGGCTGCATATGGCCCCCGATGTCGTGCCCCCAGTACCCATAGCCTACATTTGAAGCCGTGGAAGTGAACCAAGGCAGATAGCTGAGGACTTTCCAGGAGGCGAATGTGTCACCTGAGAAACCGATCTGATACCTGTGG
Source organism: Bacteroidales bacterium (assembly GCA_029007435.1). GTDB lineage: Bacteria > Bacteroidota > Bacteroidia > Bacteroidales > UBA932 > Cryptobacteroides. The sequence continues at coordinate 76,898 of JAQXHU010000009.1, forward strand.
CTTCCAAGACCTCCCCATCTGTGGTAAATCACAGGACGGCGGGCATAGATGCCCTCACTCTCGCTCTGGCGCACCATATCATTGAAGAAAGTGTAGTTGAGCCAGAACGTATTGCTCAGGCCGGGAGTGTATTTGCTTATTCTCCACTGCTGCCAGTCAAGCCACCAGAAATCTACGCCCTGGCGCTCGAAAGGACGGATGACCGAGTTAAAATAAGCGTCAGCCCAGTTCTCGTCATCAATGCGGAAAGGAACCGGAGCTTTGGAGCCGTCGGCATTGATATAATCCTTCGGGCCATCATAATCTGAAGTGCGTGACAGATAATCCTTTACAAAGCGGTCATACGGTTCCTCATAAGGCTGGATTCCTGAAGCCGGATGAAGATTGAGGGTGGTTCTGAGACCGAGATTGTGCAGGTCCTGAAGGCAGTTGGCAGGATTCGGGAAAAGCTTTTTCTGCCAGGTATAGCCAGTCCAGCCGATTCTCTGTCCGAACTCGTCTTTCGGCGAATTCTTGCCCTTTATGAGAGACCAGGTCTCGTGCCAGTCCATATCGAGCACCATCACGTCAATCGGAATGCTCAAGGAACGTATCTGTTTTCCAAGCCCGACGAACTCAAAGTCAGAATATTGCCAGTAACGGCACCACCAGTAGCCTAGAGTGTATTTAGGCGGCAGAGGAATCTGTCCCCCTATCTTGACGAAATCAGAGACGGCCTGTTTATAATCGTGACCGTATGCGAACATATAAAGGTCCTGCCTGTCACCTGGCTCGCGGTTTGCCACCCAATTCTTCCAGTCAGACTCAACCGGAACGAAAACCTGGCGGTCCGACTCGTCTATCACTGCCCAGCCGTCACGTGAGACCACTCCTTTGTCATAGGGCTCTTTCGTGTTCACCCCGTCACAGCCGTCCAATGTCCTTGTAGTTCCGAGCAGATTTCCGCTGTCATCCATTCCCGGATGCCACACGACAGTTCTTATGCCTTTTTTCGCTGCAGGATCAGCCATCGTGAAAGTAACGGAGAGATTGTTCTCATCAAACTTGCCGTTTCCGCTGTAAGTCAATGTCAAATCCGCAGTACGGATGGTCACTTTTTTACCTGATTTCTTCACAGTGTACTGAGGCACAGGCATTTTCCTGTTCACTACACCGAAAGTGGCGCGGTCCTCGAATTTGCCGTCGGCAGCCCATTCCATCCTGACGAGACGGCTTCCGAGCACAGTGAAACGCGCGTTTCCGGCAATCACTACCGCTTTCGGATCCGCTTTCGGGTCGTCATTACTGGGAGGGTTGTTCCGGAGTTCCTCCCTGCCGAGAAGGCTGCGGACAAGAAGAGGGGCGTTGGTGGTGATGCAGTCCACGCCAAGTCCTATCATAGCCTTGATGTCAGATTCCTTGTTCACTGTCCACGCATTGACGCTCATGCCGAGAGACTGGGCTTCTTTCACCCATTCAGGGTGTGTATAGAAGACCTTATATTGATAATCAATGCCGTTGATGCCTTCTTTGTGGAGGTCGGCCGGTGCGATATCCCCGTTGAGATACTGGTTTGTGAACTCCGGTGCGAGCCTGGCAATACGCCGGCATATATTCATACTGAACGATATGAACATAGTTCTTGAAGGCGAGTACAGACCGTGGTTTTTGAGTTTCTCAAGAGTCAGGTCCACCAGACGGTCCTCCCTTTCCTTGCTGTCCTGCTTCTTGAGTTCAATCACAAGTACTGTGGTCGGGCATTTCTCCCCCTGTGTGAGGTATTCGTCAAGGGTAGGCATAACCTCGCCATTTGCCAGTTTGTACTGCCTGAGAAAAGAAAAAGTGTTTTTGTGGATGCTCTGGCCCTCAATATGGGCATCGTGATGAACAACAATACTGTCATCAGCAGTGATATGAATGTCAAGTTCACTGCCCCAGCAGCCACTGTCCTGGGCGGCTTTCAGAGAGGCGATGGAATTTTCCGTCTTCTTGGCGGCATCGCAATCCCAGAAACCTCTGTGCGCCGCTATCCTGATGCTGCCCGTACCCTGCGCGGACAGAGGAAGCGCCATAAATGCGGCGGCAGCCGCGGATGAGATTTTGATTAATGATTTGCGCATAAAAATATTATTATTTCAATACTATCCCCTATTGCCATACCGGCCCCTTCCGTCAACATCATCTTTCACTTTCGGTACAAAATCACAAATCGTTCCGGCGCGGCATAAATATATCGCTTTTCTATATCAGCGGTTTCATATCGAACAAAGATACTTATTATTGGACATATTTCCATAAAATAATTAACTTTGCATATCAAAAAATCTTTAATGATGGTCAAAATCAATGTTGGAGGCTGTGCCTCATTTGTAAAAGAAACTGAATACAAGAATTATCTTGAGAAGGCGCTTCAGGCATTCGATGTCCTCGAAGCAGAGAACGGAGCCGGGAATGATTTCCTCGGATGGAAACACCTCCCTTCACAGACACCTGAATCCCTCGTGAAAGAGTGCGAGGACATCCGTGACGACTGGAAAGCAAAGGGTATTGACCTCGTTGTCGTTATCGGCATCGGAGGTTCTTACCTCGGTGCGAAATGCGCCGTGGAGGCCCTGTCGCACAGCTTCGCAAAAGAGCTGCGCAAAGCCGGCACTCCAGACGTTGTTTTCGCAGGCAACAACCTATCCGAGGATTATGCGGCCGAACTTATCGACCTTATGAAAGAGCGCAACACCGCCTGCGTGGTGATTTCCAAATCAGGCACGACTACGGAGCCGGCTGTAGCTTTCAGAATCGTGAAACAGCATATCGAGGAGACATACGGCAAAGCAGAAGCTTCTTCAAGAATCGTTGCTGTCACAGACGCGCATAAAGGAGCGCTCAAGACACTTTCCACCCAGGAGGCTTACAGGACATTTGTAGTTCCCGACAATGTCGGAGGACGTTTCTCCGTGCTCACCCCGGTAGGTCTCCTTCCTATCGTGCTGGCCGGATTTGACATCAGGGCAATGCTTGAGGGCGCCGCAGAGGAGGAGAAAGCACTGTCCTGCAGATGCGAATCCAACCCTGCTGTGGAATATGCCGCAATGCGCAATCTTCTCCATACAGAATACGGAAAGGCTATCGAGATCCTCGTGTCTTTCAATCCTAAATTCCAGTATCTCGGAGAATGGTGGAAACAGCTCTACGGAGAGTCAGAAGGCAAGGACACCAAAGGCATCTACCCTGCATCCGTCATCTACACCACCGACCTCCACTCCCTTGGACAGTTCGTCCAGGACGGCGCCCGCAATATGTTCGAGACTGTCGTCACAGTTGAAAACAGCAACCGTTGCGTAACAATCGGAAGCGACGCACAGAACCTTGACCAGCTCAATTATCTTGCCGGCAAGCACGTCGAGCATTGCAACGCAATGGCCCAGCTCGGAACCAAACTCGCCCACATCGACGGTGGAGTACCTCAGCTTGAGATTTCTGTTGAACGCATCAACGAGAAGACCCTCGGCGCAATTTTCTATTTCTTCGAGTTCGCCTGCGGAATAAGCGCTTATGTGCTCGGTGTGAATCCGTTCAACCAGCCGGGCGTGGAGGCATACAAGAAAAATATGTTCGCCCTGCTTGAAAAACCCGGTTTCGAGGAGCAGACAAAAGCCATCAAAGCCCGCCTCGGGAAATAAATCCCAGACCGGAAATGGCAGAAGACATATTCAAGAATACGATAACGCTGGCGGACGCTGCCCGGATGACAGGTCCGCTGGCGTTTAACATTATGATAAAGCCGGGCGGCTCCCTTTGCAATCTTTACTGCCGCTACTGCTATTATCTCGACAAGGCATTCCTCTACGGCGGCCGGGAGCCGAGAATGACCGAGGATATGCTGGAGAAGCTGATACGCAATTACATAGAATCCTGCGATGTTCCTGAGGTCACATTCAACTGGCACGGAGGAGAGCCTCTTGTAATGGGTCTCGACTTCTATAAGAAAGCCGTGGAATTCGAGAAGAAATACTCTGACGGAAAGATTGTCCACAACACTCTCCAGACCAACGGAACGCTTGTCACCCCGAAATGGGCGGATTTCTTCGCATCCAACCAGTTCCTCATCGGAATATCCATCGACGGACCAGAGAACATACACGACCGGTACCGCAGCAGCAAGGCCGGAGAGCCGTCATTCACCAAAGTGATGGCCGGACTTCGCAATCTTGTTTACGGCGGAGTTGAGTTCAACACACTGACGGCATTGAGCAAGGCTTCCGAAGGACACGGTCTGGAAGTTTACCAGTTCCTGAAGTCCATAGGCAGCAGATATATGCAGTTCCTTCCGGTAGTGGAGAAAGTGGCATACAGGAAAAATGCGTCAGGAAAGGCTATAAAATCCGAGCGTCCTTCCATCGTAAATCCAGGGGCGGAAGAGAATGACGGAATCGGGACCTGGTCCATCAGCGACATCGGCTACGGAAAATTCCTCTGTGAGATATTCGACTGGTGGGTCAGGAACGACGTCGGCAAATATTTCGTAGGAATCTTTGACGCCACACTCGCCTGTCTGTGCGGAGCGATGCCGGGGACCTGCGTATTCGGGGAAACCTGCGGAGGCAATATCGTGGTGGAGCACAACGGAGATGTATATGTATGCGACCACTTCGTATATCCAGAATACAAGCTGGGAAACATTGCCGTTGACAACCTGCGGGATCTCGCCGGGAGTCAGGACGCTCTTGCTTTCGGCATAGAGAAGCGCAACACACTTCCGTCACAGTGCCGCAGATGCGAATGGGTGAAACTATGCAACGGGGAATGCCCGAAGCACAGATTCGCAAAAACAAAGACCGGCGAAAAGGGTCTCAATTCCCTCTGCGCCGGACTTCAGCTTTTCTACCGCCACACATATCCTTATATGCTAAAGATGCGTGAACTGCTTGAGCAGAAGCGCGCTCCGGCGGAAATTATGTTTATGGACATCTGATTATAATATCCTCAGAAGCTTCTTAAATACTGAAATTATGATAGTGAGGTCCGAAACGTTCGAAAGCCGCACGGTCAAGGGCCTCCCTGTCATCCGGATGGGCAATGCATATCAGGAGTTTCGCCCTTTCCTGCAATGACTTGCCATAAAGGTCAACTGCTCCGTACTCAGTCACAATCCAATGGGCGTCAGCCCTCGGAGTCACTACTCCGGCTCCGGGATTCAGAACAGGGACAATCTTCGTCTTTCCGTTTTTGGTCCTGGAAGCAAATGCCGTAACCGACTTGCCGCCTTCACTCATAGTGGCGCCTTTCACGAAATCCACCTGGCCGCCAGTTCCGGAGAAAATCCTTGTACCGATTGAGTCCGCGCTTATCTGCCCGGTAAGATCCACCTCAGTGGCCGAATTGATTGCAATCATATTCGGGTTCCGGGAAATGACCCAAGGGTCATTAGTATATTTGATATCCTTCATAAGCACATCCGGATTGTGGTCAATGAATTTGTAAACTTCCTCAGAGCCAAGCAGGAAAGAAGCGACCACCTTGCCGGTGTCAATCTTCTTGCGACTGCCGTTGATGACGCCTTTCTGGATGAGCCGGAGGATTCCGTCCGCAAACATCTCCGTATGCAGGCCGAGATTCTTGTGGTCTGCCAGAGCGACAGCAAGCGCATTAGGGAGAGCGCCGATTCCCATCTGGAGACAGGCTCCGTCCGGAACGAGCTCTGCACAGTTCTTTCCTATAAGTTTCTCAATATCATTCGGCTGTGCGAAATCCTTCGTCACAAGAGGAGTATTGTCCTTTACAAGATAATCCACCAATTCAGGGCTCACCAGGTCTCCGAAAGCATAAGGAACGTTCTCGTTCACAACCGCAATGACAGTCTTGGCGCTCTCAACCGCCGCCAGGGAACAGTCCACAGATGTTCCAAGAGAGAACATACCGTTCTCATCCGGAAGGGAAACCTGAACCATCGCGACGTCGCATCTCAGCGCTCCACTTCTGTAAAGTTTCTGTGACTCTCCGAGGTGGACAGGAAGATAGTCTGCATAGCCGGCATTGACATTCGCCCTTACATTCGGGCCGAGAAAGAATCCCTGGTCGAAAAAGATTCCCTCATACGCCGGATCAGAATACGGGGCCGGCCCTTCAGTATGGAAATGATGGAAATGGAGGTCTCTCACTTCCCCTGCATCTGCCCTTCTGCACAATGCCTGAATCAGTACGTGCGGCACGCTGGCCACGCTGCTGAGATGAATGTGGTCGCCTGATTTGACTGTCTTGACAGCCTCGTCCGCTGTAACGAATACTGGTTGTTTCATAAAAATTTATCAATTAGTGGTTATTGTGTCATAAAACAAATTCCTGGAAGGCAGGGAAGCAGAATACTTTTCCCTCAAGTTTCTGAAAAGCCCCGCCGTGTATCTGGTGAATCCCGGACCTTTCCACGTGCTGGTGTTTGTCACCATAATCCAGCACTCGCCGTCCGGATAATATTTCACAAGAGCGCTGGTGCCGGAGAATGTGCCTGTCCTGGTCCACTCACCGGTCGGCTTGGTGTCGTTCCAGCCAAGAGAATACGTATTCTCGTCTATCCAGCGGGTCATTTCATCCACGCTTTCTTTAGATATAATGTCGGGGACCTCCGGCTTTCCGTCAATAGAGGCCACGAACCTGGCAAGTTCCGGAGTGGATGTCACCCAGGCGCCCGCTCCGGAAAGGAAACGGATGTCATTGCCGCCATAGCAACGGTCCACCATCCTGCCGCTGTTGTTGAACTCCTCCACCAGAAGGGTGTCAGCTCCATTGTAATATTTCACCTCATCCGGATAGCGGTCCTCATAGTAATTCCCGGCTATCCTCATCCCGTAGCAACCTGCCGGATGCAGCACATTTTCCTGCATAAACGTCTCATAATCAAGCCCGGAAACTTCCTCGACAATCATACTCAGAAGCAGATATCCGAAATTGGAATAATACTGGGAAGTGCCGGGCTGGAAACGGAGCCTCCTGCGGAGCTGCGTCTTGAGAAACGCATTCCTGTCAACCGGACATCCCAGATGATTCTGCTGGATTATTGTCCTCATCGAGAACATCGGATCACCTGCGGATGACGTGAAACCGCCCTTGTGCCGGAGCAGGTCCTCGACAGTAATCTTTTTATATGCCGGATCCTTGATGACGCTGGTATATGCGGTGTCCTGAAGAATCCCACCCGGTCCGAACACCGTATCCTGAAGAGAGAGCAGACCGCGTTCCTTCAGAACCATTATCCCAGTGGCTGTCAGCAACTTGGAAACTGATGCCACCCTCATTATCATAGGTGGCTCCATCGGCTCACCGCTTTCAGCATCCGCCCATCCGTAGCCTTTGGAATATAGAAGCGAATCATTGCGCATAATTGACAGGGATGTACCCCTGAGATTCCACTGCCTCATATAACGCATAATGGCCGCATCCATTCCCGAAAGGGACGACGTATCCGACATATCATTCGTAAGCACCTCGTTAAGTCTCACTGGCACAAGCATTTCCGGCACAAGTTCATTGCCAGATGAGGATGACAGCGAGACACATAGTCCCACTGCCACAGCGGACAATGCAATCAGCAACAATATTCCAGCGCGTTTCACTCTCATCTCATATCTCCTTTAATCAATCCTGTGCGCCTGCCAAAGTCAATGATCAGGTCAGCAGTGCCGTCAATCCCGAGTATCGAGGAATCAACACAAAGGTCATAGTTGGAGGCGACGCCCCAATGTCCGAATGTATAATAGTTGTAATAATTCTCCCTGGTCCTGTCTTTCTTCTTGATAAGGGACGCGGCTTCCTCCGGAGAAATGCCCATCCTTTCTGCTACCCTTCGGACTCTCACCTCCTTAGGGGAAGTGATAAAGACATCGAGGCAATCCATATCACGCAGGACATAATCCGAGCATCTTCCTATAAAGATTGCAGGACCGGACTCGGCGATAGTCCTTATCACGTGGCTCTGGAGAGTGAACAACTGATTGTCCCCAAGGTAATTGTCAGCCTGTCCGAAACGCGAAGTATCGAAATATCCCGTCAAAGAAAGAACACTTCTTTTCTCGTCATTCTTTGCGAAGAGGTCGCGGCTGAAACCGCTTTCTTCCGCAGCTTTTTCTATGAGTTCATGGTCGTACACCGGAATGTCAAGCTTGTCTCCCAAAGCCCTGGCCACAAGCAATCCTCCGCTGCCGAACTGGCGTCCTATATTGATAATCAAACTGTTCTCCATAAGCATATCAGATTTTACTGCCGAGTATTGACGGATCATCACCGTCATTCAGCTTTCCGAATTTGCGGAAAAGCCTTATAAGCAGAGCAGTGGAAAGGAATATCGAGAGGGAGTCTGCGACAGGGAAACTCATCCAGACTCCGTTGTAACCGAAGAAAACCGGAAGGAAATATATAAGCGGCACGAGGAACAGAAGTTGCCTCGAGAGCGAAAGCAGAATCGACTTGTGGACCATTCCGAGACATTGGAACAAATTTGTCGCAACCATCTGGAAGCCTACGAGAGGGAATGCCATATTGATGATTCTCAATCCTTTGACTGCAAGAGCCTTGAGTTCGGCGTCATTGGTGAACAGGGACACTGCGATGTCAGGGACACATTCCGACACGAGGAATCCGGCACAGGTCACTACCGTGGCACAAAGGGCGGTCAACTTGTACACCTGCTTGACACGGGTGTATTTGCGTGCTCCGTAATTGTATCCCGCGATAGGCTGCATTCCCTGATTGAAACCCATATTCACCATAACGAAGAGAAATGATATCCTGTTCACGATGCCGTATGCGCCGATAGCAAGGTCTCCGCCATATTTGAGCAGCTGCTGATTGATGAACATTGTCACAATGCAGGAGGCTGCATTCATCAGGAACGGCCCCATTCCGATAGTAAGGGAATCCTTTGCTACCCTCATATCGAGAGAGAAGGACTTCAGGCGGGCCGGAAGATGCAGAAAATTACCCTGATTCCAGAAATATCTGAGGGAATAGCTCAATGCAAGAGCCTGGCATAGGACAGTGGCCAATGCCGCTCCACGTATTCCCATCCCGAAAATGAAAATGAACACCGGGTCAAGTATGGAATTGGAAATCACCGTGAATATCGTCAGTCCCATAGCCATCTTCGGATTGCCGGAGGCGCGAATCACATTGTTCAAGCCGAAATACAGATGGGTAACCACATTGCCTATCAATATGATGAGCATATATTCCCTGGCGAAAGGCAGGGTATTCTCAGTAGCCCCGAAGAAGCGCAATATCGGATCCAGGAAAGGCAGGACGGCTGCAGAAAACAGCAGGCCGATGATGATGTTCAACAATACGATGTTGGAAAGCACCTTGTTGGCCACTGAATAGTTTTTCTGACCTAAAAGAACGGAGAGGATGGTGGATCCGCCTACACCTACAAGCGTGCCGACCGCAGTGGCAAGATTCATCAGCGGGAAAGTGACGGCAAGACCGGATATGGCATAAGATCCGACATCCGGGATATGGCCGATGAAGATGCTGTCGACCATATTGTAAAGAGAAGAAGCGGTCATAGCTATGATAGCCGGGACCGCATACTGCATCAGCAGTGGACGTATATTCTTTTCTCCAAGTTCCGAAGGCACGGATCCGGGTACTGACGACATAAAAATCCTCCTTCTATGGCTCGTCAACTATCTCAATCTCAAACAGAAGCGGGGCAAATGAAGGAATCCGGTTACCGCTTCCCGAATAACCGTACCCATATGGGGATATGAACATTCCCACGCCCTTCTCATAACGTTTCATCTCCCATAGAGTCTTCTGGAAGCCGGAAATAAGCGATGAAGACGAACCGTCAGACGAGCCCATAGTAATGTCGCTCCAGTTTTCGCCCCACGTAATCTGCACCGGCTCATAAGTGGAAGAACTGCTGTAGATGTTGTAGAATTTGGCAGTGTCCTCAACTGTGGTGTCAAAAACCTGCCCGTTGAGAAGTCGTCCGGTGTAATTGATGTAAATCGATGTGTCTGAAGGGAATTCTTTGTCGTCGGCCGGTTCCTCAAGCTGCTTGTAATAGAATCCGTAAGATAGTGAATCAAGTCCGTCGAGATACTTTTCAGCGAACACCTCGCAAGAATCAACCTCAGACTTTACTATATCGTCAGTGAAACCAACCAGCTCCACTGTGTATATTGAATTGTCATTGTCGGAAGAATGTTTGAGATAATCAGAAGGCTTGCTGTAACGGTCAGTAGTCATCAGCCAGGTCGGAATGACGGCTGTCCGCTTTCCGCCAACCTTCATTCCGTTGATCATATCCTGCACTCCCGCCGCAATCATTCCTTCCGCCATTATCCATACGTGGGAACCATAATAATTGGCTTTGTTGTATGACCCGATCCGCTTTGCCACCTCATCATAACTGGTGGAAGTAATAGTTCCGTCAAGGGAACTGACAGTGTATTTCACATAAACGTACGCCTGCTCTTCATACTGTTCGCCCGATCCCTCCTGATCATCAATAATATAGACTCCAAGCTCAGTAGGTGTGACATCCGGATGCTTAATCTGGATCCAGGCATCAAAATAACGCTTGCTGGCCTCGTTAGGCTCAGTTTTCTCCGATTTTGCGCATCCGGCCGCGAGGGCAATAACCGCCATCGAAGCAAGAAGCGAGTTTCTCATTCCTCTATTCATTATTGTCATTATAATTTTCAATTAATCATTGGATATGCTCTCGACCCAAACGTGATAGGCCAGGGCTGCATTTGCAGGAATCGTGCCTAAAGGCTTTTTTCCGAAGCCATAATTGCCGGAAAACAGAATATAGCATTCCTGTCCGCCTCTCACCCCTTCAAGCCCCCTCTTGAGACCTTCAACAAGTTCCGACCCGGAAAGGTTGAGAGTCATAATGTCAAACGCTGACGTATCAGACACTTCCCATTTCTGCGACAATGCGACATCCTTGTTGTTGGTGGCGAACAGGTTCGTGGAACTGATTGATGACGAGTTCATTACATATCCGGCATAATAAAAGGAGACGGTTCCTCCGGCATCCAGGCTGTCTCCTTGTCCCGGAACGACAACAAGTCTGGACACACCCCTGCTGTTGACCACATAAGCAGTGTCAATCTTCGAAAGCGTGTTGTTGATAAACGTCTCGATATTCGTTTCCTGCCTGGATATCTGCGACTTCCGCTCCTCTTTCTTGCAGGAGAAGCAAATCAGGACTGACAGGACCGTCACCAGCGCATATACACTATTCCTCATAATAACCTTCTTCTTTAAAAAGCGCAGCGGTCACTTCCTCTATATATTGTCCCGCAAGCGAGCGCGACGAGATATCCTGAGGGAAGAACAGACGGCCCCCCGAGGCATTCTCGTGACCTCCCCCGTGGAAATACCGCGAGGCGCATTTGTTGGACGAATAGCCTTTTTTGGACCGCACAGAGACTCTGAAGAAACCATCTCCGTCAATCTTCAGGAACAGGCTCATTTTCACACAGCCGATTGCAAGAGGCATATTCACAAACCCTTCAGTCTCGCCTTCCATTATCCCGAATCTTGAAGCAAGTTCTTCATCCACAACCATATACGCCACACCCCACGGAGTGATTTTCATATTCTCATAAAGAAGAGCGCCCATCATCCGAAGGCGGTTCTCCCTGTATTCATTGAAAAGACGTCCGAGTATCGCATCCCTGTCCACACCGGCCGCAAGCAGGCCTGACGCCATTGCAAATGTAGATGGATATACTGAATTTGCAAAATTATTCGTATCTGTGGTCATACCCGTCATCAGGGCATCAGCAGAAACGCTCGGCAGTTTCAATGCGTCACCCCCGATATCCTTCATTGACATCAGCAAATTGTAAAGGAGTTCACAGGCGGACGAAACTTCAGGTGTGGAAACAACAAAGGTGAACGCCTCCGAATCCGGATTCAGATGATGATCAATTAGCACTTTGGGCGCATCTGAACCGCGCATCAGGTTTTCCAGGCACCCCGTCCTTGAGAATGAGTTGCAGTCGAGACAGAATATCAAATCCGCGTTCTTTACAGCTTCAGCGCACCGCTCCGGCATTGTGGTTCCGTCCAGAATCATTTCGCTGTCTGTATATTCAGAAATGAATGATATGGTGGAGGGTAGCGGCTCAGGATAGAGAATGCGGACATTCCTGTGCCTCTTCTCCACAAGATAATGCAATAATGCTATGGTGCTGCCCGCGGCGTCGCCGTCAGGATGTATATGCGCTGTTATGACAATATTCCCGGACGCCTCAATCAAGGAGTCAAGCCGTCCGGCATCAGCCAATATGTCTTTAATCATATCCATAATGTTTCAGAGCGCAAATTTACTAATAAATATTGCAATTCATAAATCATTTTCATAACTTTGTCGGAACTGTTGGGAAAATAATTAAAACTCATAATAATGAACGGAATAGTTAAAAAGATTGTCAGCGTTTTGCTGCTCTTTGTGATTGCAGGGCTTGTATATGCTATTGTACAGAGCGTTATGCAGCCAGTTAACTTTAACAAGCAGATGGAGTTCCGCAAAGGTGTGGGCATCCAGAGGATGAAAGATCTCCGTACTCTTCAGGAGGCATACAAGTCTGTTTACGGCAGATTCGCAAGCTCAGCTGATTCACTTGCAGACTTCTACAACAATGGTAAGATGGAGATTGTGATGCAGATCGGTTCAAAGGACGACTCAGTAGCCGTTGCCAACACCGAGAAACTCAAGAAAGCACGCAGGGGAATCACTCCGGAGCAGATGTACAAGCTTTATCAGGAAGGCGAGAACCTCGTGTTTGCCATCTCAAGCAAAATCAACGTAAAAGACACTATCTTCAACTCAAGGAGCGATTTCAGAATCGATTCACTCAGGTACATTCCATTCTCACAGGGCGACACGATTCTTATGGAAGCCATCATCAAGGAGGTGTCAGGTGTCAAGGTCCCTCTCTTCGAAGCCAAGATGCCATACAAGTCACTCCTCAAAGGTCTGGACAACCAGTTGAGAATCAATCTTGACGCTGACTGCAAAGCATCCAACCGTTATGAAGGACTTCAGGTCGGCAGCATCTCCGCTCCTAACAACAACGCTGGAAACTGGGAATAGTCTTGATACAGAATACAGATACGAAAACCAGAATATCCATTCAAGTCTCCTTGAGTGGATATTCTTTTACAGTGCAGGACCAGGAGGGGACCCGCTGTTCAGGATGGACCGGAGGGGACAAACTTTTCACCACAAAAGAATTCCAGAAAAGGTATTCTTCAGTAAGGATATCATTGCTGACACATAAGTGCACTCTCGTCCCGGAGCATTTTTTCAATCCTGCGGACGCACGGCAGATATTGTCCGAGGTGGTCCGGATAGAAGATTCCGACCAGGTGGAATATTTCCGGATTGACAGAATGGGCGCGGTGATTGTGTTCTCGAACAGCATCGGTGAATCCCTGTCAAAAGTTTTGGCCCAGACAGTGCTGACAGAGGACGGATACCGCTCCCGCATTATGCCGGAGATGTATTTCCTTTTGGAGTCAATTGACATCTGCCCGGAATACAACAAGGTTCTGGCCTCGTACGCAGACGGCTACCTGCATCTCGTCATTGCCCAGGGACGGAGCCTGATGCTTGCCAATGTGTTCAAAGCTGTGGATTTCACCACTGCGGAATACTTCATTTTCAATTCAATGAAGAAACTCCAGCTGAATCCGGAAGTAACAACGATATGTTTCCGCACTCCTGTAACCCAGGAGCAGGAAATATCTCTTTACCGTTATTTCAAGGCGGTTGAGAAAATATGACAACTTGACAATGAGAATCATAGGAGGAAAACTGAAGGGCCGCACGATAGCGGTGCCGCCTGAATTCAAGGCAAGACCTACAACTGACTTGGCAAAAGAGTCTCTGTTCAACATACTTGACAATGAATATGAATTCGAAGGGCTGAAAGTTCTCGACCTTTTCAGCGGAACAGGCTCTATATCATATGAGTTCGCATCCCGTGGAGCAGGACACGTGTGGTCAGTGGAAATGAACCCGCAGTACTCTTCCTTCATCAAAAAACAGGCGGACAGGCTCGGACTCGCAAATCTGACCGCTGTGCATCATAATGTTTTTGATTTCATTCCTTTATGCAAAGAGAGATTCGACATAGTATTCGCTGATCCGCCTTATGCCCTCGAAGGTCTTGAAACTCTTCCTGACAGGATTATGGAGGCCGGACTCGTATATCCTGAACGATATCTTATTTTGGAGCACGGCAGCGAGCATTCTTTCAGAACGCATAGATGCTTTGTAAAGGAAAAGGTTTATGGCCGCGTCCACTTCAGTTTCTTCGAGCCATAAACCTATTACGCATTCAGGAATTTCAGTCTACCCTATGCCTTTCTGCATTTCCAGATATAAAAGAGCACTATTGATACAACGAAAGTAATTCCTCCTATATACCAGTTCCAAGTTGCAGGAAGATTGAGCCCTATTTTGGCAACAGATATATAAGTCACTGACACTGAAGTCATAAAAGCAGCAGGAATCAAGGCCACAAGATAAGACAGACAGCCTTTACCTGACTTGGACATATATACAGTGGCCGTCCACAGGGAGAATACCGCAAGTGTCTGGTTAGCCCATCCGAAATATCTCCATATAACATTGAAGCCGTTCTCGTCAGCTACATTGTACCAGAGAAGCAGAGATGCCGCGGCGAACAAAGGAATACAGATAATGAACCTGTTGCGAACTGATTTCTGAGGGAATCTCAGGAAATCGGCGATTATAAGTCTCGCGCTTCTGAAGGCTGTGTCACCGCTGGTGATTGGAGCTGCAACCACTCCAAGAAGAGCCAGGATTCCGCCCACTATGCCAAGCCAGTTAGATGACACCTTCGCCACCACGGCCGGAGCAGAAGCGCTTAAGTCGGAGCCAACAGCCGCAGCACCTCCGTCGAAAAAGAAATACGATGAGACAGCAGCCCAGATCAAAGCCACAACGCCCTCGGTAATCATCGAACCGTAGAAAACCGGCCTGCCCATTTTTTCATTGTTGATACATCTTGCCATCAGGGGGCTCTGCGTGGCGTGGAATCCGCTGACTGCGCCACAGGCTATCGTTATGAAAAGACAAGGGAAAACTGTCTGACCTGATATCAGCCCTTTTGCCTCTCCGAGATTGCCGATGCCGTCCCAGATTTCAGGAATTGAAGGCCATTTCACAAACAGACACGCCATAAGGGCGACAGCCATAAACAGCAACGCAAAGGCGAACAGAGGGTATATCTTGCCGATTATCTTGTCGATAGGCAGCATTGTCGCACACACATAGTAAATGAATATCACAGCCACCCAAAGCATTATGGAAGCTCTTGAGCCATCCCCGGCCATATCACCGAGAATAAGGGCAGGGCTGTATACGAACACCGCACCCACGAGCAGAAGAACTATGATGGAAAACAGCAGCAGGACTTTCTTTGTGGTCTGGCCAAGATAGAGTCCCACAATCTCAGGGAGCGCCGCTCCGTCATTTCTTACTGAAAGCATTCCCGTGAGATAGTCGTGGACCGCTCCGGCGAAAATGCAGCCGAAGACAATCCACAGATATGCTGACGGACCGAATTTAGCTCCCATAATAGCACCGAATATAGGCCCCGTCCCGGCAATATTGAGGAACTGTATCATAAAAACTTTCCAGGATGGCATAGCGATGTAGTCCACACCGTCCGAATGAGTGAGAGCAGGGGTCTTCCTGGACGGCTCAGGTCCGAACAGGCGCTCAACAAATCTGCCGTAAATAAAATAGCCCGCAACTAATGCGGCAAGGCTGATTATAAATGAATACATAATCGAAGTTTTAGCAGCACAAAATTAGCAATAAATTTGAATAACTCAATTCAGATACTGACAAAACAAAAAAAAGATGACCAGGAAGACAGCGCTTTCAAGTCATCTCAAAAATCCTATCAATCAAATTATTACAGAACGCTGAGGACAGCCTCTGCAATTGAGTTCAGCTTGGTGTCGACACTGTCGGCGCGGCTTGCAAGGATACAAGGAGCTGTGGTACCAACAAGCATACCTGCCTGGCGGACGCCGGAAGCGAGTTTGGAGTTGGTCTTCCAGAATACATTGGCCGACTCTATGTTAGGGAACACGAGACAGTCTGCGTCACCTGCCACAGGACTGGTGAGCTTCTTGATTTCCACGGACTCCTGGTCAATGGCAACGTCAAGAGCGAGAGGACCGTCAGCAATACAGCCCTTGATCTGTCCCCTGTCAGCCATCTTGGCGAGAGCGGCAGCCTCAAGACAGGCAGGCATTGATGCGAGTACCTGTTCTGAAGCGGCAATGAAAGCAACCTTAGGCTTCGCTATCCCGAAAGACTTGGCCACCTTGACCACATAGTTGGCAAGTGCCATCTTCTGTTTGAGGTCTGGAAGAGGAACAACGGCCATATCGGTCAGGAAGAGGAGCTTGTGATAATTAGGGCTCTCTATGACACCCACGTGGCTGAGCAATGCCTTAGGAGGGAGAAGTCCTGTCTCCTTGTTGAGAATGGCGCGGAGGAACTTGTCAGTGCTGCAGAGGCCTTTCATAAGAACATCTCCGTCACCGTCGTGAACGAGCTGTACAGCCTGTGCGACAGCCTTGAGTTCGTCAGGATTGCCGATGATTTCGAATTTGGAGGAGTCAATTCCTTTCTTCTCGCAAACATCCTCGATCATCTTTGCATCACCGACAAGGGTGGCTGTCACAAAACCGAGATCAACAGCCTTTGATGCCGCTTCGATAGTATGCTCGTCAACTGCCCAGGCAGCGACCATTTTCTTGCAGATGCCTTTCTCCTTGAGGTCCGCAAACACGTCTGAGAAACTTGTAATCATAGTATAAATCAGTTTTCTTCTTCACTCATTACGATATGCATAGTGTCGCGCGCTATGACAATTTCCTCGTCAGTTGTGATGAGGGCGACTTTGACTTTCGAGTCAGGGAGCGAGATTATCGCATCCTCTCCGAAGGCTGTATTTGCCTGATAGTCAAACTTGAGTCCGAGATATGAGAAGTTCTCGCATACCCTGCGGCGGAGACGGCTGTTGTGCTCACCGATTCCGCCTGTGAAGACAATGAGGTCAACACCGTTCATCACAGCCGCGAACTGTCCGATATACTTGATAACTCCGTAGGTGAGCATCTTGAGAGCGAGCTTGGCTTTCTGGTCACCTGAATTGGCAAGGGCATCCAGGTCACGGGCGTCAGAAGAAGCCTCGGAAATGCCGAGGAAACCGCTCTTCTTGTTCATTATCTCAGTCATCTCATCCGGAGTGAGTCCGTCTTTTTTCATCAGATAAGGGACAATGTTCGGGTCAATGCTTCCGCACCTTGTGCCCATAATCACTCCGTCAAGCGGTGTGAAGCCCATTGAGGTGTCAACAGACTTGCCGTTGAGAACAGCTGTAATGGAACTGCCGTTGCCTATGTGGCAGGTGATGATTCTGGAATTGTTGATATCAAGTCCGGCGAACTTCGCGCCTTTCTCGGCAACGAACTGGTGGCTTGTTCCGTGAGCGCCGTATTTGCGTACACGATATTTTGAATAGCACTCGTATGGAAGGCCGTACATATAGGCATAAGCCGGAATACTCTGATGGAAAGCGGTGTCGAAAGTGACCACCTGAGGGACGGAAGGAAGAACAGCCTGCACAGCCCTGATTCCGAGAAGGTGAGCCGGATTGTGAAGCGGAGCGAAATCGCAGCATATCTCTATCTTCTTCATAACGTCCTCATTCACAAGGGCGCTGGTTGAGAAGAACTCGCCTCCGTGGACGATTCTGTGGCCAACGGCCTCAATGTCATCCAAAGACTTGAGCACGCCGTGCTCCGGATCTGTGAGCGTGTCGAGGACAAGCTTCATTCCCACCTTGTGGTCAGGAATCGGCAGGTCAACGATATATTTCTCCCTGCCTGTGGCAGTATGCTGGAGGCATCCTGTCTCCAGTCCGATCTTCTCGACGATACCTTTTGCAAGAACGTCATAAACGTCGTCGTTCTTCATATCAAGCAGCTGGTACTTGATAGAGGAACTTCCGCAGTTGATTACCAGTATTATCATTTCAAAATATATTAGTTTTCTAAAAAATCACTGGGATAATGTGCAAAGTTAACAAGATTTCACTATTTTAGCAAGAAACTGGAATCAAATGACAGAGGCGAAAGATTTTGCGGCGTTATCCTTCACGTTCACGGCCGGTATCGCTGCCGGAACTTTGATATTCACATACATTTCAGAACGGACATCCGGCATTTCCACCTGTTATGCAGCAGGGCAGATGTCTGCCATATTATGCTTCACGGCCATTGGCCTGGCGGCCGTCCTGAAACGTCCCGGACTGTCCCTGATAATGTTTCTTTACCTGACACTTGGGGTATTCTGCGCTTCAACCGCCTGCATTTCCGGAATCGGATGCGGTCAGGGGAAAGGAGTGCTGGAAATTGCCGCCACCGGAATGGTGGAAAAGGTCAAATCAATGATAGATAGCATTCCTTTCGGATCAGAAAGCACCGCACCCCTGCTGAAAGCGTTGCTGACAGGAGACCGTTCCGCATTGAGCAGAGACACAGTGAACGCCTTCAGGGAAAGCGGGGCATCCCACATCCTCGCCCTGTCAGGCCTGCATCTCGGAATCATCTATGTCATTCTGTGCAAAGCGCTTTCATTCCTCGGGAACGCCCCGGCCATAAAAAACATTCGAAGCGTCATTCTGATCAGCGCAGCAGGATTCTATACCATCGCGACAGGAGCATCCGCCTCCCTCACCAGGGCGTTCCTTTTCATTCTGCTGAACGAGTCAGCCAGAATGTCCCTCCGGCGGAGCGACCCGCTGCATATGATGTGCGCCGCACTGATGATACAGCTGACTTTCTCGCCTCAAGTCATTCTGACGCCCGGATTCCAGCTTTCCTACCTTGCAATGGCAGGAATATTCATATTGCTTCCGAGGCTGAAATCCTGGTTCCCTGATGACGGCACCGGGGATTTCAGAACAATGAGAAAAATATGGAACGCAGCGGCAGTGGCCATCTCCTGCCAGCTGTTCACGGCGCCGGCAGCCTGGTGGCATTTCCGCACATTTCCCCGCTACTTCCTGATTACAAATATACTGGCATTGCCGCTGACGACTGCGGTGATGGTCATCTCTATCGCGACAGTCACCCTGTATGCGGCAGGGTTCTGTCCGGAATTCGCCATTTCTGTCACAGACTGGACTGTCTCAGCCTTGATTTTCATTGTGAATACAGTCAGCGGTATGTAGATTATTCAATTCTTACTTCTTCCACTCCTTCGATGCTCATCAGACGCTTCACCGCACTGTCAAGTTCATCCGCCGAATGAACTGAATAACTTATTGTACAGGTGACAATCTCTTCTTCCATAACTGAACTCAAAGCGGACATTGACAGATGGGCATCCTGTACAACGCAGTCGATGATATCCCTGAGAAGATGCGGCCTGTCAACCCCTATTATCCTGATTGACACCGGATAAAGGATATTGTCCTCAGGTTTGAAATCCTCCACGGCGACAATCGTCTGGCCATTCTCCGAGGCTGCGCGGATAGCGTCCGGACAGTTGCGGCGATGCACTGTCACTGTCCCTTCGGAATCAGCGAATCCGATTATCTCACTCCCCGGCAGAGGACGGCAGCAGGGACAAAGCTTGTATTTCTGTTTTGGCAGACGGTTCAGATAGTTCCGTATAGCCTTCTTGGATTTGAATGTGACTACATCATCAAGCCAGTCCTGCTGCGGATTTATGCTTTCGTCAGAGAAAATCTCAATGCAGTCTCCCCTGTTGAGACGGGTGCGGACTGAGGCAAGTCTGCCGTTTATTCTCGCATACTTGGCGTGACTGCCTATCCTCGTATGGATCTCGTAGGCAAAATCAAGAGCAGTCGCTCCTTTCGGAAGGGTGACCGGAGAGCCCTGAGGCGTATATACTGTAACATCCTCATTATAAAGAGAATCGTGAATGCCTGGCATAAGCAGCTCAGGGTTCTCGGAGAGTTCCTGGAGCACGGATGTCAGCCTCTTCATCCACTGCTCCTTATCATCCACTATACATCCGAAATAGGACTGCTCGCGCATAGTGTCGGAACTGATATGGAACTCTTCGATATTGCCGTATGGATTGAGCAGCCTGAAATGGACCGAGCGGTAACCGTTGGCTTTCGGCTGGGTCATATAATTGATGAAACTGCCGGTCTGCTCCCTGAACTTGTTGCCCAACACAGAATAAATCTTCAGTACAATATCCTGCTCAGAAATGTCCCTGCCGGTATCCTGCCTGACCTCGTCACAATTGAACACCGCGCGGATGTAATGTTTGAAAGGAACGTGATAGAAATCGCAGTTGCGCTCCTGCATCTCCCTCCATATACTGAACGGTTTGCGATAACGGATATCCCAGCGGATTACTTTGGAGAAAGACTGGAACACAGTGGCCTCGGCCTCGCCCATAAATGTCTCAACAGCTTCCTTCGTCCGTTCCCGGTCTTTGGCAAGTTCAGAGTTGAGATGTTCGTACTCCATCGGATTGAGGAACTTGAAGGCCAGATTCTCAAGCTCTGATTTGACCTTGTACAGCCCGAGCCTGCCGGCGAGGGGTGCGAAGAAGAACTGGGTCTCTGATGCAATCTTCCACTGTTTCTGAGGCTTCATTGAATCGAGTGTCCTCATATTGTGAAGACGGTCGGAGAGCTTGAGTATCAGCACTCTAACGTCCTTATTGACAGAGCCGAGAATATGCTGGAAGTTGTCAACCTGCTGTTTGTTGGGCTTCGTGACAGCCGCCACAAGAGTGGCGACGTCGTCTCCGAAAAGCGACCTTATCTCCTCGATTGTATGGTCGGTGTCTTCCACCACGTCGTGAAGAAGCGCGGCGCATACTATGGCTGGATCAGTCTGACGCATTTCCTCGACAACAATCAGGGCAACCGCCAGAGGATGCAGAATGTAAGGAAGTCCGCTTTTTCTTTTCTGCGGGCGGTGAGCCTCCTCGGCAAGGGCATAAGCTCCTGAAATGAGATTGACAGCCTGTTCATTGTCCATCCCGTTCCTCCTGACCGCATTGAACAATTTTTCCACAGCGGCTTGCACCATTTCAGTATAATCGACCATATTGAATAAGTTATTTTAAAGATTTCAAATTTATTAATTTCTGTTTTGAATTCAAAATTATTATGGTTCAATTATTCCTGTTGAAACGGAAAAATACAGAAAGAGAGGACGCCTGGGCATCCTCTCCACATATTCATTAATCAGGTCTGGCAGTTGCCAGCCAGAATTATTATTCAGCTTTGCCGTTTGAGCCGAGAACGTTGACAATCTTGTGCTCGTAGAGCTTCTTCATCTCGTCACGAGCTGGTCCAAGATATTTACGAGGGTCGAACTCACCCGGTTTCTCAGCGAATACCTTGCGGACAGCAGCGGTCATGGCAAGACGTGAGTCAGAGTCGATGTTGATCTTGCATACAGCTGACTTGGAAGCCTCGCGGAGCTGCTCCTCAGGAATACCTACAGCATCAGGAAGTTTTCCGCCGTTCGCGTTGATTATGTCAACATACTCCTGTGGAACTGAAGAAGAACCGTGGAGAACAATCGGGAATCCAGGGAGTTTCTTCTCAATCTCGTGGAGAACGTCAAATGCGAGTGGCGGAGGAACGAGACGGCCTGTCTTAGGATCACGTGTGCACTGCTCAGGTTTGAACTTGTAAGCGCCGTGAGATGTTCCGATAGAGATGGCAAGGCTGTCAACACCTGTCCTGTTGGTGAAGTCAATGACTTCCTCAGGCTTTGTGTAGTGGGAAACCTCGGAAGCGACCTCATCCTCAACACCTGCAAGGACTCCGAGCTCACCCTCAACAGTCACATCGTACTGATGAGCATACTCAACAACTTTCTTTGTGAGAGCTATGTTCTCCTCGTATGGAAGAGAAGAGCCGTCAATCATAACTGATGAGAAGCCCATATCAACGCAGCTCTTGCAGAGCTCGAAAGAATCACCGTGGTCGAGGTGAAGAACAATCTGAGGGTGCTCCCAGCCAAGCTCTTTGGCGTACTCGACAGCGCCTTCTGCCATATAACGGAGAAGGGTCTGGTTCGCATAGTTGCGGGCGCCTTTTGAAACCTGAAGGATAACTGGAGATTTTGTCTCAGCTGAAGCCTGGATGATGGCCTGGAGCTGCTCCATGTTGTTGAAATTGAAAGCAGGAATAGCGTAGCCGCCTTCCACTGCCTTGGCAAACATTTCTCTGGTGTTTACAAGACCCAGATCTTTATAAGAAACCATATTCTATAAAAATTTAAAGTAATTTTCCAGTCACGGTCTTTGTGCAATTACTCTGCCATTGCCACAAAAACAGACAATTTGGCATAGTTTTATACAAAACCAGCGCAAAATTAACTATTTTTGTGAAAATAATAAACAGTGAAACATTTTAAGTTAAGTTTCGCAGAGCGAAACAACTGCTTTTGAGGCCTTTAGGCCGAGGGAAAGTCGGGAGCGATAAGCAAAAGCCCAGTGGTCTTTTGCAGCGAGCAGGTTCCCGGGGAAAGGGATTTAGGAAAAGGGTAGCGTGGACAAAAAAGTGCGTTGGCCTTTGCCCGCATCGAGCGACAATCCCTCTGAAAAACAATAATTTGCAACTTGCGAAACAGAAACATTTCAAGAATGAACAATAAAGTAATAATTTTCTCCGCACCGTCCGGTTCCGGCAAAAGCACAATTGTCAATCACATCCTTTCCAGGCATCCGGAGATGGAATTTTCAGTGTCTGCCACATCCCGCCAGCCGAGAGGCAGCGAGCGGGACGGAGTGGAATACCATTTCTTCACTGCGGATGAATTCAGGCATCTGATAGCCGAGGATAAATTCGTTGAATACGAAGAAGTGTATCCGGGCTCATTCTACGGCACGCTCAAATCGGAGGTCCAGAAAATCTGGGACAGGGGAAATGTCATTATCTTCGACGTGGATGTAAAGGGAGGAGTGAACCTGAAGAAGTATTTCGGAGACAAAGCCCTGTCCGTCTTCATCCAGGCGCCTTCAGTGGAAGAACTCCGGAGAAGACTCACAGCCAGGGGGACCGACAGTGAGGAAGCCATTGAAAAGAGAGTCTCAAAAGCCTCTGAGGAAATGACTTACGCAGATAAATTCGATTACGTGCTGGTCAATGACGACCTTGACACAGCATTCAGGGAAGCCGATTCTCTTGTGGACAGTTTTCTATGCGCATAGCTGTTTATTCAGGGTCATTCAACCCGCTGCATATCGGACATCAGGCCATAATGGAGCAACTGACAGGTCAAGGCCTGTTCGACTGGGTATATCTTGTAGTGTCGCCCAAGAACCCGCTTAAAGACAGCATCAGCGCCGATTCCGGGGAAGCCCGGTACAATGCCGCTGTGCAAGCGGTCAGGAGACATCCGGAGCTGAAAGTATGGGTTGATGACATTGAACTGAATATGGAGCCCCCGCATTACACCATCAGGACCCTTGATGAGCTGAAGCGACGCGAACCAGGGAACGATTTCACGCTTGTGATGGGAGCGGACAATCTGTCATCCATACACAGATGGAGGGACTTTCCGAGGATTCTCGCAGAATACGGAGTGGCCGTCTATCCACGTAAAGGATTTGACCTCAACACAATACGCGCATCCCTCATCGAGGAATGCGCTCAATTCCCTGCCCCGTACGTTTTAGATGCGTCGGACTCGACATCTGACAGCATCTGCCTTGAAGATGCGGACAGGCATATATACAAGATTCATATCATTGACGCCCCTGTTGTTGACATCTCGTCCACTGAAATAAGGGAAGGGCTGTCACTCGGAAAAGATATGAGTCATTTCCTGATGTGACAGTCCTTCAGGATAAAATCATTTGTCCATCAACGACCTGTACCACTCTTTCATAATATGGAAAGCGGTTTTTTTCTGTCCCTGCTCTGAAATAAGGCCCTTTCTGTTGAAGTCGTCCTGAATTCCTGCAAGAGCGCGGCGTGGCGAACGGAAATCTTTCAGGACCCAGGGAGTGGTGCCTGCAAGACCCGGCATTCTCTCTGTCATCATCTTGATATTCTGACGATAGCAGTCGGCCATATATTCCTCCGTGAACCGTTCTGTCCGGTCTCCGTGGAATCCATACAAAGCTCCGGCCCCGAATTCCGAGATGAACACAGGTTTCTCTTCCGGGAATACCCACACAGCGTCCGCGCAGATATCGGAATTGCCTGTGTACCAGCCCATATATTGATTGAAGCTGATAAGGTCAGTTTTGGAAATCAATGGATCGTCCACAGTCCAGCGGCCGTCTGCCATCTTCTCTTTCTCCATTGCAGCGCTGATGAGTCTCGTCGGGTCAAGTTCGCGGGCGGTGTCAATCAAAGCGGAGAGAAAAGCCAGCCTCTCATCTGAAAGCGGAGTCTCATTGGCAACTGACCAGACCACTACATTGGCCCTGTTGATATCCCTTGTTATCATATCCACCAGCTGTTGACGGGCATTGGCGTACGTGTCAGGATTTTTCCACGAAATTGTCCAGTAAACCGGAATCTCAGACCAGACCATCAGGCCCATCTCCTCGGCAAGCCGCACCATATCCTCATTGTGCGGATAGTGGGCGAGACGGACAAAGTTGCAGCCCATCTCTTTGGCCCAGCCAAGAAGTATCCGGTCCTGCTCGGCAGACACTATCCTGCCATTGCTGAACGGAGCCTCTTCGTGGATGGAGACTCCGCGGCAGAACACTTTCTTTCCGTTGAGAAGAATATCAGTGCCTTTCGTCTCGATAATCCTGAAGCCTATACGGTCATCTACAGAATCCTCACCGCAGGAAATGGTCACATTGTACAGCTTGGGGTTCTCCGGAGACCACAGTTCAGGACGTGCCTTCAGATTGAACTCCGCATAACCGGACGCATCAGCTGTCACCGTGGCAGATAATTTCAGTTCAGGTATAGACAACGTCACCTTTTCAGGAGCAGTGCATCCGTCAAGATGCACATATCCGTAAATGCTCCTGTAGGACTTGTCGAGCTGGACGGAATAATCACGTATGAACGTTCCGGGTGTCTCCACAATGCATACGCTTCTTGTTATGCCCCCGTAATTCCACCAGTCGCAGTTGTCAGTAGGAATGCCGTCTTTGTCCCTGGTGTTGTCCACCATAACGACCAGCGAATTCTCACCGTCCTTGATTTTGTCCGTCACCTCAATATTGAAAGGAGTGAAACCTCCTGTGTGACGGCATATTTTCTCCCCGTTGAGGGCGACAACAGCCTCATAATTGACAGCACCGAAATAAAGGAACACCCTCTTGCCTTCAGGTTTGCTGTAATCAAACTTGGTCCTGTACCAGAGTTTCCCTTCATAATAATACAGCTTGTCATCCTGTGTGTTCCAGTCACCGGGAACGTTCAATGTGTAATTTCTGTCAAAATTATACTCTATCAGCTTTGTCCTGTCAGCATCGAAACTCTTGTCGGCGAAAAATGTATCACCCACAGGATTCGGGACAAGCCGGTAATTGTAATAACCGTTGCCGTACGGGTCAACTATGTATTTCCACTGTCCGTCAAGCGTCCTGCAGTCCCGCGCACGGATATTGATAATCTGTGGAGCCGCAGGCACCTCCCCCGGAATGCCTGCCGCAAGCATATCCGGCAATGCGAAACAGACTGACACAGCTGCAAGTGCAATAAGTTTTTTATTCATAATTCTCAGCATTGAAGCCCAGAGCCTCAACATATGAGGCGTTCACTGAGCAGTTATTGAATTTAATTGATTCCAGATATTCCTCAAGTGCCCTGCGGCACATATCCTTGTCTGGCCTGTGTTCCCTGACAGAGGCATAGTCCGACCTGTCAGACTCAAGAAATCCGCATATCGCATCCCATCCTTCAGGTTTTGGAATATTGACAAATGTTCTTGTCGCGTCGAGACGTTTGTAAGTCCAGAATGTCCATCCTATTCCACACTCATCGAGCACTGTCCTGAAATCTCTCACCCAATCGTCTGTATTCTCGCCTGTCTCTCCCATATACATAGGCCTGCCGGATTTTTCCATAAAATTGACAAATCCTTTGACTGAGCCTTTGACAGGAGGGCATTTGTATATGTGGCACGAATACATAAGGTTGTCATCGAAAGTGAAATCGTCATAGACCTTGAAGTTCGTGTTCCACTGCGCTCCGGCCAGAATCACAATATGACGAGTGTCGTATTTCCGTATTGCCTTCACTGTGCGGATCATCAAAGGCTGTAGCGCCGCATTGAGTTCCTCCTTGTCCTCAAAATAATGCGCAATAGGCTCATTCATAAGGTCATATCCGATAATTACAGGCTCAGATGCATACCTTTTGGCAATCCCGCACCAAATCTCGATGAACAGATTCTGGGCCTCAGGCTCGCGGAACAGCCAGGGATATCCGTATGAGTCATCAATGTTATCACCGGTCTGTCCTCCCGGGCAGTCGTGCATATCAAGAATCAGCCGCAGTCCATATTTCCGGCACCAGGCGACTGTCCTGTCAATCACTTCGAACCCGAGATTTTCATCTGTAGTTCCCATATATCTGTCAGACGTGAAAAGCTTATAATGGAAAGGCAGGCGCAAGGTATTGACCCCGGCAGCGGCGAGAAACTCTATGTCTCTCTCTGTCACATAGTTGTCAACGAACCTCTTCCAGAAACTGTCCATATAGACCGGTCCGACAAGTTGGGACAGTCCGTCATTGATGGAATGTCCGGAATTGGCGCTTTTCGGGAACTGGAACAGATATCCTTCCGGATTCAGCCAGTTGCCGAGATTTGTGCCGCGGATTTCAAAAAGAGAGCCGTCCTCTGTCACTAGCTTTGTCCCCGATGTCCTGACAAAAGGCATCTCCGATGTGGAGGAGCAAGATGCCAGGACAAAGGTCAAAGCAAATACAATCAATGATTTATTTAACATATATCTCATTATTCGGGGATAATGATGAATAATACTCTCCAAGACTTGTGATGGCGCCTTCGGAGTTGAAGAACCTTGAAGTAATCAGGCCTGTCATCGTATCAGACGCACATCCGAACCAGGAATAGCGGAACACTTCGCTCATCTGTTCGTATGCTGGAAG
>JAQXHU010000010.1 GCA_029007435.1 Bacteroidales bacterium
GAGCCGGCCGTGTGCATCTGCCCCGAACTTCCTTCAGGACGGCGTCTCGATGTATTGCCCCTGATCCTGAATCCTCCGTCCTGTATCGAGGTGACTTCATTCCCTTTCCTGTAGGTGAAGTCCGCATGGAAATAGTCGGCATTCTGGTCATATTCGTCGTACCTTGCGAGGAAGGCGTTCCACTGCTCAAGGGAGACCTTCATCGTGATTTCCGGTATCACGGTATCGTCCCAGACGTAGGCAAGGCCCTCGTCCGAAATTACCGGAGGAACATTCTCTCCGCCGCCTTCTCCGGTTCCTTCGCCTCCGGTATTCTCCCCTCCGTTCTCTTCATTCCCGCCTTCGTTCCCATTCCCATTTCCATTTCCCTGCTCCGTATCATTCGACCCGGAGCCTTTTACGAACTCCGGCTCACATGAGACTGAGATGAATGTCGCTGCTATGGCGGCAAGTATGATGTAGCGGATTCTTGCAAGACGTGTCATATCGTTATGTTTTGGTTCGCGCAAATATACCGAAACATTGCAAGCGTTCCAACACATTCCCGACAGACGGCAGGCTTTCCAGGACGAGAGCTTGGATTTAGAAGCTGTTTTGACAATAAAGACAATCAGGGAGGGGCGGCAAGAAGCCATCCTCTCCCTTTTGTTCACATGCAAGAAGATTATTTATTGAAACTTAATGCATTCGTTTTGGTTACAGAACCTTTGACATGGGCAGTCAAAGTCGTACGGATATCACGTGAGGAGGCTCCGAGCATGAAACTGTATTCTCCCTCATCCACAATCCACGCGTTTTGGGATTCGTTGTATGATGCAAGGTCAGAATTGTTGATTCTCAATGATATCTGCTGAGTCTCACCCGGTGCGAGATCATTTGTCTTGGCAAAGGCCCTGAGCTCCTTCACCGGCTTGTCAATCCCACCGGAAGGTGCCGCCACATACAGTTCAACCACCTCTTTGCCGTTACTTGAACCGGTATTCTTTACGTTCACGGTAACTACAGTCTCCTTGTTTCCAACCTTTACAGAAGCCCCGCTCCATTCAAAAGCAGTGTATGAGAGTCCATATCCGAAAGGATAGGAAACAGCAAGATTCTGTTTGTCGAACCAGCGATATCCTACATAAATGCCTTCTTCATATTCAGTGTAATCAACATTCCTCTGAGGCTCGACATCCTTGTCCTTGCCGAACATTCCGAAACTCAGGTCTATAGGGAAGTTGGCCGAAGAAGCGTGATCGCTGTACGCCATAGGGAAGGTCATTGTGAGCCTTCCCGAAGGAGAAACAACACCTTTGAGGACATCGGCAACGCTGTTTCCTCCCTCCTGGCCTGCCTGCCATGCACAGAGAACGGCATCCGGCACAGTCTTCCAGGAAGAGGTCTCGATAACACCTCCTATATTGAGGAGAACGACCACCTTCTTGCCTGCGTCATGGAACGCACCGCAGACTGCGGTGATCAGGCCGATTTCTTCATCGGTCAGTGTAAAATCCGCAATCTTCCTGTCGAGGAACTCGCCCGAATTACGGCCCAATGTAATGATTGCCAAATCATTAGCAGCAACAGTCCGTTCAAGCATCTCTGCGGATGGGACAAATTCTCCGGCACGCACTTTAGGGATGAACATTGCCATCATGTCGTCACTCTTCGGATTGAGCCTCGCAGTTTCCTCCTCAATGTATTTGGAATATATCCCGGACAAATCGGCATCGACCGAATAGCCTGCTTTCTCAAGTCCCTCAAGCAGCGATACCGTATAGGCACGGTTAACATTTCCTGAGCCGGTTCCTCCGGCAATGAAGTCATAGGAGGTCGTACCAAAAAGAGCAATGTTCCTGACATCGGAAGCAAGAGGAAGCACTCCGTTGTTCTCAAGGAGAACCATCCCTTCCGCAGCTGATTCCCTTGTCACTTCCGCATGCGCCTTCAGGTCAGGCTTGTTGCTGAATTCATATCCTTTGAAACGAGGCGACTTGAGAATGAGTTCAAGAACTCGTCTTACATTCCTGTCAAGAACTTCCTCCGGAAGACGGCCTTCCCTGACACCGTTTACAATATCCTCGAACTGTCCCGGACGTCCTGGCTGAAGCATATCATTTCCTGCCTCCATCTGCGCAACGGCATCCTGGCCACCGAACCAGTCAGTCATTACCATTCCCCTGAATCCCCACTCGTCACGAAGCATTGTGGTCTGCAGGTCCTTGCTTTCAGAAGTGTAAACCCCGTTTACATAATTGTACGAGGACATTACAGTCCAAGGCTGGGATTCCTGAACAGCAATCCCGAATCCTTTGAGATAGATTTCACGTACGGCTCTCGGGCTCACATGCACATCATTCTTCATACGGTTGGTTTCCTGATTATTAAGAGCATAGTGCTTGATTGAGGTTCCTACGCCATTGCTCTGGATACCGTTCACATAAGCCGCTGCAATCTTGCCGCTGATCAGCGGGTCTTCGGAATAGTATTCGAAATTACGGCCGCAGAGAGGATTGCGATGTATATTGAGAGCCGGTGCCAGAAGTACGTCAACTCCATATTCCAGAACCTCCTCTCCGATAGCGGCACCTACCTGTTTCACAAGTTCAGGATTCCAGGTGGATGCGAGGAGAGTTCCAATCGGGAAATGAGTGCAGTAATATGTATTCTCATCCCCTTCACGGACAGGATTGATTCTTAGGCCGGCCGGACCGTCTGCAAGAACAATTGCAGGAATGCCGAGACGAGGTATCGGATATGTTGTGCCGGCTGCGCCCGGAACGAGATTTCGGGTTTCCCCGACTACCGGTGCTTCTCCTGAGGCTCCCGCCATACCTGTGCCTATTACGAGATGCGCCTTCTCCTCAAGCGTCATTGCGGCAATCACTTTGTCAATGGATGACTTCCCGAGCTGGGGATCTCCCTTCGGACCGCAGGACATCATTGCTGCCGCAGTCATTATTATCAGAGTCGATTTGATGATCTTCATTTCAGTTTATGGATTACAAAATGGAACTTATTTGAACAGAAGCGGAACGAACTCCGAAAGATATATTCGCCAGTTACGCCATATATGGCCACCGTCAGTCTCCATATATTGGTATGGATAGCCTGCCTCCTTCATCTTGGCCATGAATTCAATGTTTGCCTTGTACAGGAAATCGGTATTGCCGCATCCAATCCAGAAGAGGGCAGGTTTCCTTCTGAAATATTCAGCCAGCTTGGCATCAGGATTCTCATAGAGAGGAGTCATCTGCTGCTCGTTTACTCCCATCGCAGCTGAGAAGAGTCCGGTGTAGTTGAACATGTCAGGATAATTCAGGCTGATATACAACGAGTGGAAACCACCCATGGACAGGCCGCATATGGCCCGGCCCTGCTTTTTGGCAATGGTCCTGTAGTTGCCGTCAATGAATTTCACGATTTCCGGGAACGAAGTCTCGAAAGAGCCCTCCATTGTCTTGGGCAACTGCATTGTAGGACGGATGTAGCCTGTGGAGTTCTCGCCCGGGGCAGCCTCCTGTGAGATATTGCCGTTGGTAAAGACCACGATCATAGGCTTTGCCTTGCCCTGTGCAATGAGGTTGTCCATTATCTGTGCCGCCCTTCCCTGCTCAAGCCATGCATTCTCGTCCCCGCCTATTCCGTGAAGCACATACAGGACAGGATAACGAGTCTTTCCGCAAGGGTCGTATCCGGCTGGGGTATAAACGCTGAGCCTGCGGTCGAATCCGGCTACTTCACTGTCATACCATACTTTCGCCACTGTTCCGTGAGGTACGTCCTGAATGGTGTAGAGATCGGCTCTTCCACCTGGAACGATGAATGCGCTGGTCAGTGAAGAGACGTCACGGTTGACCCACATATTGTTGTTGTCAATGACATTGTTGCCATCCACATTGAATGTATATGTGTACATTTCAGGCGCTACCTTGAAATCAGTCGTGTATTCCCATACGCCTTTCTCGCCTTCCTTGAGTTCAGCCACTCCCGGGCCGTCAAACTCGCCGAAAGGAGTCTGGATTTTCCGGGTCGGGAGAAAATCTCCCGACACCGTCACTTTTACTGCCTTGGGAGCGAAATAGCGG
>JAQXHU010000011.1 GCA_029007435.1 Bacteroidales bacterium
ATTCAGAAAAAGCTACGGTCAATGGTCAGGTTGATGTTCCTGTTCTTAAATTGGGAACATCGAGCAAGTTAGGTTCCGCCACAGTAAAGATCCCTGCAGGCAAATCATCAGTATCGTTCTATGCCTATGCGTGGAAAGGAAAGTCAGCTACGCTAAGTCTCAAGATGGGAGAAACAGTGATTCAGACACTTGATTTGAAGTCAAATGATGGATGTGCGAACTCTTCTCCTTATACGATTACCGCAGATGCGGCAGACAAATATACTATCCCGTTCGGTTCAGCATTGTCAGCTGATGTGGAGGTTACGGTGGAGACCACAGGGTCCTCATCAAATAATGGAAGGGCGATAATATTCGCTGTAAAAGCTGAATAGAAAGT
The DNA here is from genome assembly GCA_029007435.1 of Bacteroidales bacterium. Taxonomy (GTDB): domain Bacteria; phylum Bacteroidota; class Bacteroidia; order Bacteroidales; family UBA932; genus Cryptobacteroides. The sequence continues at coordinate 380 of JAQXHU010000011.1, forward strand.
AAAATCAAAAAAGTACAAAGGGATGCCCGGCGTAGTACGAGCAGCCCTTTGTCTTCTTGAAAGAATAGTGCAAATAGTGAGACGTATATTGAAATACAGGCTGATATCACTGCTGATGACAGCAGTGCCCCTTCTTGTGGCACCGGCCTGCGAGCACGGTGACGACGGCGAAGGATCGGCTCCGGAAATAGTCGTGAAGACCAATCCTGTGCAGTCATTAGGAGGGTCGCAGTTCATATCTGTTTCAGCTTCCGGTGCATGGACGCTGTCGGTGGAGTGCAACCCGTCCGGAAACTGGGCGACAGTGACCCCTGACACAGGCTATGACGATACCGATGTTGTGCTCAACGTTGACCAGAACACGGAAACAGGCAGCAGAACCGCCCAGATTACCCTTATCTCGCATGGATGGCGCAAGGTCATCACATTGACCCAGAGGGGCGCTGGCAGCGGAGATGGTGGAGACGACAACGGCAACGGTGATGGAGGCAATGGAGGCAACGGTGGCAATTCGGGCAGCACCTCCGGAGGAAATCTCAAGCAGACCGGCTGGCTCGAACTTCCGGCACTGACCACGCCGCAGGGCAGCTCAACGTATGATTTCTTCTACCATAATATGACAGTGGGCTCCAAGACAGTCAGGAACTACTCGTTCTCCTGGGATTATGACAATCTCGTGGCGCCGTGGGTGGCCTATCCGCTGAACAGGGGGCTATTGAACAAGGCCGTCGACAGGTCAGATGAATGGGGCCTTGACCCGCTTCTCCCGGAATCAAAACAGCCGGTTCTTATAAAAGGGTTTTCAGAGGGTGGTTATGACCGCGGACATCAGATCCCGTCCGCTGACAGGCTCTTATCATATAATGCCAATGTCCAGACGTTCTACGGCACAAACATGACTCCGCAGATAGGAAAGAATTTCAACCAGAGTATCTGGGCGAATCTCGAGACTATAGTCCGTTCCTGGGCCAACCAGTCGGACACTCTGTATGTCGTGACCGGATGTGTCACGGAGGGCAGCACGAAATACGCCACTGACAACAAAGGCAAGAAAGTCACCGTTCCTACGGCTTATTACAAGGCCCTTTTGCGTTATAGCAAAGCCTCAACCATAGGAAAAAGCGGATACGTGGCCTGCGCGATGTGGCTTGACCACAAGAACTATTCTTCACAGGTTATAAGTTCCTCATACTCAATGTCTATTGACAAACTTGAAGAGAAGCTTGGGATTGATTTGTTTGTAAACCTCCCTTCAGCAGTGGGCGAGACTGTCGCCGCGGCGATTGAGGCAGAGGACCCGAAGACCCAGCAATGGTGGTGGCAGAATATGCAGAATTGAGAAACAGAAATGAACAGATAGTTAACACATTGAAATGAATAAGAAAAGATTGATTCTTGCCCTCGCAGCGTCATTGCTGCTCTCGCTCACGGCCTGCGCGGGCGGCAAGGGAACCGGCAGCTATGTGCTCGGATTCTACAACCTCGAGAACCTCTTCGACACCTACCACGACGAAGGGAAGAACGACTACGAGTTCCTGCCGGACGGGGCCAACAAATGGACCGAGGCGAGATACGAGAAGAAACTCCACAACATGGCCACAGTCATCAGGGCTATGGCGGATGACAACAAGGCTTATCATACCGTGCTCGGAGTCAGCGAGATAGAGAACAGGCACGTGCTTGAGGACCTTGTCAGCCAGCCGGAAATCGCCGACGCCAACTATCAGATTGTCCATTATGACGGTCCGGACAGACGAGGCGTGGACGTGGCCCTGCTCTACAGGCCGGACCAGTTCGAAGTCATTGAAAGCAAATCAATTCCGTTCGACTTCAACAGCAAGACCATCAAATTCACATTGAATCAGGAAGAGCAGGATTATTTCCGTACCAGGGATGTCCTGATGGTCAGGGGAATGCTCGGTGGCGAGATGTTCGCATTCTATGTAGCCCATCTTCCTTCCCGTATAGGCGGCAAGGGAATGGATCTAAGGAGCCGCGGGGCTGAAATCATCTATGAGCACGCCGCCGGCCTGATGAAAGAGTTCCCGGGCATCAAGATAATGGTGATGGGCGACATGAACGACAATCCTACCGACGAGAGCATGACCGTTTATATGCACGGCAAGGAGAACGTATCGGAGGTCGGCAAGATGGACTTCTATTCCCCGTTCATTTCAATGCTCAAGGCCGGATACGGATCCCTCGCATACAGGGGAGAGTGGAACATATACGACATTATCCTTGTGAATGAGGCACTTGTGAACGCCCAGCCGGGAGCCCTGAGAATCATCCCTATTGTCAAGGGGAAATATTACGGAAGAGTGTTCAGCAAGCCGTTCATGACCCAGCAGACAGGACAGTACAAAGGCACTCCGTTCCGCACATTCTCCAGCGGAACATTCATCGGAGGCTACAGTGACCATTATCCTACTTACATTGTTGTCAGCAACAAATAGAAATTTTAGATAATATGAATAAAAAATTAGCATTGGCGGTGCCGGCAGTCTTCCTTGCCCTCGCTCTCGGAGCCCAGACTTACACGGGTGGAGTGAAAGGCACAGTCGTGAACCGCACAGACAAATCCGCGGTCAGCGGGGCGGAGATTGTTCTCTACTCCGGAGCGGAGGAAGTGGCCAGGATTAAATCCGGTCCTGACGGAAATTTCAGCATTCCGGACCTGAAAGACGGCATGTATGACCTTGTAATCACAATGCCGGATTACATCCAGACCCGTGTGAATGTCACAGTGAATGACGGCTATGTCAAGAATATGTTCAAACTGTCCATCACCCCGACAGCCAAGGTGACGGAGGTGGACGACGCCAGTTTCTCGGAGTTCGATATGGATGACTCAGGATATTCCGACACGCCGACAATCCTGTTCGGCCAGAATGACGTCTTCAACAATATCGCAGGCTACAACTTCAGCTCCGTGCGTTTCCGCGTGCGCGGCTATTCCAGCGAGTCTCAGGACGTATATCTCGCCGGCGTCAAGATGAACGACGCCCTCACGGGATACACCCCTTATTCTCTCTGGAGCGGTCTCAACGAGGCCACCCGCAGCAAGGAGACAGTGAACGGCAGCGAGGCGTCAGACTATGGTTTCGGCGGGTACAACGGCCTGACCAACATCTCCCCGATGGCTTCCTCAGTGCGTTCGGGATGGAGGGCCAGTGTATTGACCAACAGTGCATTGTACAGGTTGAGGCTGATGCTCACCTATGCGTCTGGAGAGCTTGACAACGGCTGGTCATACGCATTCAGCGCATCTGCCCGTCTCGGCGGCAACGACTGGATTGACGGAGTATATTACCGTTCATTCGCATACTACGGCTCAGTGGAGAAAAAATTCGGTGACGCCCACAAGCTGGGTCTCACATTCATGGCCGCCCCTGGCCAGAGAGGAGCGCAGAACGCATCCACCCAGGAGGTTTACGACCTGATGGGGGACAATATGTACAACTCCAACTGGGGCTATTACAATGGCAAAGTGCGCAATGCCCGTGTGAAAAAGACCCACGAGCCTATAGCGATTCTCAAATACGATTTCACTCCGGAAAGCAAGAAGGTGACAGCTTCTGTCACAGCGCTTTACCGCTTCGGAAAAAATGGCTACACCTCGCTTGACTGGTATGACGCCCCGGATCCGCGTCCTGACTATTACCGCAATCTCCCGAGCTATTTCTATATGGAGAACACGGACTACAACCGTCAGAACTATGCCAAATATATGTGGGCCAAAGAGTCCTGGGAGACTGATGTGCCTTCAATCACGCATATCAACTGGGACAGGCTTTACTCTGTCAACACTCTGAACACCACATCTGACGGGGCGCGTTCCAAATACGTTATCGAGGAGCGCCGCACCGACCAGAAGGATTTCAACCTCGCGGCCAATACCAAGTGGTATGCGGCCAACTTCCTGACAATCACAGGCGGTCTGTCATTCAAGTGGAACCGCACAGAATACTTCAAGGTGCTTGATGACCTGCTTGGCGGTGACTACTATGTGAATATCGACCAGTTTGCGGAGCGTGACTATGCCGCTTACCCGACAATGATTCAGAACGACCTGGATTATTATCTGGCCAATGGAAAGGCAAAGATTCTCCGCGAGGGCGACAAATACGGATATGACTATTATGCCAATGTGCGCAATGCCGAGGCGTGGGCTGCAGGAAAATTCACTGCAGGCATCTTCGAGGCCAATGTTGCCGGACGTATAGGATATACAAATCTCTGGAGAGAGGGTCTTGTGAGAAAAGGTCTCTTCCCGGGACTTGACGCCGCCGGCAATCCTATGTATTACAACGGCAATCTTATTACGACCTACGACATTGACGGAAAGGCGATTACATCATACGGCGAGTCTGAGAAACAGGACTTCCTCACCGGCTCAGGCAAGGTGAACCTCAGCCTTTATTTCAAGGGCGGCCACAGGCTCTATGCCAATGCCGGATATTATGTTGACGCCCCGACGTTCAACCAGGCCTTCATTTCACCGAGGACAAGGAACACCGTCGTGCCGGACCTGAAGACTGTCAAGACCACTTCCGCAGACCTCAATTATGCGTTCAGCAATGCCGGATACAATGTCCGTGTGACTGGTTTCTACACCTATATCAAGGATCAGTCGGATGTGATGAGTTTCTATGACGATTCACAGAACTCTTTCACCAATTTCGCAATGTCCGGAATGGACGAGCGTCACATCGGAATCGAGCTTGGATTCAAGATTCCTACTCCTGTCTCCAACCTCTCCGTCCAGGGAGTCCTCAGCTACGGTAAATATGTCTATACATCAAATCCTGTTATGTATCAGACATTTGACAACAGCGCCGAGATTATCAAATCGACTTACGGAGTGCAGATTCCTTATTGGAAGAGCCATCCGGGACTTGACGGAAAGACCAAGCAGCATTATGTCCCGAGCACCCCTCAGCTGGCAACCAGCCTCGGTCTCTCCTGGAACAAGAACTACTGGTTCATCGATGCTGACGTTGACTTCTTCGACAAGTCATATATGGATATGAACCCGCTGTTCAGGACGGATATGGCAACTGCCGGGCCGGACGGAATCGTGACTGCGGAGGAGATTGACTACATGGCCTCCCAGGAGAAATTCGACAGCGCGGTGCTTGTCAACGCCAGTGTCGGCAAATCCTGGTACATCCAGCGCAAATACCAGCTCGGATTCTCCCTCCAGGTGAAGAATATCACGAACAACAAGAATGTCCGCACCGGAGGTTACGAGCAGACCCGTCTTGTGGACAACACTGTCAGCAAGGAGAGATACTACAGATTTGATTCCAAGTATTTCTATATGAGCGGAATCAATTATATGTTGAACATTTATTTCAGATTCTGATATGAAACGGATACTATATACATTGTCAGCCATTGCTGCGTCGCTCTGCGTTCTCTCGTCCTGCGACGAGTGGGAGCCGGTGTTCACCGGGGATTACGGTGAGGCTGATGTCTATGAGCCTGTCACAATGACGCCTAACACCACCATAATGGAGCTGAAGAGCCTTTACAAGTCTGGTCCTGTGAAGATTCAGAACGACATTGTGATTGCCGGCCAGGTGGTTTCCGAGGACAGGAGCGGCAATATCTACAAGAGCCTATATATCCAGGACGCCACCAGCGGCATCGAGCTTAAGATTGGAAAATCAGGTCTTTACAATGACTACAAGCTCGGCCAGTGGGTCTATGTGAAATGCTCCGGAATGACTTTGGGCAAATACAACGACATGCTCCAGCTCGGTTTCGCGGACCCTACCGGTGAGTATGAGACATCCTATCTCGATGTGCAGTATTTCATTGACAATCATATCTTCCGCGGCAAACTCGACACTCCGTTGGAGGCGAAGGAAATCACTTCGGCTGACCTGCTGAAGGAGGAGAATCTCGGCTGCTACGTGTCCCTGAAGGGATTGAAATACGGCAGCAACACCAAGCACGCTCTCAAGAAGGAGATTTTCTGCCTGATTTACGTTGACCCGAACAAGGATACCAAGTTGTCGTCAAACAGGATTTTCCTCTCTGATTCCGGAGTGAATTATGCTCCGATTTCCGACCCTACCTGGGGAATCACCACCTGGGCGATGTCCAAGCAGGGAATGATCAATTATCTGAAATCGGGCAAGTTCGACGAGGCTCAGGTCAATGACGGCTCAGCCACTGTGGCGGATATCAAGGACAAGCTCATCAGCAACGCTTCCGCATATTCAGTGAGCCAGTATTTCCTTATGGACACCAAGGAGGTGCAGGTCAGGAGCAGCGGCTATTCCCGTTTCGCCGACACCGAGATTGACCCGGCCGTGCTCGACGGCTCGGCAACTGTTGATATGAAAGGCATTCTTACGGTTTACAAGGGCGAGACCCAGTTCACCCTGATCGACCTGGACGGCGTCACAGTTCACAAGTAATTTATAATTGATTCAATATGAGAAATTCGGTTTTAATTCTGGCTTCTGTTATGTGTATGGCCTCCTGCGGTGTGAATCCGTTCCTTAAAGAGTGGACGGGGGAGGGACAGTTCCCTCCATTCTCCGAAATCAAAGTCACTGACTACCTGCCTGCGGTAAAGGCCGGTATCGACCAGCAAGATGCCGAGGTCAAGGCGATCATTGCCAATGGCAATGATCCTACATTCGCCAATACTGTGGCGGCATACGAGAATTCAGGTGATATCCTCGCCCGCACTCTCGGTGTGCTATACAATGTCAGCGAGTCCGACGCCACGGATGAAATAATGGCTGTGCTTGAGGAGGTTACCCCTCTTGTGACTGCCCACGAGGACAATATCTTTATGAACCACGACTTCTTCCTGAGGGTAAAGGCGGTGTATGAGACATCGGATTCACTTGACCGTGAGGAGTATATGGTCGCCAAGAAACTTTACAACAATTTCATAAAGAACGGTATCGCCCTCGATGAGGCCGGCCAGGAGCGTTTCCGCGAGATAAACAAGCGGCTGGCGCTTCTGTCACAGAAGTTCGGCAACAACCTGCTCGCCGAAAACAATGCCTTCAAAGAAGCAATCGGCATTCCGGTTTCCAGCTATCCGGTGTTTATGACCACCTGCGAGGACAGGTCCAGGCGCGAGGCTGCGTTCAAGGCATATTCTTCACGTGGAAACAATGGCAATGAGAACGACAACAAGGCTGTCCTTCTGGAGATTATGAGCCTCCGCACAGAGAAGGCGAAGATGCTCGGCTATGATTGCTCGGCGGATTTCATCCTTTCCGACAAGATGGCCGGTGACCATCAGACTGTGGACCAGTTCCTTGACAGGATAATGCGCAAGGCTGTGGCCAAGGCAAAAGAGGAAATTGTTGATATGCAGGTGTTTATGGATCAGGATATCCAGGCTGGCCTGCTTCCTGCCGGAAGCCGTATCGAGCCGTGGGACTGGTGGTATTATGCCGAGAAGGTACGCAAGGCGCAGTACGCATTGGATGAGGATGTTACGAAACAGTATTTCCAGCTTGACAATGTCCGCAACGGTGTGTTCAAGGCAGCCGAGAGGCTTTATGGCATCCATATCGATCCGGCTCCCGGTCTTCCTGTTTACAACCCTGAGGTGAAGGTGTTCAAGGTGACTGATTCTGACGGTTCGCTGCTGAGCTGGTTTATGACCGACTACCTGCCTCGCAGTACCAAGCGCGGAGGTGCCTGGATGAGCAATTTCAGGGAGCAATACGTCGATGCGCAGGGCAATGATGTAAGACCTATTGTGGTGAATGTCTGCAACTTCACCCAGCCTGGCGACTCTCTCGGCCTGCTCACTATCGACGAGGTGGAGACTGCTTTCCACGAGTTCGGCCACGCATTGCACGGAATGCTGTCGAAGTGCCGTTACAAGGACGTGAGCGGCACCAATGTAGCCCGTGATTTTGTGGAAACATTCTCCCAGATAAACGAGAACTGGGCTTTCCAGCCGGAGATTCTCTCAACATACGCATTCCATTATGATACCGGGGAAGTTATTCCTGACTCGCTTGTTGCGAAAATCAACAATGCGGCCAAGTTCAACCAGGGTTTCAATACTGCCGAGCTTGCAGCTGCATCGATTCTGGATATGAAATGGCACGAGCTGTCTTCGGAAACTGAGTGGGATGGCTTTGATGTGGCTGCGTTCGAGAAGTCTGTATGTGAGGAGATGGGCCTTATCGACGAGATTATTCCACGTTACCGCAGCACGTATTTCAACCATATTTTCAACAGCGGCTACAGTGCCGGCTATTACAGCTATCTGTGGGCTGAAGTGCTTGATAAAGATGCGTTTGAATATTGGCAGACCAAGGGCTTGTACAATCCGAAAGTGGCGTCCAAGTTCCGCAAGACCTTCCTTGAGAGGGGCGGTTCGGAGGAGCCTATGACGCTTTACTATGAGTTCCGCGGTGCGGAACCGGATCCGGACGCTCTTGTCCGCGCACGCGGCCTGTAGGCTTGTATGACAGATGTAGTGACTTCTGCCGTTCAAGCCTGCTTTCAGGTGGCCTGTCTTGTTGCAGAAGAGCGCACGTAATAATTAAAGTGGGTGATTCAAAGGTTTTCCTTTAATCACCCACTTCCGCTCTTGAAGTTTTTCGATAGTCTAAGATGTCATATCTTAGTCCCTTGACAGCTCCAGCACTGATTTTCCGTTCTCAGAGCGAAGAACGATGCTGGTGCTGCTGTTTTTCTGAATCTTTTTTGCGGATTCGAGAGCCTGGAATATTTTCTGCTCGGTCTCGATATCCGGGCACATCATTTTTGTGGCGGCTACCGGGGAGAAAGAAATGCTGTTCTTTCCGTCCTCGTTGAATGTGAAACCGCCCATAAATCTGTTGCAGCCAGAATGTCCGCTCACCCTGCTGTTCGCAGTGTCGAAATTGATAGAAGGGCGCACACCGTTGCTCCCGGATATACTTGAGCCCATCGCTCCGGTGATGGTCCATTCTCCATTGAGATCAGCCGTGGAAACGGCTTTTCCTGTAGAGCCACAGGAAATCAGCACCACAGCACTTGCAATGGCGCTTAAAACAATATGTACTCTTTTCCGTGTCATTTTCAGTTGCGTTTAATTGCAGTCCGCTATTTGTTCAGACATTTACTAAAATACATAGTCGGCTGCAATCTTGCATTTGAAAATGGCAATAAATACTATTTTGTATAGGAAAATTGATAAATGTCAAGAAATAGTTCTCTGACACTCTCCGTGAAACACTTGTATTCCCTGATGCGCTCTTCGTCCATATCCGGCCTTCCGAGAGCCGCTGCCTCTTCACGTGCCTGACGGCTTTCCGCCATCCTGCACAGTTCCTCCCACGACATTCCGGTGTCGTGTTCCAGCTTCTCAATGTCAATATAATGTGCCAATGTGCGCCTCCAGTAACTGTAATCCGGAGAATCGCAGAGGACTATATTGTTATAGGCGGCCGGCTGGCTGACAATGCCGGCTTCAGCAAGCTGCGGGCCTTTTCCTGCGATGTCCGCCGGCGTCCCGAAGTCAATACAGGTCTCGGTCGAATAGCGGTATTTGAACGGCATCCTGTATGGATTCGTCTCGGCATAATAATGGAAAGCGCCCGAGTTTTCTATTCCGTCCTGGCTCCATCTGAGGCTCTGCCTGATTGAGGATGCGTATAGTCTGCCGTTTGCCACAGAATACGTTATGCTCAGGGTGTAAGGTGTCACAATGTCGCTCTCCCTTGTGTCCTGCCGGATGAAGCCGGAATAACGGTCCTCTAAGTTCTGGGTCTCAATCTTGCGTATAAAGCCGTCCTTGTCAATGAACAATCTGCCTGAACATTTTATCCTGGTTTTCTCCCAGCTGATGTTCTCCTTGCTCTTGAAGATGACTGTGCTGCAATGTCCGCCGTCTACATCCCCATCCTCCCCAAAGCTGTATTCAAAATCATTTATCCTCTTGATATTCAATGGGGAAAACAGTTCCAAACTGCGTTTCTTGTCAAGGACGGCCAGCCTGAAACAGTCCGAATAGCCGGTATTCATCTGCTCCAGGCCTTCCGACCCGGATTCAAACGGCACGGACAGGGACGGCAGAATCTTGTTTTCTGACGGGTGCAGAGCCTCGGTGATGAATATGTCCGCAAATCTGAAAGAACCGTTGGCCCCTGGGTCGTCCCAGAAGAACTTTGCCGCGTTCTGGGTAAAGCCGCTTGAGACAAGCACTCCTCTGCCGGCCTGCACTTCCCGGTATCTTCCATCACTGATTATCAGCCGTACCGCAGTCATTGGAGCGGCATAGTCACGCAAGTAGCAAGCTCCGAACTTTCTTGAGGCCGCCTTCACTTTGGCCTTGGGAGACAGAATTCCGGTGACCACAGACTCTTTGATCTCTTCCTCTCCAGCCGTGGCCGCGGCCCTCTTTCTTGATTCCGCCGGGATTGCCGATACCATCAGCAGGCTTAGGAACAATAATGTCAACTTCTTGAGAGTCATAGTTATATTACATTTAAGTCTATTCTTGCGATGTGGCTCTGGGACGAGGCGTCAGTCAAAACACGCACAACAATGGTTTCCGGTCCGTGTTTCCCCTCCGTGTCAATGCTGATATCCAGCACCCCTTTCTGTCCGGGAGCATAAGTCCGGCTGTCCGTCGAGGCGGATGTGCAGTTGCAGGTGCTGTATGTTTTCAGTACGGTGAGCGGGCTGCTACCCGAGTTCTCGAACCGGATGCGTACGGATGCGGTCTCTCCGGCCTTGATGTCCCCGTACTGGACAATGCGGCTGTCTATGAATGTCAACTCGCCGTCAGACATCCCGTCCGGGCCGGAAACAGGCTGAATTGACGCTTCTGGCTCTTTCAATCTGAACTTCACGAGCACGAACTCCTCTTTGTCCAGATCTATTCTCTGGAGAGCTAAAAACGTCCCTCCGCATTCTCCAATCACCTCGAAGCCATCTTTCACCGGAATCCGCCCCACAAGATCGAAGGAGGATTCCTCGTAAATCTGCAGAATGCATCCTGCGCCGCCGTCCAGCCTGCAGGTCCGGAAGACATATCCTCCGCATCTGGCGATTCTTCCGTAGTGTCCGTATTCCGATCTCTGTTGTTTATAGGCGTCCTCATATTCCCTGAAAGACTTGGTAGAGGGATAATCACTCTTGATCCCGCTCTCGGCGCTGCCGAATGAACTGATGGGATTTCCGTCAAAATCAATGATATACAGATTCGGGTCCGCAGCGAAACTGACAATCAGGCCGTCACCGTCCAGGCAGAAATCATAGTCGCCGAACACCGGAATGTTCCGCCTCCTGTATGCCGGAGGGTAATGTCCGAAGAGATGCCTGGTGCCGGCTATATCATCAGGGTTGAACGAGATGAAAATATAGGACTCGCACCAGTATCTCCTCGCATTTGATGCCTTCTCAAAGCCATTGAACTGTGTATGTTCAGTCGTCACCGGAATATATAGGCGATGACCCGCCGCTTTGTTCCTTTCGCAGATGTAATTGTATTCATACATCTCGGGAGTTTCGGGATCCGGCCTGAGGTACAGTTCAGACCAGTCCCTCTCGGAGAACCCGCTGTCAAGCATCGCGAACCAGGGCTGGCTGCTATACAGGACTCTCCTGTAATCCCTGTCGAACCTCGCTACCCAGCAGTTGCTGTCCTGGAAAACCAGCCCGCCGTCAGTCTCGTCAAGAGCGGCGCTGAAGGCCGGTGAGATAAGTTCGTCAGGGCCTCTTCCCTGCCTGATATGCTCGCCGGTGAACTGTCCGTCAAGAGTGAATTCCTTGACTCCTACGGAATACCTGTCGATGAACAGGAGAACAGAGTCCCTGATGAACCATTCTCCTGAAAGCGAAGTGAATCTCCCGTCAATTCTCAATGTGTCACTCTGGACGGATGTCAGCGAGACGTTCTTCTCCCCGATATGCGGAATCCCGTCATATGGAGACTCTTTCCCGCATCCGCAGATACCCAATATAATGACGCCCGATAAATTCCAGCTGAATAGCCTTTGCAAAGACATTTTCATAAACGGTCAGTTGACAGCTCTGTTTCTAATCGCAGTTCGCCTCGAATTCGTAGCATTGGATGCTCTCCCGGCTTTTGGCGCAGGCCCCTCGGAAAGAAATGGCATTTCCTCCGTAACAGCCGCCCCGTTTGCACCTGCATCTGATTACGGAGTCAAAATCTCCGGTAACGCTGATTTTTGATGCGTCAGCGATTTTGGCCTGGCATACATACACAGCCGTCAGGCTCAACAATACTGCAATTGCTGCAAAGATAGTTTTTTTCATAATAACAATGTTTTTAAATTAAACGACGACCCCTGTTTGGAGTCGCCGTCAAAATTATATCACGATTGAATTAAAATAGTTAAAAAAGATATAATTCTTGTTTAAAATTCATAAAAAATTTCCTGATAGTGCGGTTTCTGCAATTGTGCAGCCATTATTGCAGCTTTGCGGACGCTTTTTCCATAAATTTGTCCTTGTCCACGATGAATCTCTCGTGGATGCCTTCACCGATTATGCCGTCCTTGTCGTAGCAGGCAACCTTGAAAACAAGCCTGCGCCTGTCAATCTCAATGAGTTCTGTCTCGCAGGTCACTTCCATACCTACCGGAGTTGCCGCAAGATGCTTGATATTCACCACTGTGCCTACTGTGCGCTGATTCTCTTCAAGATAATCGGCAATGCTCAGCCGGGATGTCTTCTCCATCAGGGCAATCATTATCGGGGTGGAGAGCACCTCAATCGCGCCGCTGCCCAGAGCGGCCGCAGTCATACTGTCTGTCACGGTCAGTTCGCCGTGTCCCTTTATTCCAATTTTCAACATATCAAATCTGGTTTTAATGTGATAGCGTATATAATGCGCGCTGGCCTTTTGCTCGCATTGCGCGAAAATTCGTCTGAAAAACAAACATCCGCGGATTGCGAAACTTAAGTCATATTGGATTGAAATATCAAGATTCTTGCCACTCGTCAGGACGGTATTCGAGAATGTCCCCGGGCTGGCAGTCCAAAGCACGGCACAGAGCCTCCAACGTGCTGAATCTCACGGCCTTGGCTTTGCCGGTCTTGAGAATGGACAGGTTGGTGGCCGAGATTCCTACCTTTTCGGCAAGCTCGCCGGAAGACATCTTTCTTCTGGCGAGCATCACGTCTATATTGACTACAATAGGCATCAATTCTCCTTTTCGGTTTCACTTGCGCCGTCATTAGGTTCGGCGTTTCCATTGGCGTCAGCCCCTTTCAGATAGCCTGGCAGGCTCATTCCGGCCATATTGAACAGCTCCTCAAGAGGCGGAACGGATTTCATCATATTGGAGATGAAATTCGAAGTGGCGGTCTTGCCGTCCCCGTTGTTGCCGTCCCATACTGTCACTTTGTCAATTTTGATGCCCTTGACAGCCTCTACCTGAGTCTTCACGAGTTCAGGAAGTTTGTCTGCAATCAGCATAAGCACAGCCTTTTGCGGATCTCCTGAAGCGGCTGCCACAAGCTGGTTGAAACCTTGGGCCTGCTTGGACAGAATCTCCAGCATACCTCTCGCCTGGGCGTCCATTTTCGCATAGATGGCGTCAGCCTCTCCCTTGGCCATCCTGCGGATCTTCTCGGCCTCGGCCTCAGCGTCGATGATGGCCTTCTCTTTCTCAATCTGGGCAGGAACCACAACGTTGGCAGTCTGGGTGGCTTTCTCCCTCTCCGCACGGGCGGCCTCGGCGTCACGCTCTGACTTGTAGGCCTCCTCCAATGCCTTTGCGGCCTGCACTTTCTCGGCGGCTACCGCAAGTCTCGCAGCCTCAGCCTCTTTCTCACGGCGTATCGCATCTGAATTGGCAATGGCAATCTTGGAATTGTTCTCTCCCTCGACAGCCTTGGCGTTGGCATCGGCCGTGCAGATACGGGTGTCACTCTGGGTCTCGGCAATGCGGATGTCCTTCTCCCTGTCAGCCTCTGCCTTTCCGATTTCACCGAACCTGTTCTGCTCGGCAACGCTCTTCTTGGCATCGTTGATGGCCTTTGCGGCAGCTTCTTTTCCAAGAGCCTCAATGTAGCCGGATTCATCACGTATGTCGGTGACATTCACGTTGATAAGCTTCAAGCCTATCTTGCGGAGCTCGGCTTCCACATTGGTGCTGACATTGGCAAGGAACTTGTCGCGGTCGGAGTTGATTTCCTCGATGTCCATAGTTGCGATGACCAGACGGAGCTGGCCGAAAAGGATATCCGTCGCAATGTTCTGGATATTGTCAATGCTCAGTCCGAGAAGACGCTCTGCGGCGTTGGTCATATTCTCAGGCTCGGTCGAGATACCGACGGTGAAGCGGCAAGGCACGTCCACACGGATATTCTGCTTGCTGAGCGCGTTGGTCAGGTTGCATTCGATGGAAATAGGTTTCAGGTCGAGGAACGCATAGCTCTGGAACACCGGCCAGATGAATGCCGCACCGCCGTGGATGCATTTCGCCGAGGAAATGCCGCCGTTCTTGTTCTTGCCTGTCTTTCCGTATATTACGAGAATCTTGTCGGAAGGACATCTCTTATATCTTCTGAGGATGGCGGCGAGTGTGACTATCAGCACGAAAACGCCGATTACGATAATGTAAATTGATTCCATTTTAATTATGTTTTTGATGTTTTACTTTATACAATCAGTGACTCCAGTTCTTCAACCAACAGTGTGGACTGGTCGAGAACCTCCACCACTTTGATAGGAGTCCCGGTCTTGATGGCCTCGTCGGAATCAGTGAGGGCGTCGTATTCGCGCACGGATTCGTTGATGGTTATCTGCACCTTTCCGGCCCCGGACCTTGCAGCCGGGATTGTCAGATATACTTTGCCCTGGCAGCCCACGGCGCATTTGAACACGTCAATGTTGCCGCTCTGCTGCATCCGGCTCAGCCAACTGAACATCCACATCACGGCAGCCACGAGCAGTGCTCCTGCCACCACGGCGATGACCATCAGCAGCGCTGTGGATACAATGCTGTCTTTCAACAGGATAGCCGTCCAGCTCATTCCGAGCAGGAAATTCACCAGGTTGCGGAATGTGTAAAGGTTCATAGATGCGTCACCTTCGAAAGAGCCGTCCGCCATATCGAAATCAGTGTCCATTTCGTGGTCGATGCCGATAAATGTCAATATCGTCTCGATGATGAAGATGAGGGAAGTGGCTATTGCGATTCCCCATAGGATTTTCATAAACAGGTCAAGTGCTGACCACCATTCACTGATCATATTCTGTGGAATTATAAATTTTGCGAAAGATAGTAATTATTTTATGATAAACAATAATAATGTTAATTTTTTCGACAAAATTTTACAATCCATCGCATCATTGTCCCAA
>JAQXHU010000012.1 GCA_029007435.1 Bacteroidales bacterium
ACCTGCTTTATGACGGGCCAGGCGGCCGGCACAGCGGCTTCGCTCTGCTCCTCCGGCAGAAGCTCAAACAGGGAAGTCGATGTGAGGAAGTTGCAGTCTTTGTTGAAGCGGGACAATGTCAGGCTTGCCTGATAGATATAAAATGCCTATCTTTGAAAAATGGTCTGGGATCCGCCCGGTATTCTGGCGTGACCGGCCATTTTTCAAATGTGTTCAGATATGATAAAAAAACTATTTAGCGTTCTCGCATTGGCCGCCATCCTGGCTGGATGCGGAAAAGATCCGGAGAAATTGAACTTGGATCTCATCAACAGTTACCGGGGCCAGATTACCGTGCTGTATCAGGGAGAAAATGTAGTCACTGACGGAGTCGAGGTTTCTTTTGACAAAGACGACCGGGGAAACACAGCCACATTGAGGCTTTATAAAGTCAAATTCGTCCCTGCGATGCCCGCGCTCGACATCAATGTCCCTCAGATTGAATACAGCACATCGGGCAAAGAGACGACATTCAGCGCTGACGGGGTCGTGCCGACATACGGAGAGGCGGAGATTCCTGCCGAAATGTACACGGTGACCGGACTTGAGGGCAAGATCAAAGGGAATGAGATTGAGTTCTCGCTGTCGTTCGGAAATTTTCCGACCTCATACCATGGAATTCAGTTGTTGGTGGAATAGTGTGAATTCAATAATGTGACATTGCCATCGGTTTTTTTGAGATTTTCCGAAAAAATGCCGATATTGCATTGATGTTGGAAAATAGCATATTTATATATTAATAACCAAATTTAAATTCAATGGGAAAGGAAATTTCAAGAAGGTCGTTCCTGAAGACGGGAACAGCCGCTGCTATCGGGCTTTCGATGGCTCCTGGTGATTTGTTCGCAGCGGCAGGCAAGAAAAAACAGCCTGCGGCTCCTTCCAAAGAAAAACTGAAGATTCTCGGAGTCGGTATCGGAGGAAGAGGAGCAGCTGACCTCAAAGCTATGGAAACTGAGGAAATCATCGGCCTGTGCGATGTCGATGAAAAATATGCAGCCCACATTTTCGAGCGCTATCCGAACGCGAAGAGGTACAACGACTACCGCAAGATGTACGATGAGCTTCTCGACCAGGCTGACGCTGTGATGGTGGCCACATCCGACCACACTCACGCCATCATCGCTGCCGAGGCCATCGCTGCCGGAAAGCACGTTTATTGCGAAAAACCTCTCGTTCATTCAATATATGAGGCACGTCTCCTGACAAAACTTGCCGCCAAACATAAAGTCAGCACCCAGATGGGCAACCAGGGCGCTTCCGAGGCAGGTGTGAGAAAGGTGTGCGAGTGGATTTGGAACGGAGAAATCGGCGAAGTCACCAAGGTCGAGGCTTTCACCGACAGGCCTATCTGGCCACAGGGTCTTCAGAGACCAGAGGTTGTGGAGGAGATTCCTTCGACACTCAACTGGGACGGCTTCATCGGACCTGCTCCTATGAGACCATACAACTCAATCTACACCCCTTGGAACTTCCGCGGATGGTGGGATTTCGGTACCGGTGCTCTCGGCGATATGGCCTGCCATATCCTTCATCCTGTATTCAAGGCATTGAACCTCAAATATCCAATCAAGGCCCAGGCAAGCTCGACGACTGTTCTCACCGAGTCTGCTCCTAACGCCGAGATGATCAAGTTCGTGTTCCCGGCAAGAGACAATATGCCTAAGGTGGCAATGCCTGAGGTTGAGGTCATCTGGTACGACGGCGGCCTGAAACCTGAAAGGCCTGCCGGTCTTGCTCCGGGCAAGGACCTCAATATGTACGGTGGCGGAGTCATCTTCCACGGAACAAAGGACACCCTCATCGTAGGCTGCTACGGAAGAGACCCTTATCTCCTTTCCGGCCGCGAGCCTGAGGTTCCTCACGTTCTCAGGGAAATCACCCTCTCTCACCAGCAGGACTGGATCCGCTCCTGCAAAGAGCCTTACGAGACCAGGGTGAAACCGGCTTCAGACTTCTCGGAGGCAGGTCCGTTCACCGAGATGGTGCTGATGGGCGTGCTCGCAGTTCGTCTCGCAGCCCTCAATATGGAGCTTGAGTGGGACGGCGAGAATATGAGATTCACCAATATCCCTGCCGACGCCACCATCAAGACTGTCATCCACGACGGATTCTCCATCAAGGACGGCCATCCTACATTCAAGACCACCTATACGGATCCGGTAAATGCCCAGGCTTACGCCCAGGAGCTTATCAAACATACATACCGCGAGGGATGGAGCCTTCCTCCTATGCCGGAATAATGAATTGAAAATTAATCAATAATTGTAATAAAATGAAAAAGATCATTTATTCCGCCGCGATTATGGCAATGGCGATAGCTGTTTCCGCCTGCGGCAACAACAAGAAAGCGGCTGCCCCTGCTGAAATCAAATGGGTAGGTGAGACTGTTGAGACAAAGGTAGCAAATGAGGGCGCTCCGGAGTATATCAGAGTGGACAAGCCTCAGGTTGACCTGGCATCTCTTCCTCAGGACAAGGACGGATACTACATCCTTTTCGACGGCACATCTCTCGACGGATGGCGCGGATACGGAAAGGACAATGTTCCTTCAAGATGGTCCATCGAGGACGGTGCTCTTAAATTTGCAGGTTCAGGCACCGGTGAGGGCCAGACCGGCGAGGGCGGCGACATCATCTTTGCCCACAAGTTCAAGAATTTCATTCTCGAGCTTGAGTGGAAAGTGTCCAAAGGAGGCAATTCAGGTATCTTCTATCTCGCACAGGAGATAAAGACTGTGAAGGAGGATGGCACTGAGAGATATGAGCCAATCTATATCTCTTCCCCTGAGTATCAGGTTCTTGACAATGCCAACCATCCTGACGCGGCTCTCGGTGTTGACGGCAACCGCCAGTCCGCTTCCCTCTATGATATGATTCCTGCGAAACCTCAGAACCAGAAACCTTATGGTGAGTGGAACAAGGCCAAGATTATGGTTTACAAGGGAACTGTAGTTCACGGCCAGAACGACGTGAATGTAGTTGAATACCATCTGTGGACCCAGCAGTGGACCGATATGCTCCAGGCTTCCAAGTTCTCCCAGGAGAAGTGGCCTCTCGCTTTCGAACTCCTGAACAACTGCGGCGGCGAGAACCACGAGGGCTATTTCGGACTCCAGGATCACGGTGATGACGTGTGGTACAGGAATATCCGTATCAAAGTAATGGACTGATATGAAAAGGATTCTTATTATAATGGCTTTTCTGGGCAGTGTCATAGGATGCTGCCCTAAAGCCGACGCTCCTGTCAAGAAAGAGATAGGAGTGCAGCTCTACAGCCTCAGGGAGCTTATCGGCAATCCTGAGAAATATGCCGCCAACCACGTGGAAGTGTTCCAGGCTCTTGCAGAGTACGGCTACACTTCGGTCGAGGCCGCCAACTACAATGACGGAAAGTTCTATGGTGTCGAGCCTGAGCAGTTCAAGGCAGATGTTGAGGCCGCAGGTCTCAAAGTGCTTTCCTCACACGTTAACAGGGGACTCTCCGCCGAGGAGCTCGCATCCGGAGACCTGACCGCTGCTCTTGAATGGTGGAAAGGCTGTGTTGCAGCCCACAAGGCAGCAGGGATGGAGTATATGGTAGTGCCTCATATCGGCCTGCCGGAGAAACTCGCTGATCTCCAGGTTTATTGCAGGTATCTCAATGAGATCGGCCGCATCTGCAAGGACAACGGCATCAAATTCGGCTACCACAACCACTCCCACGAGTTCAAGAAAGTGGAAGACAATGTGATGCTCGACTATATGATCGAGAATACTGACCCTGAGCTGGTTTTCTTCCAGATGGATGTGTACTGGGCTGTTTACGGCCACGGTGCTCCTGTCGAGTATTTCAAGAAATATCCGGGCCGTTTCACAATGCTCCATATCAAGGACCATTACGAGATCGGACAGAGCGGCATGGTCGGATTCGACGCTATTTTTGACAATGCCGTGACAGCAGGCCTGAATGATTTCATCGTTGAAATCGAGGGCTTCAGCACGGGTGACTGGCGCACCAGTATGAAGATGTGCGCTGATTATCTTCTCTCCGCACCTTTCGTGAAAGCTGCATATTGATAAATATACAGAAAACAGAAAAGCCCTTCGAGTCAGATTCCCGAAGGGCTTTTTCGTATATGTCTTTCTGGCTTACTTGGATTCTGTCATAAAAAAACGGTACTGGAACAGGATGAGATAAGCCGCTCCTACCGTGACGCAGCTGTCGGCGAAATTGAACACCGGCTCGAAGAACCTGAACGGCCTTCCTCCTGTGAAAGGCATCCAGTCAGGCCAGTAAGTGTCAATCAGGGGGAAGTAGAACATATCCACCACCTTGCCGAACATCACCGGCGCATAACTTCCTCCGAACTGCGCTACGGACATCCTCGTCGATTCAGAGAAAATCTGACCGTATGCCATACAGTCGATTATATTGCCGAGAGCGCCTGCCGTGATGAGTGTCAGCCCTATCAGCACGCCGGTCGGAACCTGTATATAAACCTTTTCTCCATTCTTGTCCTTTCCGGTGCAATAGCCCTTGCGTACAAGCCCGGTTATCCACCAGCACAGGAATCCGAACAGGAACAGCCGGAACGCTGTCAGAAGGAATTTCCCGAACATTCCCCCGAACTTCATTCCGAACGCCATTCCCTCATTTTCGATGAAGAGAATCTGGAACCAGTCCCCGAGCACGCTGAAATGCTCGCCTATAGCCATATTTGTCTTGACGAGCACTTTGATAATCTGGTCAATGATGACAAGAGCGGTTCCGAGTATCAGCAGCCACTTGCCTTTGGAGATCTTCATAAACTATCTGCCTTTGGACATTTTCTCCTTGGCCTCCACTGTAAGAGTGGCGTGCGGCACGAGGCGGAGCCTCTCCTTTGGGATAAGCTTTCCGGTCACGCGGCAGATGCCGTAGGTCTTGTTCTCGATGCGGACAAGTGCGGCCTCAAGATTCTGGATGAATTTGTACTGTCTCTGGGCAAGCTGGCTGGCCTCCTCGCGGGAAAGCTGCATAGCTCCGTCATCCTCCACCGTCTTGAATGACGGGGTAGTGTCCTCTATGTCATTGTTGCCGTTGTGCATCACGACGCTTCTGAGCGTGTTGTATTCTTTTTTTGCCTTCTCAAGCATGTCAAGGATGATGGCCTTGAACTCCGCAAGTTCCTCATCACTGTAGCGGGTCTTTTCAGGAGCCTGCTCCACGATCTGTTTGTTTTCTTCCATAGCAAAAAATGTTTATCTGCGGCTTGCCGCAATCCTGATTCCCGAGTCGTTCCATTCCACCTCGGCGGCATTTTCCTCGGCCTCCTCAAGCTGGCGCACCTCGATGGACAGGGCGAGTGTCTGCCCTGCGACGTAATCAAGATATGTGGCTAAAGCCCCGTTAATTTCATTTATATCATCTCCGCCTGCGTAGATGGTTACATCCACCTTGTCAGTCACCTCGAATCCGCTGTCTTTCCTGACATTCTGGATTCTGTTCACAAGTTCGCGGGCGATTCCCTCATTCCTGAGGTCCTCTGTTATTTCAATGTCGAGGGCAAGCGTCATCGAGCCTTCTGAAGCCACGAGCCAGCCCGGCATATCCTCTGAAGAAATGATGTAATCTCCAGGATTCAGGACCACTTCTCCTCCCGGAAGATTGAGAGTGTAGGCCGTGCCAGCGGTCTCCGCATTCTGCACGGCGTTTATCTCCTGCTGGCTTATCTCAGCGAATGCTGCGGCGATTTCCTTCATCCTCTTGCCGTAAACTTTTCCGAGAGTCTTGAAGTTCGGCTTGATCTTCTTGGTGATGATGCCTGCCGTGTCGGAGATGAATTCGGCTTCCTTGACGTTCACTTCGCCGAGTATCAGGCTCTTGACCTGTTCAAGCTGCGCGCGCACCTTGTCGGAGATCACAGGTATGACAATCTTCGAGAGAGGCTGGCGAACCTTGATGTTCACTTTGCGGCGCAATGCGAGCACCATTGAGGAAGCCCTCTGCGCAAGTCCCATCCTTTCCTCAAGGTCAGTGTCAATGGCGGATTCGTCATAAGACGGCATCGTAGTATAGTGAACCGACTCCTCTCCGTCCGGAACCAGGTCGAGATACAGCCTGTCCATAAAGAACGGAGCTATAGGAGCCGCCAGTATTGCGATGTTCCTGAGCACTTCGTACAAGGTCTGGTAAGCTGACAGCTTGTCGTTGTCGGAGCCGCTGCCCCAGAACCGTTTCCTGTTCAGGCGGACATACCAGTTGCTGAGGTGGTCGCATACAAAATCCTGGATCATACGGCCTGCTGATGTGACATCGTAGTCCTCGTAAGCCGCTTCCACATTCTTTATCAATGTGTTCATCAGTGAGATAATCCACCTGTCAATCTCCGGTCGCCCTGAATAAGGCACTGCCGGAGCTTTAGGGTCGAAATTGTCCACATTGGCATAGAGGGCGAAGAATGAATATGTATTGTACAACGTGCCGAAGAATTTCCTTCTCACTTCGTCCACGCCGTCCTCGTCATAGCGGAGATTGTCCCAAGGCTGTGAATTGGTCAGCATATACCATCTCAGGGCGTCAGGGCCGAACTTGTCCAGCTGCTCGAACGGATCCACGGCGTTGCCGAGCCGCTTGCTCATCTTGTTTCCGTTCTTGTCGAGCACCAGGCCGTTGGAAATCACGCGTTTGAATGCAGGAGTCCCGCTCACCATAGTGTGAATTGCGTGGAGTGTGTAGAACCAGCCTCTGGTCTGGTCAACGCCTTCAGCGATGAAGTCAGCGGTGCATCCGAATTTCTGCTTTCCGAGGGATCTCAGACCCTCCTGTGCATAAGGCATTGCTCCCGAGTCGAACCAAACGTCAATCAGGTCGCTTTCGCGCACCATCTTGCGTCCAGAGTCGGAAACGAGGAAGAGGTTGTCCACGTACGGCCGGTGGAGATCTATCCTGTCATAGTTCGCCTTGCTCATATCGTCCGGTGAGAATCCCTTGTCTTTCAATGGGTTGCTCTCCATTATTCCGGCTGCGACAGCTTTCTCTATCTCGGAGTAAAGTTCCTTGAGCGAGCCTATGCACTTCTCCTCTTTGCCGTCCTCGGTGCGCCATATCGGAAGCGGAGTGCCCCAGAAACGGCTTCTCGAAAGGTTCCAGTCCTGGATATTCTCAAGCCACTGCCCGAAACGGCCTGTTCCTGTTGCTTCCGGTTTCCATACGATGCTCTTGTTGAGGGCCACCATCTCGTCCTTCACCGCCGTGGTCTTGATGAACCAGGCATCGAGAGGGAAGTAGAGCACAGGTTTGTCTGTCCTCCAGCTGTGAGGGTAGCTGTGCACGTGCTTCTGGATCTTGAACACCCTTCCGTCGGCCTTCATCATCATACAGAGGTCCACGTCGAGCGTAGGAGCGTCAGCAGGGATGAAGTCGTCGAATGCGTTCTTTACATATCTTCCTGCAAATTCCTTGTATTCAGGACTGACATTGCTTTCCACATATGCCGGATCCAGGTCCTCGATGCGGTAGAAACGGCCTTTGCGGTCCACCTGGGCCTGACGGTTGCCGTCCTTGTCGAGCACCATAAGCGGAGGTATGCCGAAATTGCCTGCGACCTTCTTGTCGTCTGCTCCGAACGTAGGGGCGATATGTACAATGCCTGTACCGTCCTCCACGGTGACATAATCTCCTGATATCACCCTGAATGCGTCTCCTTCGAGAGGCTTGAACCACGGAATCAGCTGGTGATACCTTATCCCGACGAGGTCGGAGCCTTTGAATTTTCCGTCAAGAACCTTGTAAGGAATCACTTTGTCGCCAGGATTGTAGTCCTCGAACGGGACATTCTCGCCTTTCGGATTGAACCAGGCTCCCACCAATGAGGATGCGACAACGTAGATAGCCTCGTTGCCGGTATATGGGTTGAATGACAGAACTCTTGAATATTCGATTTCCGGGCCAACGCAAAGCGCTGTGTTTGAAGGCAATGTCCACGGTGTGGTGGTCCAGGCCAGGAAATATACAGGCAGAGTGTCAATTCCGAAGAGAGGCTGCGACTTGGCATCCTTGATGACCTCGAACTGGCAGGTGGCCGTAGTGTCGGTGACGTCCTTGTAGCATCCCGGCTGGTTCAGCTCGTGAGAACTCAGACCCGTTCCGTCGGAAGGGGAGTACGGCTGGATGGAGTAGCCCTTGTAGAGGAGTCCCTTGTCATAAATCTTCCTGAGCAGGTACCAGAGAGTTTCGATATAGCGGTTGTCATAGGTGATGTACGGGTCGTTCATATCCACCCAGTAGCCTATGCGCTCGGTCATATTGACCCACTCCTTGGTGAATCTCATCACCTCGGTGCGGCAGGTGCGGTTGTAATCCTCCACGGAAATACTCCGTCCGATGTCGTCCTTGTGAATGCCGAGCTTCTTCTCGACTCCCATCTCCACAGGCAGTCCGTGGGTGTCCCAGCCGGCGCGGCGGTTCACCTTGTAACCTGTCTGTGTCTTGTATCTGCATATAGCGTCCTTGATAGAGCGGGCCATCACGTGATGGATACCTGGCATACCGTTGGCGGAAGGAGGTCCCTCGAAGAAAATGAACTCCGGAGCGCCTTCCCTGACTTCCAGCGATTTCTCAAATGCGTGGTTTTTCCGCCACCTGTCAAGCACTTCGTTGCTGATGGCTACCAAATCAAGGCCCTTATACTCTTTGAATGTCATATTTTTTATATAATTTTGCGTTTGCGGATGCCCGGTGAGAGGCTCCGTATTTAATAGTCTGCAAAGATAATGAAATTATAAGTTTTTAGCAAAAGCTGTGAACGTATTGGATATTATATTGACACTCATTCTTGTGGCGGCGCTTCTGGACGGTTTTTTCAAAGGGCTGACGGAGCAGCTGGTCGCCATCGTCGCCCTTGTCGCGGGGGTCTGGATGGCGTGCAAGTTCACGAATCTGCTTTGCGGTTATGTCCAGCCTTATCTTCAAATCTCTGATAAGTTGCTGTATCTCATTGTGTTCGTATTGGTGGCCGCATTGGTGATATGTCTTTTCAGGCTGCTCGGCAAAATTGTCAAGGCAAGTATAAGTTTTGTAATGCTGGGCTGGCTTGACCGCGTGCTCGGAGCGGCTTTCGGCGCCGTCAAAGCGGCTCTTCTGCTCGGTGTCCTGATAGTGCTTTTCAATGCTCTGAATTCCACTTTTCCAATTGTCCGGGAAAGCACGCTCGCGGAGTCGGAAGTGTATGTCTGCCTGAAGAATGCCACGCTGTCGGTTTTCCCTTATTTCAAAAGTCTTTTCTGTTGATAAATTCAATCCGGATATGTCCAAGATCATTTATATAGAAACTTCCACCGCATTGTGTTCGACGGCGCTGTCCATTGACGGCAAGATTGTGTCCGAAAGGAAGGATGCGGAGAGGCGCCACGCTTCCCTGACGGCTCCTTTCGTAAAGGAAATGCTTGATGAGCAGGGTCTTAAGGTAAAGGATTGCGACGCTGTATGTGTAAGTATGGGGCCTGGTTCCTATACCGGTCTGCGGGTCGGCGTGTCCACTGCCAAAGGACTGTGTTTCGGCTCGGGTATCCCGCTTCTGGCGATAAGCTCTTTGGAGGTGCTCGTCTGGCAGGCGGCCGCACATAATCTCCTGCCGGAAGGTTGCAAGTATGTGGTTCCTATGATTGACGCCCGCAGGATGGAGGTCTATACGGCCGTCTATACTCCTGACGGACGGATGATTTCTGAAATCGAGCCGAAAATCATTGATTCCGGCAGCTATGCCGATCTGCTTGATGAAGGACCTGTGCTCTTTGTCGGAGACGGGGCGGCCAAATGCTCATCAGTGATCTTGTCTCCTTCCGCCTATTTCGCCCAGATCTGCCCGGAGGCGTCTTCGATGCTTGTGCCTGCGGAGAAGAAGCTCGCCGCATCGCTTTTTGAGGACACAGCCTATTTCGAGCCTTTCTATCTCAAAGAATTCGTCCCTACCGTCTCCAAACGCAAAGTGCTTTGAGACCGGTACTCATTCTGCCGTTTCCTTTGCAGTAATGAAAAAGCCGTGGATGTATGTTGATACAATATTCACGGCTGGAAAGATAACTATGCATTCTGTCATACCTTAATTTGCAAATTCAAAACAAATATCTATATTTGCAGAAATTATATGTTCATACATATATTGAGATTGTTTGGATATTATTTCTGTAAACTATGAACGACAATTTCGTTATTGGTGTTGACGTGGGCGGATCACATATCTGCTCCGCAGTGATTGATATTGAGAAAGGGGTTCTCTGCACCGAGCCTGTCACGACACCCGTGGACAGTTCTGCCAATGCGCTGCCTGTAGTATCAGCCTGGGCCGGTAATGTCCTGGGAACAATGTCCGTTTTTGACGGGGAAGTGAACCGTGTCGGTTTCGCCTTCCCGGGACCATTCGATTATGACAGGGGTATTTCACTTATCAGCGGAGTGGGCAAATATGCCGGTGTTTACGGCCTGGATGTCAGGGAGACTTTGGGCTCGTTCATCGCACTGAAGTCCCGCAGGCCTGAAATGCGCTATGTCAATGATGCTTCGGCATTTGCCTTGGGTGAGTCACTGTACGGCGCGGCTGCGGGTTCTGACAGGGTGCTCGCCGTGACGCTTGGAACCGGATTCGGTTCAGGCTTTGTGGCTGATGGCGAACTGATTGTGGATTCTCCTGATGTCCCGGCACACGGCTGGGTTTACCATCTGCCTTTCGAGGGAGGAATCGCCGATGATGCATTCTCCACCAGATGGGTTGTCAAAAGGTATTTCGAGCTCACCGGAAAGAAAGTGGCAGGTGCGAAGCAGGTGGCGGAAGTTTATGAGCAGGAAGAATCGGCGAGGACGCTTTTCCGCGAATACGGCGAACGTCTGGCCTCGTTCCTTGCACCTGTGCTGGCCAGATTCGGCGGAAAAACGCTGGTTATCGGCGGCAATATCTCCCGGGCCTATCCTTATTTCTCGGCTCCGCTCAATGAGGGGCTGAAGCATCTTGGCTGCGATGTGGATGTCCGCACTTCAGCCCTGCTCGACAGGGCGGCGATGCTCGGAGCTGCGTCCTTGTTCCGCAAATAGCGGATTTCCAGTAAAATATAAAATACAATAATGATGTCGGAGATAAGAAAGACAACTCAGAAAATTATTCCTGTAGAGAAGAAGAATCCGGGCGCTGGAGAATATGATATCTATCCGCTACACGACCTTGGAGACGGGACAGTGTCTTCGGACTATGAAGAACTTGCAAGACGCATTTCAGGATGCGGCACGGTAATCGTGGACGGCTATGTGGGCGTGATGTTTGACACATTTGTCGCAGAACTCAACAAGGCCCTGACTGATATGGGAATCGCCGCATTGTGGTGGAATGCGGGCGCCGCGATGAAGTCTCCTGAAGAGATTGACAAACTGATTGAGCCGTACCTCGGCGGGGATGACCCGATTTTCGGATTCCGCGCGAAACTCTCTCTCGCTGACTTCTTCGAGAAAGACAGCCTGGAGGCGATCAGGCCTGACAAGTCAGTCCAGCTCAATATCATATACGGACCGGGCGCCGCCCTTGCCGGCTGGGAGGGGACTGTGATATACCTTGACATTCCAAAGAACGAGATACAGTTCAGGGCCAGGGCTGCCAGCATCAAGAACCTTGGCGCGGCCGCTCCGGATGCCCCGAAGAAAATGTACAAGCGTTTCTATTTCATTGACTGGGTGGTGCTTAACAAGCACAAGAAGGCATTGCTTCCGAAAGTTGACATCTTCGTCGATGCGCAGAGAGAGACCGCGATAACCTGGGCTGAGGGCCCAGTAATCCGCGAGGGCCTGGAAAAACTGGCAAGAAACGGATTCAGGGTACGCCCCTGGTTCGAGCCCGGCGCCTGGGGTGGGCAGCGCATCAAGGAGTTCATAAAAGAACTGCCACAGGATGTCAGGAATTATGCCTGGTCATTCGAACTGATTGTTCCGGAGAACGGCATAATCTTCGGCGGAGACGGCAAAATGCTTGAGCTCTCGTTCGATACAGTGATGTACGAGGCCGGAGAGAATGTTGTCGGCAAGGAGTGCTATGCCGAATACGGGGACGAATTCCCGATCCGCCTGGACTATCTGGACAATTTCGACGGCGGCAATCTCTCGATTCAGTGCCATCCGAGGAAGGAGTTCATACAGAAGAACTTCGGAGAGGTGCTCACCCAGGAGGAGACATATTACATCCTCGATTCGAAACCTGGGGCCGAAGTCTATCTCGGATTCAAGGAAGACATTGTGCCTGGGGAATTTGAGGCTGCATTGAAGAAGAGTCACGATACTGCGACACCGCTTGACGTGGAGAAATATATAAATTCCGAACCTTCGGAGAAACACGCTCTGTATCTCATCCCTCCGGGAACACTTCACAGCTCAGGAAGAAACAATCTCGTGCTCGAGATAAGCACGACACCTTATATCTTCACGTTCAAGATGTACGACTGGATGGCGCTTGACCTTGACGGCCGTCCGAGACCCCTGAACATTGACAGGGCTATGGCCAATCTGTATTTCGACCGCAAGGGAAAACGCATCGCTGAAGAGTTCGTCTCTCATCCTTCACTGATGGAAAAAGGCGACGGCTGGGAGCTCTGGCACCTGCCGACACACAAGAACCATTCATACGATGTGCATCGCTATGTGATTGACACTGAGGTAGAAGTCAAGACTGAAGGCAAGTGCCACGCCCTCAATCTCGTGGAAGGAACCTCTGCGACCGTGGTAACAGCCGGAGGTATGACTTTCCATCTTACCTATGCTGAATCCCTTGTGATTTCAGCAGCGGCCGGCTCTTACCGGATAATCAATGATTCCGGCAAGCAGATTATGGTTGTAAAGGCATTTATGAAATAATTCTCACTCCTCTATACCCCAGGAGTGATTCGGCTCAGGTCCCATTTCCAGGACGAGCTCTCCGCCTTTCAGAAGCTCTGAAACTGGGAACCGGAAAGAGTCGGGCAGATTATTACTGATAACAATATTGTCTTCTCACATAACCTTAATTAAACTATATTAATAACTATAGCCAAATGAAAAATTTTATTGACAGACTAAGTAAGAATTTCGCAGTCAATCTCGCCTGGTTGATGGCTGCGATACTGCTTGCAGCCGGTTCCCCGTGGACAGCATCCGCGCAGACCGGCACCAAAAGAACAGTAACGGGTACAGTCACTGACGCGACATTCAATGAACCTGTAGTCGGAGCCGGCGTGTATATCAAAGACGCCACCGTCGGAGTCACCACTGACATTGACGGAAAGTTCGAGCTTACATACAATTCCAGCAAACCGGTGATATTGGTATGTTCAGTTCTCGGCTACGACCAGCAGGAAATAGTCGTTGACAAACAGGACGTTGTCAACTTCGTCCTGAAAGAGTCCTCGGAAATGTTGAGCGAGGTGGTGACAGTCGCCTTCGGTACACAGAAGAAGGAATCTGTCATCGGTGCGATATCAAGCCCGAAGATTGAGAACTTGAAACTGCCTACAGCCCAGCTCAGTACGAGCCTCGCAGGACAGGTTGCGGGTGTGATTTCCGTGCAGAGTTCCGGTGAGCCTGGCGAAGGTTCCCAGTTCTGGATCCGCGGTATCAGTTCCCTTAACGCCGAGTCACGTTCGCCGCTCGTGCTGGTTGACGGCATCGAGCGCAACCTTGACCTTGTGGACGTGAACGACATCGCCAGCTTCTCGGTATTGAAGGACGCCACTGCAACAGCCCTCTATGGTGTGCGAGGTGCCAACGGCGTTATCCTCATCACCACCAAAGGCGGAGAGAAAGGCGCCCCGAAGATTTCGGTGAATGCCGAAGTGGGTGTTGTGCAGCCGACAAAGATTCCTGAATTCGTGAATTCAATCGAACTTGCCGAGACTTACAACTCCGACTATCGTCTCAATCACGGCTATGACTACTATGACGCCGCCACTCTCGATATGTACAGGTCAGGCGCTGATCCGGACCTCTATCCTAACGTGAACTGGATTGACGGACTCTTCAAGAATCTCACTTCGAATCAGAAGGCGAACGCCAGCATCAGCGGCGGTGGAGATATTGTGAAATACTATGTGTCAGGAGCTTACTATCACGAGGGAGGTATCTACAAAGTGGACGATATGAACCGCTGGGACACCAACGTGGACTATGACAAGTTCAATTTCCGCTCCAATGTGGATGTGAAAGTCACCCCTTCCACCACCCTCAATGTGAACCTTTCCACCATCTATGAGGTGAAGACGACTCCTAATACCGATATGGACTACATCTGGCAGAGTGCCTACATCGTCAGCCCTAATGCAGTTCCGATGAGATTCTCTGACGGCTCGCTGGCTGTATGCAAGGGCTCATCGGCCGGAAACAACCCGTACAACCTCATCACCCAGTCCGGTTTCAGGGAGTACTATACCACCAACGCCCAGTCCCTCATCGGGATCACCCAGGACTTCGGCGGAATCACTGAATCATTGAAAGGATTGATGTTCAATGCCAAAGTGTCTTATGACGCCATCAATACATCCCGTCTCAACTATGGCAACGAACCTGAAATGTTCATCGCCAACGGCCGTGACGAGGAAGGAAACCTCATACTTGAACGCGTGCGCACCGGCAACAGCCAGATGGTTTACAGCAAGTCCAGCACAGGTGACAAGGTATTCTACTTCGAGTCTTCCCTTGTATATAACAGGGATTTCAACAAGCACTCTCTGGGCGGACTCTTTATGTTCAACCTCAAGTCGAGGAAGAATGTGCAGGCCGGAGACATCAACCTCTCAATCCCTTACAGGACCCAGGGTATCGCAGGCCGTGTGACCTACGGCTATGACAACAGATATTACCTCGAAGGCAACTTCGGTTACAACGGTTCCGAGAACTTCTCCCCGGGCAAACGTTTCGGCTTCTTCCCTTCAATCGCCGCGGGCTGGAGAATCTCCGAGGAAAAATTCTTCCAGCCAGCCAAGAAAGTCGTGAACAAGCTCAAACTCCGCGCTTCCTACGGTACTGTCGGAAATGACAACATCGGAGGAAACAGAAGGTTCATCTACAATGGAACTTTCGTTGAGGAAGGCTCATATATGTTCGGAAACGGCACATACAATACATACAATGCAATCCGCGTCGGAGACGCCGCCAACCCTGATGTGGGCTGGGAGAAATCCAGGAAACTCGATGCCGGAGTAGAGTTCTCCCTGTTCAATTTCATTGATGTCCAGGCCAGCTACTTCCAGGACCACAGAACAGGTATCTTCTTGCAGTACAAGCAGATGTCAGACTCCTGGGGTATCAACTCCGCTCCTTACCTGAACTTCGGCGAGACCAAGAACAGGGGAGTCGATGTGGATGTCAACGGTTCCCGCCGATTCGGAGACTTCACAGTCTCGCTCCGCGGCAACTTCACGTTCAACCGCTCTGAGGTGATCGAGAACGCCGAGGCTCCGTCCATCTATCCTTACCGTGACATGCGCGGCAAACCGATTGGACAGCAGACCGGTCTCGTGGCTCTCGGCCTCTTCCAGTCACAGGACGAGATTGACAACAGCCCTGTACCTTCAGGACTTGTACGTGTCGGCGACATCAAGTACAAGGATGTCAATGGAGACGGCAGGATTGACGAGAACGACTACGTTCCTATCGGACGCTCCTGGCTCCCTGAAATCACTTACGGCTTCGGAGCATCAGTCCAGTGGAAGAGCATCGACGTGTCAGTATTCTTCCAGGGCACAGGCAATGTGACTATGTTCCTCGACGGACCGGCAGTGAAACCGTTCTCTTCAGGAGACCCTTATATGTCAGGTTTCTACAAAGAGGTTTACAACAATATGTGGACTCTGGACAATCCTGACCCGAATGCCACCTATCCGCGAGTCTCCGAGCTCAACAGCGTGAACAACAACCAGTACCGCTCCACATTCTGGCAGAGGGACGTGTCTTATCTCCGCCTGAAGAACGCCACTGTCGGCTACACGCTTCCTTCAAGATGCACAAAGAAGGCAAGAATTTCCGCCCTGAGATTCTACGTCACAGGCTACAACCTGCTCACCTTCTCCGGATTCAAGCTCTTCGATCCTGAACTTGGAGCCGGCAAGGCCACCGCTGACGGACGCTATGGCGGAAACGCTTATCCGCCATCCCGTACAATCACTTTCGGATTCAATATTTCATTCGAGTAATCAGTTGAAACTCTTCATATAAATTGACAAGTATGAAAAAAGCGATAACAATAGCGACATTACTGCTGATAATGTTGACTTCCTGCGACAACTACCTGGATATGCAGCCGTTGGACATCCCGACGACTCCGGAGGAAATCTTCTCGAAAAAGCAGACAGCGATGAAGTATGTCGCCAGGATATACAGTTTTATGCCGAAGCCTACCCAGACATCGGCAGGCAACGACGCCACTGGAGAGCCTTGGGTTCCGGGATCTGACGAAGCCGACAACGGATTCAACCACCAGATAAACAAGATAAACAACAACTCCTGGAACACCAGCAACATCCCTTATGACAAGTGGGCCAACCTCTACAAGGGAATCAGGGAGTGCACATATTTTATGCAGTACATCCACCTTTGTGACGACATCACTGAGGAAGAACGCAATTTCTATTACAATGAGGCACGCTGCCTCCGCGCATATTGCTACTGGCAGCTGATGCGTCTCTACGGACCGGTGGTTCTCGTCCCGACCGACTGGGATGTAACCGACCCTAATGCTGACTACCTCAGGACATACCCGAGCAGGAATACCTGGGAGGAGTGCGTGCAGTTTGTATGCGACGAGCTTGATGCAGTTGCTCCTAACCTCAAGACAGTGATGCCGGCAGCCGAGATGGGCCGTCTCACTCCTGGAGCTGCCCTCGCCATCAAGTCACAGGTGCTGCTTTACTCCGCCAGCCAGCTGATGAACCCGAAGGGCAAGTCTATGTTCGAGGGCTGGAAAAGTGTGAAGGACGGCAAGGACCTCATTCCTACAACTTATGACGCGAACAAATGGAAACTCGCTGCCGATGCGGCCAAGGCAGTGATTGACTATCAGCTTGCAGGCAGCGGCAACGCCTATGAACTGACAGTAGTGCGCGAGAGCGACGGCACAATCAATCCGTACAAATCCCTCTACGATGCATTCGCCGAGAAATACAACAAAGAGACCATCCTCGCCCGCACAATCAGCGACCAGGCCTGGTTCCAGCGTCTCCTTTCCACCAATATCAACAACAACTGCTGGGGCGGTATCAATCCTTCCCAGAGGCTTGTGGACGCTTATGCGATGGATAACGGAGTATATCCTATCACCGGCTACCGTGACGCTACCAAAGTCGGTGACTATGACGGGGTTACAGCCGGAATCGAGTGTACGAACGGAGGTGAGTTCCCTATCAAGGACCCGCGCGTATGCAAGGATGTGAACAGCGCTGACAACAACGATTATTACTTCGAAGTCCTGAATGACTATCCTGTCAATGACAAACTCGCAGGTTATTTCAACAAATATGAGCATCCTTTCGACGGAACTGTTGACAAAGACCGCTCAATTGCCAAGATGTACCGCAACCGTGAGCCGCGTTTCTATATCGACATCGCCTACAATGCATTGTACTATCCTTACGGAGTCCCTTCAGGCAACGGCAAGCTGAAAGAATTGCTGCCTAATATCAGCAACAGCAATTATGTGGAGATGAACTTCACTTACAGCGGAAAAATCCGTTGCACCGCCACCGGCTACTGCCAGAGGAAATACACCACCCGCGATATCAATCCTAAACTCGGAACAGCTGCCGGATGGTGCCAGCCGATGGTATATCCAATCATCCGCCTGAACGAGATTTATCTCAACTATGTGGAGGCATTGATTGAAATTGGAGACCTCAGCAACCCTGATATCTGGACATACTGGAACAAGATCCGCGAACGCGCAGGTCTTCCGGATATCGAGGAAGTTTATCCGGAGGTGACGACAAGCCAGGGCGAGGCGAGAAAATATCTGCGCCACGAGCGTATGGTGGAGCTCGCTCTTGAGGGCAACAGGTATTTCGACTGCCGCCGCTGGCAGGTATGCCACATCACGAATATTGACTGCTGGGGTATGAATGTGTATTCCACAACAGGCTTCCCTATGGGACGTCCTCGGAACGCCTCCCAGGCAAGCAGCGGAACCTGGTCATTCTACAAACGTATCTATTCCGTCTATGGCAGCCCGTCACAGAGGGTATGGGAGGACAAGAACTATCTCTGGCCTATCAATATGACCGAGCTGAACAAGAACCGCAATATCGAGCAGGCTCCGGGCTGGTGATAACAGAATCATTTAATTATTAATAAGTAGTTGAACGTATGAAAAAGATATTATATACACTGTTGTTCTGCAGCATCTTCGCATTTGCGACATCGTGCGCCGACCATCGCGAGGACGGCCTGCTGCCAAGCAAAGTATATCTTGTCAGGAACGGTGTAGAGGTATATTCCTCCACTTCCGACAAGACCTCGGCCACAGCTACCGCCTGGGCCACGAAGAGCGGCCTGCTTCCTTCGGAATGCGTTGTGACATACGAAGTTGACGAGCTCGCCCTGACTGAATACAACGAGTATAACAGCACGAATTACGAGATGCTTCCCGAGAGTTGTTATACTATCGGGCAGACTGTGTTTTCTCTCGGCTCTGATGACCTGAACGCCGAGTTCGCTGTCACTTACAACCCTTCCGCAATCTATGCCCTCACCGGTGAGTACAATGTTCCCCAGAAATACGCTCTCCCGATCCGCATCAAGGTGGACGGCCTTGAGCTCGTAGAGGACAAGTCTGTGGTCATTATGACATTCAATATTTCAAAACCTGCGGACGAGACTGAAAGCGAGTAATGATGAATAGGATTTGGCATTTTCTTATCGCTGTTCCCTGCATCCTGGCAGGGTGCAGCGGAGCGGATATCAGTTTGACAATCAATACGGACGAGGCCGGAGACCTGATTCCGTCAGACTTTATCGGTCTCAGCGTGGAGACCGGCTCCCTGAGGGTAGGGAACGGGGGATTCCGCAAATACAGCGGGCATTTCTTCAGCGATGACAATCCCCAGACTCTCCAGGTCTTCGAGACCCTCGGAATCAAACATCTGAGAGTCGGGGGCGGCTCCGTGGACATGAACCAGACCGAGCCTACATTCAATGACATAGACCATCTTTTCGCCTTTGCCAAAAAGGCGGGCGTAAAAATAGTGTATTCATTCAAACTTCTTAACGGCGACAACGCCCATAACATCGGGATTGCCAAATATATCTGGGACAATTACAGCGACCTTCTGGACTGTTTCTCGGTCGGCAATGAGCCTGACTGGAACTCCTACCACAGGGAAGACCCCGAGATTGTGGACTATCCGACCTACAGGGACAAATGGCTGAGATTCGCCAAAGAGATAAAGGAGGCTGTTCCGCAGGCTGTGTTCGCCGGCCCGAACACCGGTTCCAACTACCCTGTGACAGGGGCGAAGGACACCGGCTGGGAGGGCAAGACCTGGACTGTCAATTTCGCCGATGACCTGAAGGATTCCGGCCTGCTAAAGGCCATCTATACCCACAACTACGTCGGACAGGATGTCGTCGCCCTGAAACTCAATCCGGAACAGATGGTTGAGAGGGTGCTTTCCGCATCCTGGCCGGAGAAGGAATATCCTGCTCTGTACGAGGCTATTGCAGTGCCTGTGATGAATGACGGATTCCCATACAGGCTTGCTGAGTCGAACAGTTTCAGCAGCGGATGCGAGGGAGGCAGCAACAGTTTCATCACAGCCCTGTTCTCTCTTGACTATATGCACTGGTGGTCGGAGCATAAATGCGCCGGAGTGAATTTCCACAACAAGCAGTGGGTGCTCAACGCCCCGATAGGTATGGACAAAAAAACGGGCGACATCATTGTAAATCCGGTAGGTTACGGCTACACGGCGTTCAAGCTGAGCTCCGACGGATATGTGCAGCCGCTCAGGATGAAGAATGCTAATGGACTGAACGTCACAGCTTATGCCGTCAGGAACGATGAGGCTGTATATGTCACGCTGATTAACAAGGAGTATGGTGAGAATGCCGCAGAAGCGACTGTATCAGTGAATATTGACAAAGGCATCGCCGGGGTTGAGACTCTTGAACTTTCGGCTCCGGACAACGACCCGCTTTCTCTCACTGCGACACTGGGCGGGGCTTCCATCAATTCTTCAGAACCTTGGAACGGCACCTGGACAAAAGCCGGGGACAACCGCCTCCGATTCACTGTAAAGCCTACTTCTGCATTGATTGTCAAGATTTTGACCAGATAGTAGAGACCGGTGCGGCTTATCGCAGCTCACCGGATTCGTACAGTGACCTGATTCTTTGATATGTCTTCGTCGAGCCGAAACCGCTCGACGAAGCTATTTCATTCTTGGTGGCATCCGGATGTTCTTTCTGGTAATTCATCGCATATTCAATCCGGAGTGTGTTCACGTATGAATAAAAAGAGACGAACCTGTCCCTGAAAACAATCGACAGATAAGTCCGGTTAGTTCCCAAACTCTTCGCCAGCACGCTCTTGTTAAGCGTTGAATCTAAAAACAGCAGCCCGTCCTCTACAGCCTCGCGGATTTGTTCTTCCAGCCGGTCTTTCATATATTCCGGAATTGTATCGCTCTGTCTGTCAGACGTTTCATCTCTCAGCTCCTGATATTCACCAGTCTCTTTCCTGTCACAGCTGTACTTCTTGTGCGGATGAAGGATGACAAGCAGGAAAACCACCTCAAAAATTGATATGAATATGTTGAATACACCGAATGCGGTCCTGCTGTCGCTGATGAACACTATCAGATAGATTAGGCATAAAGATCCGGGCAGGGCCAAAAGACCTTTTGCGAAATGAATAGGGAAATCCTCCTCGCTCGAATACTCTTCCTGCTGGTGACGGTTGATTTTCACAACGAGATTCCTGATTACAAAAGACATTGTCACTGTGAGAGTTATGAACGATGCGACAATCAGGAGCACAGCAGTTT
Organism: Bacteroidales bacterium; assembly: GCA_029007435.1. Classification (GTDB taxonomy): domain Bacteria; phylum Bacteroidota; class Bacteroidia; order Bacteroidales; family UBA932; genus Cryptobacteroides. The sequence continues at coordinate 21,036 of JAQXHU010000012.1, forward strand.
TATGCCATCTTTCAGTGAAGTCCCCTCCTATGCAGGCCAATGCGAAAAGAGCGCAGATTACAGCTGCCGGAATGGCCGATATTATAATATATTTTGTCACCCAGTCTTTTGTCAGGCCGAAGAAATAACTTCTGAATCCTAAGGCGAACAGTGACGGGAAGAGAATCAGGTAATAGCTCTTCGCGAACAGCCAGGTGTCAGGACTGTCCCAGTTGACAAGGTAAGGGATAAGCAGCAAAGATGAAAAGAAGTAGGATGCTACAATTTTTCTTGCCGGATAGAAATAGATTCCGTCGTCTCCGAATGGCCGGCACATATGGAACCATCTGATGCAGCCGCACACCACACTTGTGATGATAAGACTGTAACACGCCGCAAGGCTGAACAGAGGTATGTCGCACTCTCCAATGCTCATAGGAATCAGTTTAACACTGCAAATGTAACTTATTCATATCAAAAATCAATCATAAACGTGATTAATCTACCCATTCAATACCCATTCAGATTCTGAATATTCTCTTAAAATTGCCACAATAAATCGGATTTTACCAAAATATTGACATTTTTGTCACAATTCTTGTCCTTTTGTGTAATTTTTTCTCCTGCAAAATTTTTTCATCAATACGGTTTCGGGACCTTATTCTGGGTATGATTGTTCAATGTGTTGATTGTCAATATTTTAATGGGGGGGGGTGCTTAAATGAGCCCTGAATGTATAAAATGTAACTAAAATGAACCGAAATTATTTTTGAATATATTAAAAATAGTTGTAGATTTGTCTGTTGTTATATGAAAATGAGGTAGATAGGAGCTTTTGACCAGTATAAAGATTCACTTCTCCTGTATACCCCTGAAATATATGCAATGTAAGGACGGAAGTCTGCAAGTTATTGAAATTCAGGGTTTTATCGTGGATTTCAAGCCCCGAAGTAGTGTCTATTACCCTTAAAATACGGATATGAAAGAGGAAGACAGCGTATGGTTTGCGATGCGTGTCACGTATAGAAGGGAATTTCTTGCAAAGAAACTCCTTGATGATGAGGGCATTGAAAACTATATTCCCAAAAAATGGGTTATAGACAGCTCAAAACGCAAAAAGAAACTTGTTCCAGTTATCCGCAACCTGATTTTCGTCTATGCAAGGCCTTCAGTTATCCAAAATTTCAAGACCTGGTCCGGAATCACTTTTCTCCAGTATATGGTTGACAAGCGGTCCGGGAAGAAAATCATCGTTCCGGAGGATCAGATGAGGCAGTTCATCGCCGCCACGGCGGATTATGACGAGTCTCTGCTGTTTTTCAAGCCTGAAGAGCTGAACCTCTCGAAAGGAACGAGGGTCCGTGTCAAAGCCGGCCCGATGGAAGGGCGTGAGGGCATCTTCATCAAAGTGAAAGGGGCCCGTGACCGCCGGCTTGTGATACAGATTGAGGGAGTCATAGCGGTGGCGCTTGCGTCTGTCCATCCGGATCTGATTCAAGTGCTTCCAGACAGAAATGAGAATGAGTTATGATAATCGCAGTTGATTTTGACGGGACCATAGTGGAGCACCGTTATCCTGAGATAGGCAGGGAGATACCTTTCGCGATTGACACATTGAAGAGATTGCAGGAAGAACGCAACATATTGATTCTGTGGACGGCCCGCGAGGGAAGACTGCTTCGGGAGGCTCTCGATTTCTGCAGTTCCAGGGGTCTGGAATTTTATGCTGTGAATTCGAACCATCCTGAGGATTATGACGATGAGACGGTGAAAAAATCCCGCAAGATCAAGGCGGACCTCTACATTGACGACCGCAATCTCGGAGGTCTCCCGGACTGGGGCGTGATTTACGACATGGTCACCAACCATTGGACTTACGAAGAATACCTCTCCGCCACCGGCCACCCGCTCGCCCCTCAGCCCCGCCCCGGCTTCTGGTCCCGGCTTTTCGGCAGAAATCGCCGGAGGTAGGATATAAAAAGAGCATCCATCCGAAAAACGAATAAATGCTCTGTTTTTGTTTTTCAACGTTCTGGGGCGCTTATCTCCCAGTGTTGCATCTCATATCTGATGCAAAGTTATAAATGTATTTGAAAATAACAAAGATTTTTTTCAATAAGATAGCAGCTGAAAACCTTGTAGATTTGATGCAGAAAGAGAATACTGAGACAAATATGATGGCAGACCATTCCGCCAACAACCGCCGCATCGCGAAAAACACGCTGATGCTCTATGTGCGGATGCTCTTCGGGATGCTGGTATCGCTATATACCTCCAGAGTCCTGCTCAATGCGTTAGGAGTCGAGGATTACGGAATATATGGGGCCGTCGGCGGATTTGTTTCAATGTTCTCGCTGATATCCGCCTCTCTTTCATCCTCAGTCAGCCGTTTCCTTACTTTTGAACTGGGAACAGGCAACAAGGAGAAACTGAGCAGAGTCTTCTCAACATCAATATTGATTCAGATAGCGCTTGCTATAATCGTCGTCTTGTTGTCCGAGACACTTGGAATTTGGTTTCTGCATCACAAGATGACGATTCCGGCAGAAAGGATGGATGCTGCTGAAGTCGTCTTCCAGGCCTCAATAGTTTCTTTTGTGTTCGGGCTCCTGTCAGTCCCGTTCAGTGCCTCGATAGTCTCTCACGAGAAGATGGGAGTTTTCGCATTCTTCGGTATATTTGAGATTATTGCAAGATTGTTCATCGTCCTGATCATTGCTTATTGTTCCTGGGTTTCTGACAGGTTGATAGTGTATTCCGTACTTGTAATGCTACTTGGCCTGATAATGCAGGGAATATATCTGTTCTATTGCAGACGCAGTTTCGAGGAATGCAGGATATCATTCATTTTCGACAAGAAGGTCTTCTCTGAAATGGGGGCATTTGCAACCTGGAATTTTATCGGCTGTACAGCCGGGCTTCTGAAAGATCAGGGTGTCAATCTTCTATATAATGTGTTCGTCGGCCCCGTTCTGAATGCCGCAAGAGGTATAGCCGGTTCAGTAAATGTAGCAGTCACATCCTTTGCCTCGAATTTTATGACCGCCCTAAATCCTCAGATAACAAAGCTTTATGCTGCCGGTGATTTGAAATATGCTCACTCCCTCGTGGAGCGCGGTTCGCGGTTTTCGTTTTATATCATATTGTTCTTCGCAGTGCCGATACTGCTGGAAACAGAGTTCATACTCGGAATCTGGCTTGGCCATTTCCCGGAACACAGTGTTGACTTTGTTCGCCTTACGTTGATGCTTTCATTAATAGGAACATTGTCCAACACATTGATAAATTTACAGAATGCTACCGGCAAGATAAGAAACTATCAGATTGTTGTAGGCGGTATATTGATGCTGAACTTCCCTCTGTCGTATGTATGCTTGAAACTCGGAATGAAGCCGGAGTCAACATATATAGTTGCAGTATTGGTGGATATCGCCTGCCTTTTTGCCCGTCTGCTCTTCCTGCGGAAGATAGCCGGCCTGTCGATTCCGCATTTCATCAGATACGTGCTTGTAAATGTCACCATAGTGACGGCAGTAGCGGTGATTCTGCCTTTCTTCCTACACCTTTCAATGCCATTCGGGTGGCAGCGGTTCCTTGTGGTGGGATTTGCCAGTGTTGTGACAGTACTTCTTTCAGTTTTGTATATAGGATGCTCCAATGATGAGAGGAATTTTATCATTGGTAAAGCCCGTTCAGTATTCATCCGAATCCGTGGTTAATATTGTAGAGAAAAATAGATGCTGCGGATGTTCCGCTTGTGCGCAGAAATGCCCCAAACATTGTATTTCAATGATGGAAGACCAGGAAGGATTCCTGTATCCTGAAGTTAATGCAGAAATCTGTATTGATTGTGGTTTGTGCGAGCGGGTATGTCCGGAAATGAATCAGAACGAGCCTGTGAATCCGTCACTTGCTTTTGCGGCAAAGGCTCAGGATGATACTATCAGGAAGTCAAGCAGCTCAGGAGGGATATTCAGTCTCCTTGCTGAATCGGTGATAGATAAAGGAGGAGTGGTTTTCGGTTCAGCACTCAATGAAAGATGGGAAGCCGAGCATATATTTGTTGATGATAAAAAGTCATTGGTGAGGCTAAGAGGCTCTAAGTATATGCAGAGTGTTGTGGGAAACACATTCTCACAGGCTAAGGATTTTCTTGAAAAAGGACGTCAGGTATTGTATTCCGGTACACCATGCCAGGTTGCCGGTTTGAAGAAGTATCTGGGAAGAGATTATGATAATCTTTTGACGGTGGATGTAATTTGCCACGGAGTGCCAAGCCCCAAAGTTTGGAGATTGTATCTGGATGAATTACTCCGCACGAAGTGCGGTGCTGGAAAAAATACGGTTCAATCCCTAGATGAAATTCCTGGGATCCAGGACATTTCATTTAGAGATAAAACTGATGGCTGGAAAAAATTCGGTTTCTCAATCCGTATCGCCGACTTTAAGTCGGCAAAAAATTCGGTTTCTCAATCCGTAGAAGAGTTTAGAGAATCTTTTACGGAAAATGCTTTTTTCAGACTATTCCTTGAAAATGTCATACTACGCCCGTCTTGCTATGATTGCCCAGCAAAATCCGGGAAATCGGGCAGTGATATCACTCTAGGGGATTTCTGGGGGATTGAAAAGTTGATGCCGGAGTTCGATGATGATGGAGGGTGCAGTCTTGTTCTTATAAATTCAGATAAAGGGAAGGCTTATTTTCCGAAGAAAGATGTTCATTATAGACAAATGAATCCGTCACTACCTTTGAATTATAACTCTTCTTATTTCTATTCTTCGAGGAAACCCAAATATAGAGCCTACTTATTTCGAAAGATTATTAAAACGCGTAAGCTTGATTCTAAATCTATTATAGTTTTTGGGAATAACATTTGTTTTAAAATTGTTAGAAGGGTCATGAAACTTTTTCATTCTTGAGTATTTTCAACGATACGTCTATGTTTTTTACTGGCGTATTTTGAAAGTTTTTAGAGGATTATTTAATTGTTCTTTATGAGAATAGCAATTCTTACACTGCCACTGCATACAAATTATGGGGGGATTTTACAGGCATATGCATTGCAGAAAGCCTTGGAAAAGATGGGCCATTCTGCGATTGTTATTCGGAAGCGTGGATATGGACGATTTAATTTGTTTTTGCATCCATATAGACTTTTAAGAAGATGTGCAAAAAAAATATTATACTGGTCGACAACTGATTTTCTTTATGAAAAGCATTTTTTTAATACGATTCAGCGTTTCGTCGATGCCAGAATAAAGTATGAGTATGTAGATAATTATTCTCAAGTTTGTAAATGGCCTATAGATGCAATTATAGTCGGAAGTGATCAGGTATGGCGCCCTATATATTTTTATGGACAGATTCAAGATGCTTTTCTTCAATTTGCTCGTAAAATGGAAATTAAACGGGTGTCATATGCCGCATCTTTCGGAACAGGTGAGTGGGAGTTTACTGAACTTCAAACGGCACAATGCAGACAATTAGTCAGTATATTTGATTATGTGTCCGTGCGGGAAGATTCAGGAGTTGTGTTATGTGATAAATTTTTGTCTTGTAAAGCCTGTCATGTTTTAGATCCGACTATGCTTCTAGATGCTTCTGAATATAAAGGTCTGATTGATTGTCCAGATTCATTCCGTTCTAGCCGCACATTATTCAGCTATGTTATGGACAAATCTAATTATACTACTGATTTGACTGAAAGGATAGAAAAGGCATTTGGATTGCTTAAGCGTGAAGCGGACTATTCAATAGAGTCATGGTTACAGGAGATTATCAACGCAGAAATAGTAATAACTGATTCTTTTCATGCTTCGGTCTTTTCTATATTATTCAATAAGAAATTTGTAATATGCCGGAACGAAAAACGAGGTAATGCAAGATTACAATCATTATTGAAATCCTTTACCACAATAACTGAGGAAGAATTATTAGATAATGATGGCCAAATCATTTGTAAAGTATTTGTGCCTCATATAGATAGTACTCCATATGAATTGAATCGGTTGAGGCAAGAATCATTGAATTATTTGAAGCATGCTTTAGTTTGAAACGTATGAAGTGGTTTTTCCCTGAAAATATTAAACTATTTTGTTGGAGAATAATATACACTCCGTTTTACAGAATAAAATATATATGGAGTGCTCCCGCACGGAAACAGTTTTCTATCCTGGATTCTCCAAGAACGGTAAAGTATATTATTTCTCATAGGTGCTCTGTCAGTAGATTTGGAGATGGAGAGATGGCTATGATTTATCATCTTTTGTCTGGTGGAACGAGTGATAATTTTTATATCAATTCCTTTCAGAAATATAAGCAAGAATTAGCAATAAAATTAAAACGCATTCTTGATTCTGGTCCTAAAGAAGATTTCAAAGTCGCTATACCATATAGTATATTAAGTACTAAAGATTATATAGGAGTAGAAAGGGTATTTTGGGAAAGATTTGTAATTTTAGACATTAAAAGATTCCAAACGCTGTTGAAAAAGGATTACCTTTACTTGAATTCTTGCTTTACCCGTTTCTATTTGAACCATCGGCGTTCGGATTTTCAACAATACGTTAATTTATTAAAAACAATATGGGCGGGGAAAGAGTTATGTATAATAGAGGGCAAGAATAGTCGTTTGGGAGTGGGAAATGATTTGTTTGAAAATGCAGCCTCAATAGTAAGAATCCTATGTCCAACAACAGATGCTTTTGATAAATATAATGAGATATTATCAGAAGCTTTAAGACAGCCAAAAGAAAAGCTCTTTTTGATAGCGTTAGGGCATACTGCAACAGTTTTAGCATATGAGCTGTACTCACATGGTTATTGGGCAATTGATATCGGACATGTAGATATAGAATACGAATGGTTCTTGAGGCACGCGACGAAAAAAGTCTCTGTGTCAGGTAAATATATAAACGAGATACCAGAAGGGCGCGTCTTTGATGAATGCGATGATCAGGAATATCTTAATCAAATCGTTGTTGCCATTGATAATTGATAGGATGATTATCTGATTAGCCAATGCTGTATTACTTTAGAGAGATATTTTTATGTACAATATACGTATAATTAATGCATTGGGTAATTTAATATCGAATTAGATGTCATATAAAGCGAAAGTCCAAGATTCTTAAAGAATTTAAAAAAGATATAAAGTTGATTTCTTTCGGTTGGAAAAGCCACAAATCGTAGGAAGAACGGAAAACGTGTCATAGCTTTGCTGCAGCAGATGCGCGGTGCGTCTGGAACAATTTTGTTGACAACTAGCAATATGAACGTAGGAATCTTCACCTATCTGTTTGGACCGAAAGCTATTTCGGAAGAGGAAATACATAACTTTTTAGAGGATAAAAATGCCAAAAGAATATGTTTTTCCCGCATACAGACCCATGCTCTGTGGAAGACGGACGATGGTGATGATATGATAACAGTGCCGTTTGTAGACTCAATAGGGCCTTTGTTGAAAGAACAAACTGGTGTGACGCTCAGAAAATCGATCAAAGGCAACTATTACAAAAAGCTTTCTCCAGCAGAATTTGGGAAAGTAAAGTTATTTATAGAGGCGTACTCGAGTGTCGTATTCCTAAGAGATTTACTGGATGTTTCAGTCGCTTTGTCGCTGAACTTCGAATCTGATGGAGAGACCCATACTTGTATAGGGCAGCTGGAGAAAAGTGCAAAATATGACAATGATCAGGAGGCTATAAACCAGCTTGTGGAGATAGTAGATGAGTTCATGGTTAAGAATCCGCTCTATTCCAATGCTGCATTTATATGTGCAGTGCCTCCTACAAAGGCCGGAGAGAAGAATTTACCAATAAAAATAATCGAGAAACTGACTCGTTTTAATGGAGAGGATATTTCGAACAGTCTTGTATGGTCAACAAAGACCGAGAGTCTGAAGAATGCTGACGGGGCAGATAAACTGGAGATTCTGAAGCATTCTGGCCTGACAATAGCTGATGGTTTGAATCTTGGAGGGAAAGATATCGTGTTGGTGGATGATTTGTATATGTCGGGTATTACATTACAATATGTGGCGATGAGGCTGAAAGAGGCTGGAGCAGGAAAGGTTTATGGCTTGTGTTTGGTGAAGTCGTTAAGGAACAGATGATAATATCAGGGCAAGAGCATGTGTGAAATAAGGGACGTACAGGCTATTTATAGCTTTATGAAAATAAAAGGTATTGGTGTAGCGCGCACCAATAAAGAATTGTTGTCCTATTCACAACAATTTGGCTCAATGTTGAAACTTGAGGACTGGCTTTTGTCTGTACTTAGTACCGAACAAAAGGCAGAATTTTTCTCGCAATATGAGACGGTAGAAGGGTTAAAGATAAAGAGCCTTGATGTTTTGTTTTATACGGTGCTGGATCAGAATTACCCTGCGATGTTGAAGGATTTGTTGAAACTGAATGCACCCCCGGTGTTGTCTATGGTTGGTAATGTTCAGCTACTGGCGAACAGGAAGGTGGGATTCAGCGGTTCAAGAAAGGTGTCGGAGAAAGGTATTGCCGTGACACGTGACTGTGTGGAACAGTTGTCGCAAGAGCAAGACGTGAGCATTGTCAGCGGCTATGCGCAAGGTGTAGATAAAGAAGTTCATTATACGGCTTTGCAGGCTGGCGGAAGCACGATTATAGTTTTGCCAAACGGTATCAGCTCTTTCTATGTGCGACAAGAGTTGAAAGATGTATGGGACTGGAACCGTGTGCTTGTCATCAGTGAATATCTTCCTAAGGATAAATGGTCGGTGAGCAGGGCAATGAATAGGAATAATACGATTATTGGATTGAGTAATGCAATGGTCGTAATCGAAGCCGGACAGACAGGTGGTAGCCTCGATGCCGGATTGCGGGCGCTCGAAGATAAGAAGCCATTGTATGTTCCTGTATATGCAGACTATCCTGAATCCGCGCTTGGCAATAGATTGTTATTGGAAAAAGGTGCAATGGGTATAAGGCGTAATAGGAGTACCAAAAGAGCAAATATTCATGCAATAATGTGAGCTGCTTTTGACTTTATCCTTGATGTAACCGGTCTTACCGAGGACGAACTGAAGAAAATCTTGCCGTGGGCAATCCGAAGATTTCAGTAATATTTTCTATGTGTAATGATGAATCCTACAGTATCAGTCATAGTTCCAATTTATAATGTATCCAGATTTCTTCCAGAATGTATAGAAAGCGTTATAAATCAAACCTATGATGACTTTGAACTAATTCTGGTTGATGATGGGAGTACTGATGATTCGGGTGATATTTGTGATAATTATGCAAAAGCAGATAATCGCATAAGAGTCATTCATAAACCTAACGGTGGTTTGACGAGCGCAAGAAATGCCGGGCTAAATATAGCAACAGGAGAATGGATAATGCATTTGGATGGAGATGATTGGATAGACTCAGAGATATTGAAAGTGTTAGTGGCGGCTGGCGATAAACAAAGTGCAGATATCGTATTTGGCGATTTTTTGATGGTTTCAGATAATGATAGTAGACCAAATAGTGCTCTTGATTGGTTAGTTGTAGGTGGTGAATTTTCATTAAAAAACTATATCTCTTCTGTATGGACTACCGCATGGGGCAGTATAGTCAGGCGAAGAATATATTCGCAGAATCGTATATATAGTCCGACAGAGATAACTTATTGCGAAGATTTTCACTTAATGGTAAGACTATGCTTTTTTGCGAACAGGGTAGTACACGTAAGTATTCCGTTATACAACTATCGCCAGAGATCTTCTTCTGTGATGCACAATTTGAATAAGCGTACTGAACTGGATGAACAATGGGCATATCAAGACATTATCCGGTTCTTTAAAGAGCAGAACGTATATGCTGATTATAAAACAGTGATGAATTGGCGCGTCTTGAAATCTGCGCAAGAACTCTTGTTGAATCCGGCAGACCTTGACAGGTTTCATGAACTTTATAAAGATGGAAGGCGCGATATGTGGTCTTGCCCATTCGTGAATACCAAGGTCAAGATTCTTGCATGGATGATGACTCATCATTTACAACCTCTTGTGGTGGCGATAGACAAACTTAGAATGTTATTGGGTAGATAGGTTATGGAGTATACTGCAGTAATCCGGACACTTGGGAAGGCCGGGGAGAAATATCAGAAACTGCTTGATTCTCTTGTCTCTCAAACTGTAAAGCCGAAGCAGATAATCGTGTATATCGCTGAGGGATACCCGATTCCTAAGGAGACTGTAGGGATTGAGAGGTATGTGTATGTAAAGAAAGGGATGGTTGCCCAGCGAGCGCTTCCTTATGATGAGGTTGATACGGAGTATATCCTTTTTCTTGATGACGATGTATTTCTTCCAGATAATGCTGTGGCCACGCTCTACAATGAGATGACGGACTCTGATGCTGATGTGATATCTCCGGATGTGTTCCCTAATGCTGAAAGATCGAAGATGTCTGCGTTTTTGATGGCTGTCTCCGGAAGGATGCGCGCCAGAAATGATGACGGAAAATGGGCTTACAAGGTAATGAGAACCGGAGGCTATTCATACAATGCACATCCAGAACGCCCAGTATATCTTTCCCAGACTAATGCAGGACCTTGTTTCTTCTGCAGGAAGTCTACTTTCATTGATTGTAAATTTGAGGAAGAAGAATGGCTTGATGATATGCCGTATGCGCTGGGAGAAGACCAGGCATTGTTCTACAAGATGTATCTTAAAGGTTATAAAGTGCTTACCTCCTTTGATAGCGGAATAATACATCTTGATGCCGGATCTACATTGAAAGATTCGGCCAAAGAAAAAACGAGAGTTTTCTGTGATACTTATTTCAAGACTATTTTTTGGCATAGATTCATCTATAGCCCTGAAAAAAGTGCCCTCATGAAACTTTGGAGTATAGTATGCATTATCTATTATCATGCCTTCTCATTAATGATTTCAATTGTGAAACTACAAGGGGGATTTTTCAAGATTAAGTTTTCTGCGCTCCGGGAAGCGATATCCTTACTTGGCAGTGACGTTTACAGGACAATACCGAGAGTGACAAAATGAATGTAGTACCTATTGCTTTCGCTTTTGACAACAATCTGGTTCTTCCGGCTTGTGTTTGTATTTCTTCCCTGATGATGAATGCAAAAGCGGATACTTTCTATGACATCTATATCTTGCATTCTGCCAAACATGGAATTGACAAATCCGGCTTGGACAGAATTCCGGACTATTACCATAATTGCAAGATTCATTATCGGGAAATCGGAAATGACTTCGATGGTGCTTTCGAAATCAGAGGTATCACTACGCCGGCATACTACAGGCTTTTGATTCCTGAGGTTATCCCGGAATATGACAAGATAATATATTCTGATGTTGATGTGATTTTCAGGACAGATCTGTCGGAGTTGTATTCGGAAGATTTGCACGACTATTATATCGGAGCTACGTATGATTTAGGCTTGTGTCTGAGTCGTGATGGATATGAGTACTTATCTTCAGTGGAAGGCTTGGAGGTTGGGGATTATATTCAGTCTGGCTTTATCATCCTGAATTCTGCAAAGTTGCGTGAGGAGTCTATGACGGGTGTTTTCAAACAACTTGCTTCGAAGAAGCTCAGATATCAGGATCAAGATATTCTGAATATCTCATGCCGCGGTCATATCAAGATTCTTCCGTATATGTATAATATGACTGACCAGCTTTTCTATTATCTTGAGAAAGAACCGGAGGCCATATCAGGAAAATATGATAATGCGGATATAAGAAAGGCAAAGGATTGCGGTACTCTTCATTATAACGGCTATAAGCCATGGAAATCCTATTGTGCAAATTTTGATATTTGGTGGGAGTACTATAGAAAATCGCCATTCTATGATGAGGTGTTCTATTTCGACTTCTTCTATTCAAGAATCGATGAGTATGACAGGTTGTCATTTACTAAAAGGCTGAAGATACTGTTGAGGTATTTTGTATATGGAAAAAAGTAGTTTGAAGATAGCTGTCGTCATGACAGT
>JAQXHU010000013.1 GCA_029007435.1 Bacteroidales bacterium
AGATCTCTCTCAGGTTATATACTGCGGTGGCCATAGCCGCGGGGACCCACCTCTTCCCATCCCGAACAGAGAAGTTAAGCCCGCGAACGCCGATGGTACTGACCCACCAGTTGGGAGAGTAGGCAGCCGCCGTTCTTCGAGACGCCTCCGGACAAGTTCCGGGGGCGTTTTTTTATATTTCCCCTCCGGCCTTTTTAAATCCTCGCGACCCCCTTTTCAAGGGGGCGATCAGGAAACCACATTTGATATTTCTTGTGAAATTCAAAATTAATAAATACCTTTACTGTTGTATGTTTATACATTGGAGTTATTGTTATTTATTGATTATCAAGTTATGAGGACTGGATTTACATTGCTGGCAGCGTTAGTTGCGCTTTCAATGACAATATTGTCCTGTAAAGACGACACTCCGTGGAAGTCAGAGAAAAACGAAAGTGAAATCATATCTGGCGACGAGGATAATAATCAGAACGGTAATACGTCTTCTGGAGAAGATACCGGTGATGAAGATCCTAAGCAAGGTGAAACAGATGACAATCAGAACACTGGCGGAGGAGGTCTTGAAGGCCCTGTCACTGTCGGAGACGAGACTGTTTATACTGGAGTCGCTGCCTGGACAGGCCCAAAAGCTGACGATTCTGCTTCTGATATTGCTGGTTCAGATTCTGACATCTACTGGGAGGCTTGCACCTGGAATGATATAGTCACAGTGATATACGATGGCTCAACAGCTTCTGTGACAAAGACTAACGACAAGATTATCAGCAATGTTTCGGGCGCACACGTTACAATTGACCTTGAGACAAACTCCGTTTCCAATGTCTGCGTCATCTTGAAAGGCAGTTCTTCAGACGGTTCATTCAAACTTTATGGGACCAAAAAGAGCCGGCTCGCATTGTGTGGACTAGATCTTGCTTCCACAAAAGGACCTGCCATCAATATCCAGCAGCATAAGAGGGTCTTTGTACATATGCCTGATGGCTCAGTGAACAGAATAACCGATGCTGCCGCCTATTCCGATGATTCGTACTATATTGCCGGAGCCTCTTCATCTACAGAGGACAGGAAGGCCGCATTCTTCAGTGAGGCAAATCTTATCTTCAGCGGAAGCGGCTGCCTTGTGCTCAATGGAAAATACAAGCACGGGCTCTGCACTGACGGTTATCTCTACACCCGTCCCGGAGTGACACTTGCAGTCGAGTCGGCTGCCGCAAACTGCCTGCACGCCAAGGGTGATGACGAAGAACTTTTCGGTGTCAAGATAAACGGAGGCTGTCTGTATGCAAGAGCCACCGCGCTTGACGGCAAATGCCTTAAAGCAGATATGTCGATTTACGTCAATTCAGGCAAGATAGACTTTTCTGCTTCAGGAGATGCAGGAAAGGGTATAAAAAGTGACTTGGACGTAGTCATAAATGGAGGCGATATTGATATAACAACATCAGGTGCAGCCTATTATGATGCTTCTACCGCTGACGTTTCAAGCGCCTGCTGCATCAAATCGGATGGCAATCTGAGCATTCTTGGAGGAAACCTTGATCTTTCAAGCACAGGACAGGCTGGAAAAGGCATCAAGGCGGGAAGCGATGACAATGCCGGTATGAATATAGTGATTGGAACAGCTGAAGGCGGTCCTGTGATGAAAATTGCAACAAGCGGTTCATCTTACGGCGGTTCTTCTTCTGGTCCGGGAGGTGGAAGACCGGGACAGGGAGGAGGCACGACTACCTCAGGATCTTCCAAACCCAAAGCAGTCAAAGCCTCAGGAACAGTCACTGTGAATGGAGGCGACATTACCATAACCACTTCTGGCTCAGGCGCCGAAGGAATCGAGAGTAAATCAGCGACAGCCAATTCGATATTGCTCGAAGGCGGAAACATCTATCTCAACACTTATGATGACGCAATAAACTCAGCCGGTCAGATTGTTATTGATGGAGCCAATGTGCTTGCAGTTGCTACAAATAATGATGCTGTGGATTCCAACTACGGCAAGACAGGCTCGCTTCTCATAAAGAGCGGCGCATTGTTCGCACACAGTTACACAGAAGAGTCTCTTGACTGCGACAATGCTTCCAGAATAACAATATCGGGAGGAACGCTTTTCACCACAGCGGGTTCGTCGATGGGGGCATCCGGCTCTCCGTCCTGTTCGGTTCCTGTTCTGAAACTGAGCTCATTTTCAGTTACGCAGGGGTATTTCACTCTAACTGATGCTTCCGGCAATGTGATATTTTCCGCATACGCCCCGAAATCTGTCACAAGCCGCTGCACCTATATCACTGCCCCTGAACTGAAGAGCGGAAACACATATAAATACGGAATGTCCGGAACGTCTGCTCCTTCCGGCTCAACATCCCTCTGGGGAACATATTATTATACCGGAGGCACAGCCTCTGTGTCCAACTCATTCACAGCCACTTCCTCATTGACGAGCAAGTAGGGGCTTGGATGAAGATTAATTTTGAAAGTGAACATTTATGAAAAGGACGATTATCGCTTTGTTTGCAGTTTTGATGTGCGGGTTTGCGATGACAGCCCAGGAACTTGATCCTGCAACGCTGGCCAAACGTGATGCCAGGCGCAATCTTGTTGTGAAAGAATGGAATACAGACGCCAGAACAAAAACAAGGTGGCTTGACAGGCAGACCACGTATGACTCCCAGGGCCGTAAAGTGGAGGAGATAGAATATGCTTCATACGGACAGAAATGGAGAGAAACACTGGAATACGGGGAAAACGGGAGAGTTTCCAGGGAAGTGGAGTATGATGACCGCAACAAGCCGGTCAGAATCCGCAAATATGAGTGGAACTCTGACGGGACCAAGAAGAAACAATACAATTATGCCCCGAATGGCAAGCTTCAGTCCGTCAAAGTATTCGAGTATGTTTTCGCCGAGCCTTGACGATGGAAGCCATTTTGGAATCAATGAGCGGAATCAGTCTTGAGGAGATGGACGCCATCAAGCTGATGAACAGGGTTGACACCAAGTACCTCACTACGAAGGCTGTGCTGGCCTCTGTCATTGACAGGGCCTCGCAATTGTACAGAGTGCTGGAAACGGGTGGCGAGAGAATATGCGGCTATGATACAATGTATTATGACACAGGTGGTTACCAGATGTATTATGACCATCACAATCGCAGACTCACGAGACAGAAAATCCGTACCAGGCGTTATCTTTCCACAGGAGGCACATTCTTGGAAGTCAAGCGCAAAAACAATCACGGCCGTACAAAGAAGAAACGCATAGAGATTCCTGACGCGGAGTTTATGTCTTTTTCAGCCGATGATGCGGCGTCAAGATTCATAGAATCCAAATCGGCTTTTGCCCCTGCGGCGCTCTTCCCGTCCACTGCTACGGGGTTCAGGCGAATAACTCTTGTCAACAATGCCCGTACTGAACGCTTGACTGTGGATATGGATCTGCGTTTCCGGAATCTCAGGACAGGCGTGTCGGCTGAGCTTGGAGAGGCTGTGATCATTGAACTGAAACAGGACGGTTACTGCCGTTCCGACATTAAGGGCATATTGCTTGATTTGAGAGTCAAACCATTGAGAATTAGTAAATACTGTGTAGGTACAGTACTGACCGAACCATCAGTCAGACGGTCCCGTTTCATTACAAAAATCAGGATGATTGAGAAACTTACAAATACTAAATTATTGAAAAGATGATGCAACAGATGCCGGACTTCGATCCCTCCATCGCCGAGGAATTTGGTTACGAAGTCACCAATGGAACAACATTTCTCGGCGTGCCTCTTTTGGAGGCCACCAATCTATACCACTTGCTCCTGCGCTTTGCGTTCAACCTGCTGGTCAGCTGGGTGATAGTATATCTGATATACCGCCGGCGAAACGGCAGGAAAGAGTACTGCCTGACATTTATGTCTTTCGCCTCCGCAATGTTCCTGCTTATATTCCTTATGGAGAGCGTGAAACTGCAGATTGGCCTGACTCTCGGACTGTTCGCGATATTCGGAGTGATAAGGTACAGGACCGAAACGGTTCCTGTCCGTGAGATGACGTACCTTTTCGTCATCATCACTGTGGCTGTAATCAACGGCCTCGCTCTGAATATCTCATATGCGGAGCTGGTTATAGCCAATATGTTGCTGATGGGCCTTCTGTATGTTATGGAACGCCTGTTGTGGCGCAGGGGCAAGGGCCGGCTGACCACCAAAATCGTGCTGTATGACAGGATTGAGAATATTGTTCCTGAACGGAGAGCGGAACTTCTTGCGGATTTGGAGAAACGTCTCGGGCTGAAAGTAGAATTCCTGGAAATCGGACACGTGGATTTTCTGCGCGATGCCGCCTGGCTGAAAGTTACCTATATGCTTCCGTACGGAGAGTCCAATACCATAAATACAATTGTTCGGGAAAAAGATTTCAATGAAATTTGAAGTCGTGATTAATTCTTTGGCTATGAGAAAATTAATAATTACAACAATACTCTGTGCGTCCACATTCACTGCCTTGGCGCAGGTGAATGAGGATATTGATACGGATTTCAGGGCAAGGATGTCCGTGGAACTTGACAAAAGGATTGTGCGTGGCCTGCATATCGGCCTGTCCGAGGAATTCAGGCTTAAGGACAATCTGACCTCAGTGGACCGTTTCTATACGACGCTCGGTCTCAGCTACAAGTTCTGTCCTTATTTCAAGGCGGGTATCAGCTACACTCTGATGAATCTCCACAAATTCGACAGTGATGCTGACCGCTGGGGATGGGATCTGCGCCACAGGGCGTCAATTGACCTCATCGGCTCATACCGGGTCGGCAATGTCAAGTTCAATCTGAGGGAGCGCTTCCAGCTGACTCACAGGACAGGCGAAATGAATGTCTATCAGAATCCACGCAACGCATTTGTTTTAAGGAGCAGGCTGAAAGTGTCATATGACTTCGCCAACCGTCCGGTTGAGCCTTATTTCTCAGTCGAGCTGCGGAATACATTGAATGCTGTGCATTACAGCGCTCCGGAATATACCGCTGTCCCAGGAGATAATATTTCTTATAATGATGTATATATCAACAGAGTAAGGCTCCAGCCCGGCATTGAATGGAAGCTGGATTCCAGGAATTCTTTCGATTTTTACATTCTGGCAGACTATGTGTATGAGAAGGATATAGACGCCAGCAAGTCGGGGAATCTCAAAAAATACAAGGATGAGTCCGGAAATGTCATTACTGATATTTCAGGCAACCCTGTTTACTGCATATTCTACCGGCCGGCCTGGAACTTCACCCTGGGCGTAGCTTACAAGTATGCATTCTGATTCTTGGATGAATCAGGATAATTACTTAATTTTACAGTCTATTACAATTTTGATATGAATAAAATCATTGTCTGTGCGATGGCCGCTGTAGCAGTTGCCTGCACCCCGAATTCCGGCAATACTGTTCTCAAAGGCTCATTTACCGGTCCGGACGCTCCCGAAAGTGTCCACATCGTATTGCGTTCCCAGGGTATTGACACCCTCATAGCGCTCAAGAACTCAGAATTCTCCTGTGAACTCCCTGTTGACCTTGTCAATGTCGGAAGCGTCGAAGCCGGTGTGTCCGGAGGCAATTTCATATCGGACGGTACAGTCCTTACAGTGAAAATCGCCGGAAGCAATATCCTGACCGAGTCAGCAAAACCATCAAAATCAGTGAATTCAAGATTCGCGGAATATAATGCGCGCACAGACGAGTATATAAGCGAGATGCGTTCTACGATGCGTTCGCTGGCTGACAGCACAGGCATCTCCGACGAGGAGAAGGACAGACTCCAGGAAGAGTATTATGATTCGTTCATCGAGAAATTCAAGAACTTCAATCTGGAAGCTATAGCCGCTAACAGAAACAACG
Source organism: Bacteroidales bacterium (assembly GCA_029007435.1). Classification (GTDB taxonomy): domain Bacteria; phylum Bacteroidota; class Bacteroidia; order Bacteroidales; family UBA932; genus Cryptobacteroides. Next base: position 5,859 of record JAQXHU010000013.1, read on the forward strand.
CTGTGGGCGTATCGGCTCTCCGGCAGATTTACTATGAATTTGAGGATGAGTCTCTGGACTCCCTCATTTCCACCCTTGACACTGCTATTGTAAAACTTCCTTTCGTCCAAAGGCTTCAGGAGGGAATCGCCGCACGCAGAAATACTGCCGAGGGCAAAATGTTCACAGATTTCACTGTCGCCCAGCCGGATGGAGCACAGGCCAGTCTTTCTGACTATGTAGGCAAAGGAAAATATGTGCTTGTGGATTTCTGGGCTTCTTGGTGCCGCCCTTGCAAGATGGAGATTCCTTACGTCAAGGCCGCATACAACAAGTTCAAAGGCAATGACTTCGATGTCGTCAGTGTCGCTGTGTGGGACAAACCTCAGGCTACTGTAGATACCGCAAAAGTCTATGGCGTTAACTGGAACCAGATAGTTGACGCACAGAGTGTTCCTACTGACATTTACGGTATTATGGGCATCCCTCACATCATCCTCTTCGGCCCTGACGGAACTATCGTGAAGAGAGGCCTCAGGGGAGAGGGCATAGCTGAGGAAGTATCGAAATACGTAAAATAGCGCTTGACTGTAAAAGAGAAAATAGCATTGTTTCCACATTCCCCCGGAGTTTACAGATACTATGACTCCGAGGGGATTGTGATATATGTGGGCAAGGCGAAAGATCTGCACAAGAGAGTGGCACAGTATTTCGTTCCTCCGGAGAGACTCAATGTGAAGACCAGGATACTTGTGTCCAAAATAGCCGATGCCCAGTATTCCGTGGTGGACACCGAGGCTGACGCCCTTCTGCTTGAGAACAATCTTATCAAGCAGTACAAGCCCAGATACAATATTCTTCTGAAGGATTCCAAGACCTATCCCTGGATATGCATCACCGGAGATGAATTTCCGAAAATATTCCTGACAAGGAGGATTGTCAAGGGAAACCGTTATTTCGGCCCGTACAGTTCGGTTTTCCACGCCAGGAATCTGCTCGAATTTTTTGCGGAGAATTACAAGCTGCGCTCCTGCAAGCACAAGATTACTTCAGATGCCGTCCTTCGGGGAAAGTTCAGGCCGTGCCTGGATTTCCATATAGGCCGATGCGCCGGATGCTGCATAGGCAAAGTGTCTGTAGCTGACTACAATGCTGATGTGGATGAGATTGTCAGTCTCCTCAAAGGCGGAGCCAGTGAGATTATCCAACATTACAAGCGTCTGATGCGCGAGGCGGCGGACAGGCTGGATTTCGAACAGGCGCAGTTCTTTAAGGACAAGGCTGATTCACTCCAGCAGCATTATTCCAAGTCGGTCATCACTTCTGCAACGGACACCAATGTCGATGTGTTCTCTCTTGTGACCGATGCCGGAGAATCTTTCGGTAACTTTATGAGAGTCCGCTCCGGAGCTGTGATACAGTCACTTAATCTCGGTTTCAAGATGAATATCGAGGAGGAGCCCGAGGCGGTACTTAGCGAGTTCATAGCCGAAATTGAGTCCAAATTCGGCAAGCTCGCCGGTGAGGTGCTCGTGCCGTTTCTTCCGGACGTCGAGATGGAGGGAGTGACTTTCCGCATTCCTGTAAAAGGAGACAAACTGGCGATTCTCGCCTTGAGCACCAGGAACGCCAAAGAGTATCAGTTCAATACCCTCCGCCAGAAAGAGCACACTGACCCTGACCAGTACCGTACAATGGTCCTGACCGAGCTCCAGAAAGCCATCGGGATGAAAGTCCTTCCTGAGCATATAGAATGCTTTGACAATTCCAACATCCAGGGCACCAATCCGGTTGCTTCCTGCGTTGTGTTCCGTGGCGGAGTCCCGTCCAAGAAAGATTACCGCAAATTCAAGATAAAGACAGTTATCGGCGCCAATGACTATGCCTCTATGAAAGAAGTGGTCAACCGCAGGTATTCCCGGATGCTTGCAGAAGCTCCTGGCGACCTGCCCCAGCTTGTGGTGATTGACGGAGGCAAGGGCCAGCTGGATTTCGCATACCAGGCTTTGGCGGAACTTGGTTTGACAGAGAAACTTACAGTTGTCGGGCTTGCCAAGAGACTCGAAGAGGTCATCCGTGTGGGAGATCCGTATCCGCTGTTCATAGACCGCAATTCATCAGCATTGAAAGTGCTTCAGCAGATTCGCGATGAGGCCCACCGTTTCGGAATCACATTCCACCGGAGTCTGAGGAGCAAGAGCCAGATAGAGTCGGCCCTGACAAAGATTAAAGGTGTGGGGGAGCAGACCGAGAAACGCCTGCTGCTGCATTATGGCAGTGTCCCCCGGATTGCCTCGGCCTCAGTTGACGACCTCGCCGGCTTTCTCGGGAAACGCGAGCTCGCGGAAAGAATTCATTCACAATTAAATGATGATAATGACAATGAAGATTGACGAGAAGAAATTCAACCTGTGGTTCAATGCATTTATTCTTATCGGTATGATGGTGGCTGTTGTGGTCACCAATGTGTATAAGTTCCAGCAGCCAGACGCACGGCGTTTTATGCTGGTGTTCGCCAGCATCGGGGCTCTGATGGGCGTTGTGAATACCGTACTGTCCGCCAATGGCAATATCCTTACCTTCCTGTTCGGGCTGGTAGATGTCACGATAGCATCAGTCGTGGCATTTGACAGCAGCATCCGTCCTGGCGGAGAGCCTGTATGGGGCAATTTCACACTGCACGCATTCTATTTCCTGCCTATGCAGTTTGTCGGCTGGTGGCAGTGGCGCAGGCGCGGGGCGACTGCAAAAGAGAAGGTCAAGGCGCGCAGGCTGACATCTGTCCAATGGGCGGCCCTGGCCGGGACCTTCATCGGGGGAACTGCGCTTGCATATCTGGTTCTGTGCGCAGTGGGCGGCAATACCGGGACGGCCGGAGGCTTTATCCGCACAGTGATACTTTTCGATGCCCTTGTGCTTGTGCTGAACATTCTCGGCCAGGTTCTTATGTCGTTGGCCTATATGGAGCAATGGGTGGTCTGGATAATGGTCAATGTCTGCTCCATATGCCTCTGGGCCGGCAAGGCGGCATCTTCGCCTGATTCAAGCTACACTGTCGTGATGGTGATTAAATACTGTTTCTATCTTTTGAATTCCCTCAACGGTCTCCGTATCTGGATTAGGCTCAGCAGGAGCGTCAATTCATAAGTTGAAACATATTCACTTAAGTGAATTTTTGGGAAGTAATAGCCATTTTTATTGTCTTTTGGTCGAAAAAGTTTTATTTTAAGGAAATTTTTACTTACTTTGCTAAATAATAATTGAGAGTGTATTAATATAAACTTATAAATTATCAATTATGTCACACGAAGAAATCGTAAAACAGGTAAAGGCTATCATCGTTGACAAGCTGGGCGCAGAGGAGTCAGAGGTTACTGAGACTGCGAACTTCACAAACGACCTCGGTGCAGATTCTCTCGATACAGTAGAGCTCATTATGGAGTTCGAAAGAGTATTCGGAATCAAGATTCCTGATGAGGATGGTGGTCAGATCTCTACAGTCGGCGATGCTGTCAACTACGTTGAGAACAAAGTAAACAATCAGTAATATTTTACTCCGATTGAAAAACAGAACCGGGACATTCTTCAAAAGAAGTCCCGGTTATTTTATTGTTTATGTCTGCTGCGTAAACCTTGCTAATACTTGGCTTTAGGAATTGCATAAGTGATTTTGAACATCGGCTTTCTGCCCTCGGCAGACGGACCGTTGAAAATAGAGCGGTAGAACCGGTGATAATCCATCATTGTCGCAGTGGTCGTCTCATTGCTGTTGCTCGAAGACGAAGATGAATACAGTGACTGCATCATCATCAGATTATAGTAATTATTGTAATAGCTGTCGTAGCCATAGCCGCCGTAACCTCCGTAGCCATATCCTCCGTATCCGTATCCGTTGTACATACTGTTGTAATAGTTCGCGTATGTCAGGTAGTCGAGGTAATCGCTTGAGGATGAAGAAGATGATGATGAACCTGAGAAAATGGTCTCGTTCGCCATTGCAAGCATCCATATATCGTAGTTCTCGATCTTCCCAAGATCCTCAAGGTAGATGATTTCCTGCGCGTGGTGCGAGATGTCCGGTGCATAGTTGCACAGTGACCTGTTGATGTCTCCCTGGTTCTCGTCCGCAGCGCTTGCGTCAGTGATTCCGGCGAATGTGACAGTCGTGTCGGTCACTATCCGGCAGGTAGGGCTTATCATTATCGGATACTGGCAGATTTTCAGATAGTCGTCCGGGAATTCGAACGGCATTTCGATAGTCGCCTTGCTCACTACTACTGATGAAGGGTCGTCAGTGTGCTGGAGAATCTCGGCCATCATCTTTTCCCTGAGGCCCGCTGCCTTTATGACCGGCTTGATTCCGAGTCCGCCCTCCATATATATTTTATCACCGGCCTGGCCGCACATTCCCTCGCTTTCGTGAGTGGTCATATCAAATGCGAACTGAGGGTATGTTGACGGACTTGTGGCCGTTACTCCGCCCATATCGTATATCTGTGCAGGGCCGAAGTAGAAAATGAACGATGTGTCAACCTGTTTCCTGTCACCGTAGTCGGCAGTGAATTTCAGTTCGGCCATACTTCCGTAAATCATACCGCTGCTCACGCTGATAGGAAGCCTGAACATATTGATACGGCCTCCGTTGCCTGCAGGAACGTCGGTGCTGAGTATGATTCCCGGGAACCGTTTGGTATATTCTGAAATTGTGTCCAGGTCGGCGGAGGTGATGGTCATATATTTCTCTCCGAACTCCTTGCTGAAGTTGAAAGACAGGGAGTCTCTGCCGTTGTACACCGGAATCCCGTCAGTAATGCGTTTCTTCGTGTAGGAAATGCCCGGATTCAACTTGCTCATGTCCATAGGCTTGTCCAGTTCGTAAACATTTATGTTCTGGAGTATGAATTCCTGGCTGAAGTCGTCGTAAGATGTTGAGTCTCCCACGGCGGAGAAGTGGAACTGCCTGAATACCTGGGTGCCCGGGTTTCCGTAGTCAAGAGTGTCGTTGACAGGCACGATGGTGAATGCCGCCGCCCTGGTCGTCAGGCCGAAAGTCTCATCCCTGACTGCTCCAAGGGTGAATTTGTACAAACTGTATGCAGAAAGGCTGTCTGCCATCTCCTGCCTGATGTCTTCTATCGGGAACTCGGCTGTATACAAGTCGTATAACTGGTTGTCCGGGATGAAGGACTCGCCAAGTGATTTGTCCACGTTCACACAGGACGAAATTATGATTCCGGCTGCAGCCGCGGCTGTCAGACCGAATCGGAATGAAAAATTCATCTGCTAAATACTTTCGTAAAAATTGTTATAAGCGTCAATGTACGAGCCGTCCGCCAGGGATTCCGCATTGTACGGGAGCAGAGGTTTGGACAGGCTTCCGCAATATTCAATGAGTTCGTTATCGACATTCTCTGAGCCGATTATGATCCCGTCAGAATACTGTGCCGCAGTTTTAGCAAGATTTATGCCAGTGGCATCTTTGAGAAGCGGGATGTCTTCGTCGGAAATTTCTCCGAATTTGACAAGTGACGCAAGGTCCGGACGGAATGTCTCCGGCGTGTCGTCGTATAGCGAAAGAACAATCTTGCTGGATGCGAATATCGGATCGTCTTTGTATATTTTCTTGAGATAGAGAGGGAGAACCTGTGTGATCCATCCCTGGCAGTGTATGATGTCCGGAGCCCATCTGAGTTTCTTCACGGTCTCCATCACTCCCCGTGCGAAGAATACTGCCCTTTCACCGTTGTCGCTGAAAAAAGTTCCGTCATCGTCGCGGTCTATCTGTTTTCTTTTGAAATAATCTTCATTGTCAATGAAATACACCTGAACACGGGCAGCGGCGATGGAAGCCACCTTGATCACGAGAGGTCTATCGACATCGTTGATGATGATATTCATTCCTGACAGCCTGATAACCTCGTGAAGCTGGTTTTTGCGTTCGTTTATACAGCCGTAGCGCGGCATAAACGACCTGATTTCCTTTTTTCTTTCCTGGATGCCCTGCGGCAGGAATCTGCCGATGCCCGCAATGTGGCTGTCAGGAAGGTATGGGAAAATCTCTGAATTAACGAACAGAATCTTCTCGCCCATTTGTATTGTTTTATTGGTTCATCAAAAAACAAAGATAAGAATTTTTTTTGATATTTCGATAAATCACTATCTTTGGGGACAATTTGGGATAATATGGCGAGAAATGAAAATATTCTTATGCGTCGCCGGCTGGTGAACGCATACCTTTCTTCAGTTGTCAGCATCAGCCTGGTGCTGCTTCTGGTGGGGGTTGCCAGTATGCTGCTGGTCAATACCCGCAGTGTGTCCGACTATTTCAAGGAGAATGTGCAGGTGGCAGTGATAATGAAGCAGGAGGTGAAGGATGCTGAAGCCGCTGAATATCAGTCAGTCATTGATTCCATGAGGTTTGTTCGCGCCACTGATTTGGTCACCCGTGCGAGAGGGGAGAAGGAGATGGCGGAACTCCTTGGGAGCGATTTCCTGAATGTGTTTGAAAGTTCCCCTATACCGGTGTCCATCAATGTGACTCTGGATGCGTCTTATGTGTCCGAGGACAGTCTCAAGGTTGTGGAGAAGGAGATAATGCGTCATCCTGCTGTGGAAGAGGTTGTGTACCAGAAATCCCTGGTCGAAGCATTGAATTCGAGCCTGGGCAGGATTTCCCTCGTTCTCGCGGTGTTCATCGCATTGATGCTTTTCGTTTCTTTTGTGTTGATCAACAACACAATGCGCCTCAATGTGTTTGCACGCAGATTCACTGTCCATACAATGAAGCTGGTCGGTGCGACAAGGGCGTTCATACGTGGACCGTTCATTGTAAGGGCTGCTTTTCTTGGACTGTTTTCGTCAGTCATCGCCCTGCTTATGCTGGTCGCGCTTCTTTTCTTTGTGAGGTCGGAATTCTCGCAGCTCTTCGAGATTTTCACATTGCCGAGGCTTCTTGCCGTGATGGGCGTAGTGGTGTCGTCAGGGCTTGTCATCTGCATCACGAGCACTTATTTTGTGGTTAATAAACTTGTCTCGCTGGACAAGGATGAATTATATTATTGATTTTATTATGGGTAACGGAAAAATGGCGATTACGCCGAGAGGCCTGAGGCTTCTTGTGGCTGGATTCATAGTTATGGTTGCCGGCTATATTCTTATGACTGGCGGAGGAAGTGACGATCCTGCTGTTTTCAACGAGGCGATGTTTGATTTCCGCCGGCTTGTGGCGGCTCCGATAGTGATCCTTTGCGGAATAGTGATAGAAGTAGCCGCAATAATGGACAAGGGAAACAAGAAAGACAAAACAGGGGAGGAATAGGTTATGGAATGGTGGCAGGCGCTGATTCTCGGCATTGTCCAGGGGCTGACAGAGTTTCTGCCGGTCAGCAGCAGCGGGCATCTTTTGATTTTCCGTGAGCTCCTCGGTGTGGACGCGGAGGGTTTTCTGGATTTTACGGTCACGGTGCATTTCGCCACTGTGATGAGCACTGTAATTGTGTTCTGGTCCGCAATATGGAGAATCCTGAAGGGACTTTTCCGCTTCAGGTACAATGATGAGACTGACTATGTCTGCAAACTGATAGTATCGATGGTTCCTGTGGCGGTTGTCGGCCTTTTCTTCAAGGATAATGTGGAAGGACTTTTCGGAGACAATCTGTTCGTTGTCGGTATTTTCCTGACAGTCACCGCTTTGCTGCTGTTCTTTTCGGACAATGCGGGGAGGTTGTTCAGGAAGTCAGGAACTGCCGGCGCATCCTGCGGCATTCATCGGAACGGAATATCATTTTTCCAGGCTGTTTTGGTGGGGCTTGGACAGTCCTGCGCCGTGGCTCCCGGCCTTTCGCGTTCAGGGACTACAATCGCCACCGGCCTTCTCTGCGGTGTGCGCAGGGATGTTATGGCCCAGTTCTCATTCCTTATGGTTCTCGTTCCGATTGTCGGGGAGCAGTTCCTGACAATATTGGACAGCGTAGGTGGAGAGGTGGCGGTGTCCCTGCCTTTCAGTAACCTGCTGCTTGGATTCGCAGGGGCATTCATTGCCGGCCTGGTTTCCTGCAGGGCGATGATAACCATTGTGAAAAAGGCAAAGCTTACATATTTCGCCATCTATTGTCTCGTCGCGGCCCTTCTGATATTTATGTTCACTTGATTGGTATGAGGGACTTGACCTATTTTGTTTCAGACGTGCATCTCGGTCTCGATGTGAAGAATCCGGCCGTGAGAGAATCCAGGTTCGCCTCTTTTCTCAATTCGATTCCGAAAGAACGGGCTGAGGCGCTGTATATGCTTGGTGATATCTGGGATTTCTGGTATGAGTATCACGATGTTGTCCCTAAAGGGTATGTCAGGGTGTTTGCGGCGCTGATGGATCTGATGGATGCCGGTGTGAAGGTTTATTTTTTTCAGGGCAATCACGATATATGGTGCTACCATTATTTCCAGGAGATGGGAATCCGCATCCTGAAGCAGCCTTATGTGACAGAGATCGCCGGGAAGACTTTCTGTATGGGGCACGGTGACGGACTCGGTCCCGGGCATATTTTCTATAAAATGATGAGGTGGGGATTCCGCAACAGGTTCCTGCAGGGCGCTTTCAGCCTGCTGCATCCGTATCTTGCTTTCCGGTTCGGCAAAGGCTGGTCGAAGAAAAGCAGGGTGGCGAAGATGTATGACTACATTTTCAAGGGGAAGGATGAACCGCTGTACAAGTTCGCGGAGGATTTCCAGAAAGACCGGAAGGTTGACTATTTCGTCTTCGGACATTTTCACTGTGACGTGAGGATGAAGACTGAGTCAGGCGCGGAGCTTGTCGTGCTGAAGGACTGGATGGACGGGGCTCACTATATGTATTTCGATGGCAGCTCGATACGTTTCGGATATTCCCCGAATATTGAGAAGTAGAGGTCCTGGAACTCGCCGTTTTCCCATTTGCGGACAAGGTCTTCCACGTTGCTGTCATCCCCGTCCGGGTCATAGTGCTTTTTCAGGTCCGAGCCGAAGATTTTCGCTATTCCCTGCCAGAATCCTGCGGCAATTCCGTTTTTGTAATCTTTGATGATTGAATACGATGATTTGCCCACCTCTCTGTCTATCAGCTTCATAAGCAGCTGGCCCTGGGAGACCGTCATACTCCGCATCGGCTCTTCGAATGCATCGAACAGTTCTTTCTGCACGTTGTTCACGTATTTTTCTTTCTGCCTGCGGCTCAAGTCGTTCCCTTCAATCGTGCTGTCTACTTCCGAAACCAGTTTCCTCGCCACGAGGGCGTATGGATAGGTCTTGCTGAAATTCCATACCAGTCTGTAGAACTTCCTCCATTCTTTGCCTTTCATCCTCCCCGCGTAAACTCTTGACGGGTTCAGGACATCGAAGAACAACGTGTCTCCGTCCACAACTTCGTATCCCAGGAAGGGTTTCGGCTCCGGCATCCTCTCCTTTCTCTGGGCGTGCGCTTCGCCTGCAGTGGCGATGAATACCGCTGCGATAAATGACAATATGAAGGATGCTCTTCTCATTCAGTTTCCAAATATAATATTTTTGATAATTATCCCCAATCCGGACTCTGCTTTCCGTTATAGATGAATTCCGCTGTGATGCTTTGTCGAAAAACTGCATTATAAATTTTTATCAGTGTATGTAAGTAGTTGAAAATGTTGATGATGACTACTAAAAAAATTCGTCGAAAAAGTTAAAATATTTTTGAGAAAATGTTTGTTTTTCAGATATTTTTACTAACTTTGCATTCCCAAAATTGAGGAGAAGTTCGCCCAACCAGCTGATTCTCAAAGATTTAGGGAATTTGGGAAATTTTATTAAAGTAATACAGCAATGTTACAACCAAAGAAAACAAAGTTTAGAAGGGAACAGAAAAACCGTATGAAAGGCATGTCCCAGAGGGGAAACCAGCTCGCATTCGGTTCTTTCGGCATCAAAACCCTTGAGAATTGTTGGCTTACATCGCAGCAGATTGAGGCTGCCCGTCAGGCAATCTCACGTTATATGAACCGTGAGGGACAGATCTGGATCAGGGTTTTCCCTGCCAAGCCGTTCACCAAGAAGCCTCTCGATACCCGAATGGGTAAAGGTAAGGGTGATCCTCAGGGATACGTCTGCCCTATCACTCCGGGAAGGATTCTTTTCGAGGCTGAGGGTGTTTCCCTCGCTATTGCGAAAGAGGCTATGCGTCTCGGGGCCAACAAACTTCCGGTCGCTACGAAGTTCATCGTGCGCAGGGACTATGTAGAATAATTTAATGGAGACGAATATGAAAATATCTGAAGTTCGCGAAATGTCCGTAGCAGATTTACGTGACCGCATTGCATTGGAGAAAGCAAATCTTGACACGATGAGGATCAATCACGCTGTCTCTCCATTAGAGGATACGTCCAAGTTTAAGAAAACCAGGCAGGATATAGCTCGTATGATGACCGTCCTCGCTGAAAAAGAAAAACAGAACTAATAAGAGCGCTCTATGGAAAGAAATCTTCGTAAGGAAAGAATAGGGGTCGTTGTCAGCAATAAGATGGACAAGACTATTGTCGTAGCCGTTGAGACTAAGGGCAAACATCCTATGTATGGTAAGTTCATTAACAAGACTACCAAATTTGTCGCTCAGGATGAGAAGAATGAGTGCAGCGAGGGCGATACAGTCCGCATTATGGAAACCCGTCCTCTGAGCAAGACAAAGAGGTGGAGATTAGTTGAAATTGTAGAAAAAGTCAAATAGCGATGATACAGCAGGAAACACGTTTACAGGTGGCAGACAACAGCGGTGCGAAGGAAGTTCTTTGCATCCGTGTTCTGGGTGGTACCCGTCACCGTTATGCATCAGTCGGCGACAAGATCGTCGTTGCGGTAAAAAGTGCAATCTCCGGTGGAGATGCCAAGAAAGGCTCAGTCTCCAAGGCTGTGGTAGTCCGCACCAAGAAGGAGATCCGCAGACCGGATGGCTCATACATCCGTTTCGACGAGTACGCCTGCGTTCTCCTGAACAATGCGGGAGCGCTGAGAGGCACACGTATCTTTGGCCCAGTTGCCAGGGAGTTGCGTGAGAATTATATGAAGATCGTTTCACTGGCACCGGAGGTCCTTTAATATTTCAAGAGTTATGAAAAAATTTCACGTAAAGAAAGGCGACACCGTTTATGTAAATGCCGGAAATGATAAAGGCAAGACAGGCAAAGTCCTCGCAGTCATCAGAGACAAGGACCGTGTTGTCGTTGAAGGTATCAATATGGTAAGCAAGCATACCAAACCTAATGCAAAGGCTCCTCAGGGCGGCATTATCAAGCAGGAGGCAGGAATCCACATTTCCAATGTCCAGCTGCTCGACCCGAAAAGCACCGCAGCCAAGCCGGTTCCTACCCGTGTAGGATACAAGTTCGTGGACGGCAAGAAGGTACGTTATGCTAAAAAATCAGGAGAGGAGATTAAATAGTTATGGCAAAGAAGAATAATAATGCACCGGCAGAGCAGGTTATCCCTGCGGGATACGTTCCTACTCTGAAGACCGTTTACAAAGAGCAGATTGTGCCTGCCCTGATGAAGCAGTTCTCTTACAGCACTGTGATGCAGGTTCCTAAGCTCGTGAAAATCACCATCAACGAGGGTGTCGGCGAGGCTTCCCAGGGACAGTCACACGACAAGAAACTTGTCGAGGAGGCAGCAGCTGAACTCTCCAACATCGTAGGCCAGAAGGCTATCCTCACTTCTTCAAAAAAGGATATCTCCAACTTCCACCTCCGCAAGGGCCAGCCTATCGGTGTCAAAGTCACCCTCCGCAATGTGAAGATGTATGAGTTCCTTGAGAGACTTATCCGCGTGTCCCTTCCTCGTATCCGCGACTTCAACGGTATTTCCGAGAAGCTCGACGGCAACGGAAACTACACTCTCGGTCTCAAAGAGCAGATAATCTTCCCGGAGATTGATATGGACAAGAACCCACGTGTTCACGGAATGGAGATCACATTTGTGACCACAGCCAATTCAGATGAGGAGGCATATGCGCTTCTCAAGGAATTCGGCCTGCCGTTCAAGAAACATAACAACTAAAAGAGAATAAGATGGCAAAAGAATCAATGAAAGCCCGCGAAGTAAAACGCGCGAAATTAGTTGCAAAATACGCCGAGAAAAGGAAGGCTCTCAAAGAGGCCGGAGACTGGGCTGCTCTTGACAAGCTCCCAAAGAACGCCTCTCCTGTCCGTCTTCACAACCGCTGCTCTCTTACCGGACGTCCTAAAGGATATATGCGTGCCTTCGGCCTCAGCAGAATCCAGTTCCGCGAGATGGCCAGCAACGGTCTCATCCCGGGTGTCAAGAAGGCAAGCTGGTAGGAAACTGAATAGCATACATAGCGTAATTGCCGGGGAATTCCGGCAGTCACAATAACATTTATTATTAACAATCGGATATCGGGCGCAAACGCGCCGGTTCGCTAAAACAACAAAAAAATGACTGATCCAATTGCAGATTTTCTCACACGCATCCGCAATGCGTACAGTGCAGGAAACAGGATTGTTGAGGCTCCTTCATCAAAAATGAAGCTCGCCATCACCAAAATCCTTTGCGATAAAGGCTACATCCTCAGCTACAAGGTGGTTGAAGGAACTCCTTTCAACACTATCAAAATCGCTCTCAAGTACCATCCTCAGACCAAGGTCGCAGCGGTCAAGAAGATTGTCCGTGTTTCAAAGCCGGGTCTCAGGAAGTACACTGACGTGAAAGATATGCCGAGAGTTCTCAACGGACTCGGAATCGCTATCGTTTCCACATCCAAGGGCGTTATCACTGACAAAGAGGCAAGAGACCTCAATGTGGGCGGTGAGATTGTATGCTATGTTTATTAATTTAAAAAGGAACTGATAATGTCAAGAATTGGTAAATTACCTGTAAGCCTTCCGGACAAGGTGAGTTTCGAAGTGCTCCCTGGCAACGTTGTGAAGGTTAAAGGCCCTCTCGGAGAGCTTTCACAGAAAGTGGATCCGGATATCACCATCACGGTGGAGGGAAATGAAGTCAAATTCACCCGTCCTACAGATCAGCCGAGACATCGTTCAATGCACGGTCTTTACCGCGCTCTTGTCCACAATATGGTGGTTGGCGTGTCCACAGGCTTTGAGAAAAAACAGGAGCTGGTCGGTGTGGGATACCGTGTTGATGTGAAAGGTCAGCTTCTGACTTTCGCTCTCGGTTATTCACACGACATCCAGCTGCTTCTTCCGGCTGAGATTAAAGCCGAGGCCGCCGCAGTGAAGAAAGGTGAGAATCCGGTGCTTATTCTCAGAAGCGCTGACAAACAGCTTCTTGGACAGGTCGCTGCAAAGATCCGTTCTCTCCGCAAGCCTGAACCATATAAGGGCAAGGGTATCAAGTTCGTTGGTGAACAGCTCCGCCGCAAGGCCGGCAAGACTGCAGCCGCTAAATAAATGAGGAGGAAAGATTATGGCATTGACAAAAATTGAAAGAAGAAAAAGGATTCACTACCGTATCCGCAAACACGTCAACGGAACTGCTGAGAGACCACGTCTCGTTGTCTTCAGGAGCAACAAGCAGATATATGCTCAGGTTATCGATGACGAGGCCCGCGTGACACTCGCAGCCGCCGCTTCCAATGACAAAGGTCTCGCCGCTGAGTGCAAGGGCAAGAACGGATCAGAGGCTGCCGCTATCGTCGGAAAGGCTGTAGCAGCGCGCGCCATAGAGAAAGGCATCAACGAGGTTGCTTTCGACCGTGGAGGATATCTCTATCACGGCAGAGTTAAATGTTTGGCTGACGCTGCCCGTGAAGGCGGTCTTAAATTCTAATCGGGATTATGGCAAATACAAATGTTAAAAGAGTGAAGACATCTGATCTTGAACTGAAAGACAGACTCGTCTCAATACAGAGGGTAACTAAAGTCACCAAGGGTGGACGTCATTTCCGCTTCGCTGCCATTGTGGTTGTCGGAGACGAGAATGGTGTTGTAGGTTATGGCCTCGGAAAGGCAAACGAAGTGACAGCTGCTATCCAGAAAGGTGTGGAGGATGCCAAGAAGAATCTTGTCAAGATTCCGATCATCAACACTACAATTCCTCACGAGCAGATTGCCAAATTCGGTGGCGCTGAAGTGTTTATGAAACCTGCCGCTCCTGGTACCGGTGTAAAGGCCGGCGGTGCGATGCGTGCAGTGTTCGAGTCAGTGGGCATCCAGAATGTCCTCGCCAAGTCAAAGGGCTCATCGAACCCTCACAACCTTGTGAAGGCTACCGTAGCCGCCCTGACTGAGCTGAGGGATGCATATACTGTTGCCGGCCTCCGTGGCGTTCCTATGTCAAAAGTGTTTAACGGCTAACAGGAGGAAAGATTATGGCAAAATATAAAATCACCCAGGTTGTCAGCAAGAACGGCGCTACCAAAAGGCAGATCGCCAATCTCAGGTCTCTCGGCATCCACAAGATGCACCAGACTGTTGAGGTGGAGGCAAATCCTGTCAACAAAGGTATGATTGCAAAGGTTCAGCACCTCGTTACAGTTGAAGAAATCTAATCGGAGGAACTACAGATGAATTTGCACAATTTGAAACCTGCTAAAGGTTCTACACACAATACTAAAAGACTTGGACGCGGTCAGGGCTCCGGAAAGGGAGGCACCTCTACCCGTGGTACAAAAGGAGCTCAGGCCCGTGCCGGATATGAGCACAAGGTCGGCTTCGAGGGTGGCCAGATGCCTATCCAGAGAAGACTTCCTAAGTTCGGCTTCAACAACCCTACCAGGAAAGAGTACAAAGCTCTCAACCTTGATGCTATCCAGGCGCTCTCCGAGAAGCTCGGAACTACAGTGATCACTCTTGAGGCTATCAAAGAGGCTGGACTTGCCGGCCGCAGGGATCTCGTGAAGATTCTCGGCAACGGTGAGCTCACTGCCAAACTCGAGATCACTGCTGACGCATTCTCTCAGTCCGCAGTGTCAAAGATTGAGGCTGCTGGTGGAAAAGCAACTAAGACCGAGAAATAATGAAGAAATTTATTGAGACAATCAAGAACATCTTCAAGATAGAGGAGTTACGCAAGAGAATCGTTTACACGCTTCTCTTGGTACTCGTTTATCGTCTGGGATGTTTTATCGTGCTTCCTGGTATAGACGCCACTATGCTCGCGTCACTTCAGAGCAGCACTCAGGAAGGTCTCGTAGGCCTCCTGAATATGTTCTCTGGTGGAGCGTTCGGTAACGCCTCTATCTTCGCACTCGGTGTGATGCCGTACATCTCGGCATCCATCGTTATCCAGCTCCTCGGAATGTTCGTGCCTTACTTCAGAAAACTTCAGATGGAGGGCGAGAGCGGCCGCAGGAAGATGAATCAGATTACCAGATACCTGACAATCCTGATTCTTGCTATCCAGTGTCCTGCATATCTGGCTGCCATTCACAACCAGATTCCCGGACAGGCATTCGTCGCTGTGACCCAGCTCGGCTGGTCCAACTTCACATTCAACCTTGTTTCCACACTCATCCTTCTCTCAGGCTCAATGTTCGTTATGTGGCTTGGCGAGCGCATCACCGACCGTGGTATAGGAAATGGTATTTCCCTCCTCATTATGATCGGTATCGTCGCACGTCTCCCATACGCCCTTGTTGCTGAGCTCGGTGAGAAATTCACCACCACAAACGGCGGACCTCTCCTCCTCATCGTGGAGCTTGTAGTCCTCTTCTTTGTGTTTGTGGCAGCCATCGCCCTTGTGCAGGCTGTCAGGAGAATTCCTATCCAGTATGCCAAGAGGGTAGTAGGAAACAAACAGTACGGTGGAGTGCGCAACTATCTTCCTCTGAAGATAAACGCTGCCGGCGTTATGCCTATCATCTTCGCACAGGCCCTGATGCTTTTCCCTATCCTCTTCTCGAGATGGGATGCCACCAGAGGTCTTGCAGCTGCATTGAGCAATTATACCGGAGTATGGTATAACCTGATATTCGGATTCCTCGTCGTTATCTTCACGTATTTCTACACAGCTGTCACGGTCCAGCCGAATATGATGGCTGAGCAGATGAAGCAGAACGGCGGGTTCATACCTGGCGTCAAGCCTGGAAAGAAGACTGCGGAGTACATTGACGACATTATGGACAAAGTCACGCTCCCTGGTTCAATTTTCCTCGCCCTCATCGCTATTATGCCGGCATTTGCGATGCTTCTCGGTGTCAACAACCAGTTTGCGAGCTTCTACGGAGGTACATCCCTCCTTATTCTCGTCGGCGTTATCCTTGACACCCTCCAGCAGATTGAAGGATATCTGCTTATGCGTCACTATGACGGATTGATGAAAACAGGTCGTCTGAGTGGACGTTCCGGAATGTAGTTCTGATAAAGACTGAAGAAAATGCTTAAGCCGAAAACAGAAGAAGAAATAGAGCTGCTCCGCGAGAACGGAATATTGGTGTCCAAGACACTTGCGGAAGTCGGTAAGGCTGTCGCCCCTGGTGTGACAACTAATGAGTTGAATAGGGTGGCTGAGACTTTCATCCGTGATCACGGTGCAATTCCAAGCTTCTTGGGTTTTGAGGGATTCCCGGCCGCAATATGCGCATCGGTGAATGATGTGGTAGTTCACGGTTTTCCGTCGGACTATGTCCTCAAGGAGGGCGACATCGTCACCTGCGACATTGGAACTTTGTACAAGGGGTATAATGGAGACTCCTGCTATACTTTCCCTGTCGGGGAGATAGATTCGGAGACACGCAAGCTTCTTGACGTGACCAAAGCCTCTTTGTACAAAGGAATTGAGCAGGCTGTGGATTCCAACAGAATCGGCGATATCGGATACGCGGTACAGTCGTACGCTGAATCTTTCGGTTTCTCCGTTGTGAGAGAACTGGAAGGCCACGGAATCGGCAAGAAGATGCACGAGGAGCCGGGAGTTCCGAATTACGGAAGGAGAGGCCACGGCACCAGACTGGTCGATGGAATGGTGATTTGTATTGAACCGATGATCAATGCGGGAGGCAGAGGTGTGTATCTTGCTAAAAATGGTTGGGCGGTACACACGGCGGACCACAAGAACGCGGCGCATTACGAGCTTACGGTTGTTGTCCGAAAAGGCAAGGCTGAGCAGCTTTCAACCTTTGACTTTATCGAGAAAGACGGAAACATTAAATTTTAAAGTGGTATTTTAGATGTCTAAACAAACAGCAATTGAGCAGGACGGGACGATAGTCGAGACTCTCCCCAACGCTATGTTTAAAGTGGAACTTGAGAACGGACACGTGATTCTTGCCCATATCTCAGGAAAGATGAGGCAGAATTTCATCCATATCCTGCTTGGTGACAAGGTTAGAGTTGAAATGTCACCTTATGATTTAACTAAAGGAAGGATTTCATTCAGATACAAATAAATTTTTTCGCGATATGAAAGTAAAAACATCCATCAAAAAGCGCAGCGATGATTGCAAAATCGTGAGACGTAAAGGTCGCCTTTATGTTATCTGCAAGAAGAACCCTAAGTTCAAGATGCGCCAGGGATAATATTCAGTAGTGTAACAAAATAAAGTAAGATATTATGGCAAGAATAGCCGGTGTTGATTTACCGAACAACAAACGTGGAGAGATAGGTCTTACCTATATCTTCGGAATCGGTCGCTCTTCCGCTAGAAAGATTCTCTCGGAGTGCGGTATCGATTTTGACACAAAGGTGAACGAGTGGAACGACGAGCAGATTGCTAAAATCCGTACACTCATCGCCAATGAATACAAAATCGAAGGCGAGCTCCGTTCAACAGTCCAGATGAACATCAAACGTCTGATGGACATTGGTTGCTACAGGGGAATCCGTCATCGTCTCGGACTTCCTGTCCGCGGCCAGAGCACCAAGAACAATGCCCGCACAAGAAAGGGTAAGAAGAAGACTGTTGCAAACAAGAAGAAGGCAACTAAATAAATCTTGATGAATTATGGCAAAGAAAACAACAACAGCAAAGAAGAGAGTTGTGAAAGTTGAGGCAACTGGTGAAGCTCATATTTCATCAACCTTCAACAACGTCATTGTCTCCCTCACCAATAATGTCGGCCAGGTAATCAGCTGGTCCTCAGCAGGCAAGAGCGGGTTCAGAGGCTCCAAGAAGAACACTCCGTACGCAGCGCAGGTCGCAGCGGAGGATGCAGCCAAGACCGCATTCGACGCAGGCCTCCGCAAAGTCAAGGTCTATGTAAAAGGTCCTGGCGCAGGACGAGAGTCCGCGATCAGAACAATCGCCAACGCAGGTATCGAGGTTACAGAGATTGTCGATGTGACTCCAATGCCTCACAATGGATGCAGACCAAAAGGCCGTCGTAAAGTTTAATTTTAATTTAATGATTAATTACTATGGCAAGATATACTGGACCAAGTACTAAAATCGCCCGCAAATTTGGCGAGCCTATCTTCGGAGCGGACAGATATTTCGAGAAGAGAAACTTCCCTCCAGGACAGCACGGCGCTGCCAGAAAGCGCGCAAGAAAAGCTACCGATTACGGTAATCAGCTTAAGGAGAAGCAGAAAGTCAAGTATATGTACGGTCTTCTTGAGAGACAGTTCCGTAACACATACGAGAAAGCCTGCCGTATGCAGGGCCAGAAGGGTGAGAACCTTCTCTTCCTTCTTGAGTCAAGGCTTGACAATATTGTTTACCGTCTTGGTATCGCTCCTACAAGGGCAGCTGCAAGACAGCTCGTGCTCCATTGCCACATTACAGTGAACGGAGCAGTTTGCAACATTCCTTCATCACAGGTCAAACCAGGTGACGTTGTTGCTGTCCGCGAAAGGTCAAGAAGCCTTGAGGTGATCCAGGCAAGTGTCGCTTCAGCGCACTCATACTCTTGGCTTGAGTTCGACGCAAAGACTCTCACTGGCAAGTACCTCAACGTTCCTGCAAGAACAGAGATCCCTGAGAACATCAACGAGCAGCTTATCGTCGACCTGTACTCTAAGTAATAGTAACACCTAAAAAGAATTAATATGGCAATCTTAGCATTTCAGAAACCGGATAAGGTGATAATGCTCGAAGGCACTGATACCGTCGGCCGTTTCGAGTTCAGGCCGCTTGAGCCTGGCTATGGACAGACTATCGGTAACGCGCTCCGCCGCATTCTTCTCTCTTCTCTGGAAGGTTTTGCTATCAGCTCGATCCGTATCTCCGGGGTGAACCAGGAGTTCGCCACCATTCCGGGGGTCATCGAGGGAATGCAGGACATTATTCTGAATCTCAAACAGGTGAGATTCAAAAGAATGGTGGAAACCGTGGATTCCGAGGTGGCAAATATCACAATTAGCGGTAAACAGGAGTTTACTGCAGAGGATATCTCTCAAGGATTGTCTTCTTTCAAGGTGCTCAATCCTGAGCTGCACATCTGCTCTCTTGAACCTTCTGTGAAACTCGAGATTTCCATCACCATCACCAAGGGCCGCGGATTCGTTCCGGCCGAGGAGGAGAGGGATGAGAACACTCCTATCGGAACAATTCCGGTAGATGCCATTTACACCCCTATCCGCAAGGTGAACTGGACCGTGGAGAACTGGCGTGTTGAGCAGAAGACAGACTACGAGAAGCTCAATCTGGAGATTGTTACCGATGGTTCAATCACTCCGAATGTTGCCCTTCAGGATGCCGCAAACATCCTTATCTACCACT
Source organism: Bacteroidales bacterium (assembly GCA_029007435.1). Classification (GTDB taxonomy): domain Bacteria; phylum Bacteroidota; class Bacteroidia; order Bacteroidales; family UBA932; genus Cryptobacteroides. The sequence goes on from JAQXHU010000013.1 coordinate 25,471, forward strand.
TCAAACTCTTCACCGATGACAAGAAGCTCGCACTCGAGAGTACTGTCAAACCGGATTCAAAGGAGCTTGATGAGGAGTCACTCCGTATGAGACATCTCCTTCTCAACAAACTTTCAGACCTCGGCCTTTCTGTAAGGGCATACAACTGTCTGAAAGCTGCTGAGATCGACACTCTCGCCGACCTCGTTTCCTACTCAAGGCCTGAGCTTATGAAATTCCGTAACTTCGGCCGCAAGTCGCTCAACGAGATTGACCAGATGCTCGACAAGATGAAACTCACGTTCGGAATGGATGTCACCAAGTACAATATTGAACCTAAGAAAAAGAATAACGTTTAATTATGAGGCATAATAAAGCTATCAACCACCTTGGCCGCAAGAGCGCTCACCGCAAGGCTCTTCTCGCTAATATGTCCTGTTCACTTATTCTCCACAAGAGAATAAACACAACAGTTGCGAAGGCAAAGGCCCTGAAGTCATATGTTGAGCCGCTCGTAACCAAGTCAAAAGACGACTCAACACACTCCCGCCGTATCGTTTTCAGCTATCTGAAGAACAAATATGCGGTTGCTGAGCTCTTCCGTACTATCGCTCCGAAAATCGCTGACCGTCCAGGCGGATACCTCCGTGTCCTCCACACAGGTTTCAGACAGGGCGATGGCGCCGAGATGGCTCTTGTGGAGTTTGTTGATTTCAACGAGGCAGCACTTGCTACTGCTCCTGCCAAGAAAGAGGCCAAGAAGTCCACTCGCCGCAGCCGTTCGAAGAAGGCTGCCGAGGCACCGGCAGAGGCTCCGGTTGCTGAAGCTCCGGCAGAAACTCCTGCAGCAGAGTAATCACGCTGCTGAATATACATTCAGACAAGCCGGTTGAACGAATCAGTTCAGCCGGCCTGTCTGTTTTTCGTGCAGAAGATCAATTTTTTCTATGAATATAGTCCATAACTGAAAATTTTATTTATATTTGTAATCGAAAGCTATGAGTTTCGATATGAAAGAGCGAAACGTTACAAATATTTACGTTTAATAATCAACTTTTATGGATTTACTATTCTACATTGTGCCGGCAGCCTCGGTGACTGCGCTGTTATTCGCCTGGTTCTTCTTCAGGCAGATGATGAAGGAAAGCGAGGGAACAGTCACTATGAAGGAGATTGCCCAGTATGTCCGTGACGGAGCTATGGCCTACCTTAAACAGCAGTACAAGGTAGTGACCATAGTCTTTGTCGTTCTTGCAGTGTTCTTCGCGGTTCTCGCATACGGATTTCATATTCAGAATCCGTGGGTTCCCTTCGCATTCCTCACCGGAGGTTTCTTCTCCGGTCTCGCAGGATTCATAGGAATGAAGACCGCTACCTATGCTTCAGCCCGCACGGCCAATGCCGTCTCAAGGTCATTGAATTCCGGGCTGAAACTGGCTTTCCGATCAGGCGCAGTTATGGGACTGACAGTCGTGGGACTCGGTCTGTTGGACATTTCTGTATGGTATCTCGTCCTGACCGCTTTTGTCAGCGACCCGAATCCATCCCAGGTCCTCGTAACTATCACTACTACAATGCTTACATTCGGTATGGGAGCCTCCACACAGGCCCTCTTCGCCAGAGTTGGAGGCGGCATCTACACCAAAGCTGCTGACGTGGGAGCTGACATTGTCGGAAAGGTTGAGGTTGACATTCCGGAGGACGATCCGAGAAACCCCGCCACCATCGCCGACAATGTAGGTGACAATGTGGGTGACGTCGCAGGTATGGGTGCTGACCTCTATGAATCATATTGCGGCTCGATTCTCGCCACTATGGCCCTCGGCGCGTCTGCGTTTTTCGGTGACACTGTGGCCCAGACCCGCGCGATACTCGCTCCAATGTGCATAGCCTCTATCGGCGTTGTGCTTTCAATCATAGGCATTTATGCAGTGCGTACAAAAGAGGGTGCAGGTCTGCAGGACTTGCTCGGCTCACTCAGCCGCGGAACAAATCTCAGCGCATCCCTTATCGCCGTGATTTCATTTGCGGTCTTCTATCTTCTCGGCTTCCAGAACTGGTGGCAGCTTTCTCTCTCAGTTATCTTCGGTCTCGTGTCCGGCGTGGTGATTGGCAAAGCAACTGAGTATTATACGTCCCATTCTTACAAGCCTACGCAGAAACTCGCCGAGAGTTCCAAGACAGGTTCCGCTACAGTCATTATCGGCGGGGTTGGTCTTGGAATGATTTCAACAGCCGTTCCGGTCATCACAATAGCGATTGCCATCCTGCTTTCTTATCTCTGCGCCACTGGCTTCTCCTTTGACCCGCAGCTGATAAGCAATGGCCTGTACGGCATCAGCATTGCCGCGGTCGGGATGCTCTCGACACTGGGAATTACCCTTGCTACTGACGCTTACGGCCCTATAGCAGACAATGCCGGAGGAAATGCCCAGATGAGCGGCCTTGATCCGGAGGTGCGCCAGAAGACAGACATCCTCGATGCCCTCGGGAACACCACCGCTGCGACTGGCAAGGGGTTCGCAATTGGTTCCGCCGCCCTCACCGCCCTCGCACTCCTCGCTTCGTATATCGAGGAAATCAAGATTGGCCTTGTCCACGCTGGCCGCACCACAATTGAGGTGGGAGGAGAGGTTGTTGACGTCGTCAAGGCCACTATCCCCCAGATTGTAGAGTTCTATCAGGTCAATATTATGAATCCCCGTGTGCTTGTGGGTGTGTTTATAGGTTCGATGATGGCCTTCCTGTTCTGCGGACTCACGATGAACGCCGTAGGACGCGCCGCCCAGAAGATGGTGACTGAGGTCCGCCGCCAGTTCAGGGAAATAAAGGGCATACTTGAAGGGGAGAGGAGACCTGACTATGCGAAATGCGTGGAGATTTCCACATTGGGAGCGCAGCATGAGATGATACTTCCGTCAGTAATAGCCATTGTGGCTCCGATACTTACCGGTGTCTGCCTCGGACCTTCCGGTGTTATGGGACTTCTCGTGGGCGGCCTCGGAGCCGGTTTCGTTCTCGCTATCTTCCTCGCCAATTCGGGAGGAGCCTGGGACAATGCCAAGAAATATGTAGAAGAGGGCAATTTCGGTGGCAAGAACTCAGAATGCCACAAGGCAACTATTGTCGGCGACACTGTCGGCGACCCGTTCAAGGATACATCCGGACCGTCACTCAATATTCTTATTAAACTGATGAGTATGGTATCCATCGTTATGGCCGGTCTGACTGTTATGATCGGAGGATGATATTGTAATAATTGGTTTTCCTTTTTCTTTGGAGAGAGGGCGGATTGCAGGAATCACTGCAGCCCGCCCTCTTGAATTGAATATATTTTGGAAATGTCGTAAAAAATTGTTATTAATTGCAGAATAAAGATAACCCTAATTTATAACATCGTGAAAAAGATAACATTGTTTTTGGCATTTCTTTGTATCACAATCGGAGCTAATGCACAGTGGCAGAGCCTTTTCAATGGCAAGAACCTAAAAGGTTGGAAAGTTGTCGGCGGAACAGCTGAGTATCAAGTGGAAGACGGCGCAATCGCCGGTATAAGCAAGGCCGGCACACCGAACACGTTTCTCCGCACCGAGAAAGAGTACGGTGATTTCATTCTCGAGTTCTGGTTCAAAGTCGATGAAGCCCTCAATTCGGGAGTCCAGCTGCGCAGCCATTTGACGGACGGCCGTGTCCGCGGCTATCAGTATGAAATTGACCCGTCCGCACGTGCCTGGTCAGCAGGTATTTACGATGAGGCTCGTGAAGGATGGCTCTATCCTATGACAGGCAATCCTGCGGCACAGTCGGCATTCATCCACAATGACTGGAATGTTGCCCGTGTCGAGGCTGTCGGCGGCCGTATCCGTACCTGGCTGAATGGCGTCCCTGCGGCTGACATTCTTGACGCCCAGGACGCTTCCGGTTTCATCGCCCTTCAGGTGCACGCAGTCTATTCGGAGGCCAATGTCGGCAGAAAAATATATTGGAAGAATATCCGCATTATGACGGAAGGACTTGAATACGAGACTCTTCCGGAGACGGGCATCGCCCAGCGAAACTGCGTTCCGAACACGATTTCGGAGCGTGAGGCGGCTGACGGCTGGAAACTTCTTTGGGACGGCAAGACTACAGAAGGATGGCGCAGCCACAAGGGACCGGAATTCCCCGACAAGGGCTGGCATATAGAGAACGGCATTCTTGTAGTGGAAAAGGCTGACGGTGCCGAGTCCGGAAATGGCGGAGACATTATCACGAAAGAGAAATACCGCAATTTCATCCTTTCCGTTGACTTCAAGATAACGGAGGGCGCCAACAGCGGCATCAAGTATTTTGTGAATCCGGAAATCAACAGCGCTGAAGGCGGATCCGCCATCGGCTGTGAGTATCAGATTCTTGACGATGCAAAGCATCCTGATGCGAAACTCGGAGTTAGTGGCAACCGCAAGCTTGGATCTCTGTATGACCTCATTCCTGCGCCAGACAGCAAGCCGTACCGCAAGGGATTCTTCAACACTGCGACTGTGGTTGTCAACGGAAACCACGTGGAGCATTGGCTCAATGGAGTGAAACTGCTTGAGTATGAACGTAACAATGAGATGTTCAATGCGCTTGTGGCATATAGTAAATACAAGAACTGGATCAATTTCGGCAACTTCGAGAGCGGCCACATCCTGCTTCAGGACCACGGCGACCAGGTGATGTACAAGAACATAAAGATAAAAGAACTGTAGAAATCTTCAAACGATAAGGGATATGTCAGATAAGAAGATGTCACGCAGGAACTTCCTGCAGAGCGCCGCGGTGATAAGCGGTGCGGCTATGATGCCGTCCATTGTGACAGGCTGCTCAGGTCCGGTGAAGCGCACAGCCAGGCCTAAGGTGGTCGGTGCGAATGACAAAGTGAATCTTGCCCTGATAGGCATCGGCAACCGCGGCTGCGAGGTGTCCAAGGCGTTCATCAAAACCGGATTGTGCAATATTGTGGCCCTGTGCGACACTGATATGGGAGCAAAACACACCCAGGAGATTGAGGCGATGTGCCCGGGAGTGCCGAAATTCCAGGACTTCCGGAAAATGTTCGACAAGATGGTGGACAAGATTGACGCAGTGATGGTCGCCACGCCTGACCACAGTCACTTCCCGATATGTATGGCGGCGATGCGCGAGGGCATCAATGTTTATGTCGAGAAGCCTCTTGCACGTACATTCTATGAATGTGAGCTGCTTATGGAAGCAGAGAAGAAATACGGCGTGGTGACACAGATGGGCAACCAGGGCCATTCCGAAGCCAACTACTTCCAGTTCAAGGCCTGGAAGGAGGCCGGCATAATCCGCGACGTCACCGCAGTGACAGCCCATATGAACAATTCCCGCCGCTGGCACGGCTGGAATCCTGAAATGGCGCACGTCCTGGAGGCGGAGCCTGTCCCTTCAACATTGGACTGGGACACCTGGCTCTGCGGAGTCCAGGAGCATTCATACAATCACGACTATGTCAATGGCCAATGGCGCTGCTGGTTCGACTTGGGGATGGGAGCGCTCGGCGACTGGGGAGCCCACATCCTTGACACTGTCCACGAGTTCCTCGACTTGGGGCTGCCGACAGAAGTGACTCCGATTTATCTGAAAGGACACAATCGGTTCTTCTATCCGATGTCATCCACCCTCCAGTTCCATTTCCCTGAACGTCAGGATATGCCGGCACTTGACGTGACCTGGTACGACGGGCTTGACAACATCCCGCCGGTTCCGGCAGGGTACGGGGTTTCTGAACTTGACCCGAATATTCCGATGGTCAACGGAGGCAAGATACAGGCTCTCAAACTCAACCCGGGCAAGGAGATATATTCCAAAGAACTGACCTTCAAGGGAGGCTCACACGGCAGCACGCTGTCAATCATCCCTGAAGAGAAGGCGCTTGAATGGGCAGGAAAACTTCCTGAGGTTCCTGAAAGCCCGTCAAACCACTTCGAGAACTTCCTTCTCTCGGTTATGGGCAAGGAAAAGACACGTTCTCCGTTCTCCGTATCCGGCCCTCTTAGCCAGGTGTTCTGTCTCGGCGTGATCAGCCAGTGGACAGGGGAACGCATTGTGTTTGACCGTGAAACAAAACAGATTGTCAACAATCCGTTGGCAAACCAGCTTCTCTGGGGCTGCAGGCCACGCACAGGCTGGGAGAAGTTCTATGGACTGATTTAGCACCAAAACTTGGTTATGTAAGAAATAAACCTTAACTTGCACTGTTATTTTATAAGGGAATGTTAAAAAAAGGGGCTTTTGTATGAAAAGGATTACTATTCGCGACGTGGCTCGCGAGGCAAAAGTGTCGGTCACACTCGTATCTTTCGTGATGAATGCGAAGAGGGACAAAGATGGAAATCTTGATTGCCCTGTAAATCCTGAGACCGCCAAAAGGGTTCTTCAGGTCGCTCAGAAATTAGGTTACAGGAGAAATTTCGCCGCTGCGTCGCTCAGAAGCGGGCGCTCCAACTCAATAGCTGTAATCCCGAATGATATTTCGAACAAGTTTTTTGCCGGTGTCTCAAGATGTATTGAGGACAAGGCGAAAAGCTATGGCTACACAGTCCTTTTCGCAAGCTCCGACGAGAATGCGGACAGATTGGCCAATGTTATGGACGCTGTCCTTGCCCACAATATTGACGGCGTGATAGTGGCGCCCTGCACCGGAGGTGATGCGGCAGTGAGGAAAGCCATCGATTGTGGAGTTCCTGTCGTGCTTCTGGACAGGGATATCGATGGTATGGACAATGTCGGAAAAGTGCTTTTGGACGACGTGGAGGCAGGCTCAATGGCTACGGATCTCTTCATAAAGAGAGGCTACAGGAAGATAGAGATGATTTCGTATTCTCTTGGAATCTCCAGCCTTGAAGAGCGAGAGTCGGGATATCGCAAGTCAATGATGGATAATGATTTGTATGATAATGCGAGAGTCCATTACACTACATACGCCAAGGCTGCTGAAGATGTGCCGGTGATTATCAAGGACGCCGTCTCGAGAGGAGTTGAGGCGATATTCCTTCCGACATACTCCCTGTCCGCCCTTGTGCTGATGACAATGCGCGACCTTGGTCTCAGGACACCTGAGGATATGGCAGTCATAGGTTTCGACGTCAGTGACATTTACCAGCTCTATTCGACTTCGGTCACCCATATAGTGCAGCCGCTCAAGGAACTTGGAGAGAAGTCAGTTGATGTCCTTATCAATATGATTCACGACAAACCTGCCGAGAAGGTGGTTCTCAAGCCTGAGATGATAGAGGGCAATTCCACAGCTCCGAAGAAATGACGGCGGCTTTTCCGTTGTTTTCCGGCCAGTGCTCTTGATGTGCTGATAATGAACAGAGAAGCTACAGTAGTTAAGAATGCGGGCAGTCATTATATGCTGTCCTGCCTGCCTGACTGGGCTCCTTTTCCTGCCGTGCTGAAAGGGAAAATCCGTCTTAAATCGAATGACTCCACAAATCCTGTGGCGGTAGGCGACAGGGTGGTCTTCGAGGCGCCTTCGGACAATCCGTCAGATATCACGCTCGAGAATCCGGCCACCATTGCCGGAGTTCTGGACCGCAAGAACTACGTCATCAGAAAATCCACAAATCTGTCCCGCCAGTCACACGTGATAGCTGCGAACATTGATATGGCTTTCGCCGTGGTGACATTGTATTTCCCTGAGATCAAACTGCCGTTTCTCGACAGGATGCTCGTGACCTGCGAGGTTTATGGAGTGCCTGTCACCATTGTGCTGAACAAGGTTGATCTTTATCGCGAGGAGGCTCCTGAGTATATGTCGGATTTCCTTTCAATATACGGCAGGGCCGGCTACGATGTGGTGCAGACATCTGCCTGGACTGGAGAGGGGATTGACGCCCTTAGAGAGCTCACTGCCGGACGGGTGTGCCTTTTCTCCGGCGAGTCGGGAGTGGGCAAGTCCTCATTGATCAAGGCTCTTGACCCTTCACTTGACCCTAAAGTCGGGAGAATCTCTGATGTGCATCTCCAGGGGAAGCACACTACGTCACTGTACGAGATGTACAGGCTGTCATCAGGCGGCTGTGTCATCGACACTCCCGGCCTGCGCGGCTTCGGCCTAGTCAATCTTGAAAAAGAGGAAATCGCCCGATATTTCCCGGAAATGCTCAAGGTGGCGGAGAACTGCCGGTTCACGCCCTGCACCCATACCCACGAACCCGGCTGCGCTGTGAAAGAAGCTGTTGAGAACGGTGAAATAAGCCCGGAACGTTATTCTTCCTATCTCGGAATGATTGAGGAAGACAGAAAATTCAGATAGATGAGGATGTCCCCTGTCAACAGAGAAATACTCAGGCTTGCCATTCCCAGCATTCTGGCCAATATCACCGTGCCGATAGTCGGCCTGGTGGACCTTGCCGTGGCCGGACATCTTGACGGAGATGCAGCGGTGCTGATCGGAGGCGTTTCCATAGGCACTCTGCTCTTCGACCTTCTGTACTGGAATTTCAGTTTCCTGCGGATAGGTACGGGCGGCCTCACTGCCCAGGCCTATGGAAGAGGCGATATGAAAGTTGCAGCCAATGCCCTTTTCCGTTCGTCAGGAATGGCTCTCGTCATTGCGGCTGTATGCATCCTGGTGCAATGGGTCTTCATTGATTTCGCTTTCCTTTTTGTGAAATGCACCCCTGAGGTCCGCCAGCTGGCCGAGGATTATTTCCACGTGCGCATCTGGGCGGCTCCGGCCACATTGTCACTTATGGCTCTGAAAGGCTGGTTCATAGGGATGCAGGACAGTGTCCATCCGATGATTACTGATCTGATTGTGAATATGGGCAATGTGCTTATAAGCATTGTCCTGGCAATGGGATTCAATGCAGGGCCGGTTCATTTCAGCGGAATAGGATTCAACGGCATCGCCGCCGGCACATTGGTGGCGCAATATACCGGCCTTCTCTACGCATCAGCTGTGATACTTGGCAGATACCGCCGGGTGTTCCGCGGCTATTCGTTCAAAGGCATCTACCGGCTGTTCACAGGCTCTGAGATGGGCTCTTATTTCCGTCTGAACGCCGACCTGTTCGTCCGCTCGGCCTGCAT
>JAQXHU010000014.1 GCA_029007435.1 Bacteroidales bacterium
TCAAAATATTGGAGGAAATCTCCCTTTATCAATGCGGCCTTCTTGGTGATTCCGTAGTATGCAGAACTTATGTCAATCATTCTTTTCGTCCTTATCTGGCGTGCGAGTTCCATCATCTCGTCATTGTGCTGCCTGTCTGCAAGCGTTTCCGGCCGGTCGTAAACATACAGGTAGAGTGTCTCATGTCGGACCATCCTTTTCTTTATCCGGTCAAATACTCCGGGGTAGTAGTCAAGGTAAAGGCTTGAGCGTCCATTCGAAATCTGACGCTTGCGGATATTGATTCTTGTCGCTTTCATCTTTTTGCTGCTTTGGGTGTTCTGTCCTTGATGTGGGCGGCTTCTTCAAAAAGGTCCCGCTCAAACTTCAGGTCGCCGTTGATTACTTGTGACTGAATCTTCCCTTGCTTGAGATAATGGCGTACCTGGTCGTAGCTCATGCCGTAATCATTCATTGCTTCCTGCACAGAGCGGAAATAACTGCCGCCGGAAGACCCTGTAATGTTTATTTCCCTTGGTGGCAATCTTCCTCACAAGATACTTGGGTGTTCGCCGGACTGTCGTGCGACCTTGCAGCATATTCCGTCAGAGTTGCTTGCCTGGGACAGCGAGCGTTTTCCTGAGCTTAGTCAAGGTGCGGAATTCATCCGTAAAAGCAGATGCGGCCTTGTCTATGAATCGGAGGAATTGGTGAGGCGAATTCTGAATTTGACCAGAAAGATTTCCGGTTCAGGGGGCTTTATGAGGCTTTCTTATCTTATGCAGGCAGTCCATATCCTTTGCAATTCCGCTCCGGACAGGACTATTCTTGCAGATATCCCTAAGCCTCAGAGGAAAAATGATGCAGCGACACCTCTTGAACGTGCTCAGGAGTATCTGTATCAGCATTATACTGAGGGATTGAGTCTTGATGGCGTTGCCGCTGCAGCCGGAATGGAGAAAACCGCACTTTGCAGGGCATTCAAGAAGACAACAGGACATACGATAATACAGTGTGTCATCAGGATGAGAATTGAGCAGGCTTGCCATCTGCTCCTTACGACATCACTGACCATTTCCCAGGTCGCATGGCAATGCGGTTTCGGCAGCTTTTCACAATTCAGTACCCAGTTCCGTCGTCAAGTTGGGATGAGCCCGGGGGAATACCGCTCAGTTCATTGGGGTAAGTGCTGATTTATATATAACGTAGCCCGGCAAAATGCCAGGCTTCTATCTCGAAGATAAATTGGAATTTGAGAACAAGAAACAGACTGTTTCAGTCCTCATAATCTGATGTCACCTTATCGCAATATAACCGCTCTCGTCAATCATATCTGCGCCCTTGTTGGTGAAGAGGAACTGATAGAGCTTGTATGCCATACTCTCGTGATCTTCTGCCTTGCGGACCGCGGCGTAAATGCTTGATACAAAAGGATACTTATTGTTCCTCAGCGATTCCTTGCTGGGCGCCACGCCGTCAATAGAAATCATATCAACTCTCATTAAATCGCGGACCATCGCCGTGCAGTAGAAGAATGGCGTGTAGCCGATTCCGTATTCATCAATCTCAAGTTGCGCGTATGGCGAAATCATCTGTGAGCCGATGATTTCATACATATAGGTCTCTTCGGTTCCGTCAATCATTCTCAGTCCATCCATAACCAGGGTTTCCATCTTTTCCTGGCTGCCGGAATCTGCATTGCGGATGTACGGGGTGATGGTATGGTCAACACCTCCGACCTCCTTCCAGTTGGTAATCTCTCCGGTATAGATCTTCCGCACCTGATCTGCTGTCAGATTCTTGACAGGGTTCTTGGGGTTGACGATGAACACCAGTGCGTCAATGGCCAGCGGAGCCGTTTCCAACTCTACGCCCAGTTCTGCTGCCGAAGCCGTCTCATTCCTAGATATGTCCCGGCTGGCGATAATCACGTCAGTCTTCCCCTCAATGAGATTCATATAGGCGTCGTGAGTGCCGCTGCAGAGATTCTTTGCGAGGTAATCATTGTAGGAGAACGACGATTCCGTCCCGAAAAAGTCGGGTTGGATGATATAGGTCGTACCGCTCATCCAATCCACTTCCCACTTGTAAGGCACACCGAGCAGCTTATAGGCCACGAGATCCCGGACAGGACGTGTGCTCGTGGAGCAATCCGTAAGCGGCCAGTCCTCCAGTTTGATATCCTTCAGGTCGCCTTCCGGATTCCCGATAACGTTACATCCGCTCAGCATGGCGACAAGAGCCGCATAGTGTATTATTCTTTTAACAATCATTCTCATACCTATATAACTTCCGACTCATTTAAATCTTGCGTCCAGAGTTGACAATAATCTTTAGTCTGAAACCATCAAATTTCGATTTATCTATGCGAAGATATGAAATTTGAATGTGATTGCAAAGATGTGGACGAGGTGACGGAGGGGCTGGAACCAAGCTGGTCTTACGGAGCGATAGCGCAGGAAGACGAGCTCCGCCGCTTGAATATTATCCTTCCGACCGCTCATACAACCCAACCGCCTTCAAATGCTGCTGCCTTATCTCTTCTGCCAACCATTGCGGCTGCAGGACTCGGATGTTCGGGCCTCTGGAGAGCAGCGGTGTGTAGAAGTCGGAAGAGCATATTTCAGGCGAAATTCTGCTCAAATCCAACTGAAAAAGCATAATTCCGGTGAAAATATGGAGAAATGCCTTTGAAAATCGATTTTCTCCAGAATAATGCCCCAAAGATGCTCGAATCCATAAATCTGAGCAGAATAAGGTGGCTTTTCTGCTCTCGACCAACTCAACTATAAGGTAACACCTGCCCGCCAGCTGCAGTTCTATACAGCAGGCGATTTCCCGCCTGCCGATAGCTTACTTGCCAATGCAGAAGATCACTTGCCGATGCAGATTTTAGAACTATTTGATTATAAATTGTTTATATCTTACGTGGTACAAATGTGGTACAAAGAAATCAACAACAATTCTGAATTAAATAAAAACCTTAATTCCGCAACACTATAATTTAACTTTATTTATAAGTTCCTGAGCAACAAAAAGTTGCCCAGGATTTTGCCATGTCAGAATTTTCACTTATCTTAGTGTTGCAAAAAGAAAACAAGCAAAACTCTAATATGACA
>JAQXHU010000015.1 GCA_029007435.1 Bacteroidales bacterium
CCGGCACCGGAATGGTAATGCCTGGATTGGCAGTCTCTTCAGAACCAGCCTTCACAAAAAAAGCAACACAATCAAAATCAATACTGGAAGTCGGAATAAATGGACCAGTGGTCCGAATAGTATTCTATCTCAGGATCATACTGCTCGTTGACAACCTTGTATGTCAGAGGGATGACACCCTTTCCGCTTGAGTACCAGATGTGGTCGAGGAACGATGAACTTTCTCCCCAGCCGTTGAATGTCCCGAGAGTCTTGTCCGAAACCGGAGCAGTGGTTCTCGACAGTTCAAATGAATCACGGATTATGTCGAACACTGAAGATGTGGCGCCCATATTCCAGTCAGCGGTCATAAATACAGGAAGATTATCTGTGTTGTACATCTCGATACGGGCCAGAATCAGTTCAAGCTCAAGCTTCCTGACCTCGTCGCTCTTGGTGTCAAGATGAGTGTTCAGCATAAAGATATGCCGCCCGTTTTCCGCAAGCTCCAACTCGGCCCAGGTGGCCTGGCGCTTGTATGAGGCCCCGAATCCCGGAGTCTGCCCGAGCATCGGCTCATCCGGAGTTTCGCTCAGCGAGAACACTCCCCATCTGATGAGACTGAACCTGTCCTTCTTGAAAACGATGCCGACCACCTGCGAGGCATTGTTCATATCCGGCTCGTCATCCCAATTATCAATTGAACGGCCGATCAGCTCATAGCCTTCAGGCTCAAGCTGTTCCTTCAGATAGAGCCACTGGGAATTGAAATACGCCTCCTGGATGCCGATAATGTCCGGTGACTTGTCTTTGTACATCGATATCAGGGCAGCTTTCCTGTTGTCCCAGAAATGTGGCGAAGTCTTGTCTCCTGAATCACCTCCGTACACTCTGATATTGCTCGACATCACCCGGAATTCCTGCATAAGCCCGCGGTGGAACACCGCCGTTCCCAGCAGCACCCTCTGAATGCCGCGCACAAGATACACCCGATATTCGAGCTCATATATGAACTGGTCCGGAAGGAAGATGTCCGCACCGTCAGAATACACATTGCCGTCCAGCACGGAAGCCTGGAATCTGTACTGCGAGTCACTTGACTCGAAGACAATCAGGTCGCCTGTCTCAAAGCCTTGTCCTGCAATGTGGTAAGGCTCTCCAGGATACATCTCCACATCCTCCACGGACACGCCGGCGGGCACTTTCAGATCATCATCCGAGCATCCGGCAAGAACCAGAGACGCCGCAGCGGCCAATATTGAAATAAACCTTCTCATAGTATTCATTTTTAGTTGTAATGCTCAGGATTCTCGTCCTGCCACTCGTTCACGCCGTCGCGGATACGGTTCCTGAACGAAAGGGTGTCGGACACCACGCTGACAGTGCCGTCCGCATTGGCGAACTTGTAGTTCAGATACAGTTCCCGGTTCTGAAGGAGGCGGGCGTTGTTGTACGCCGAGCCCAGGTCCTCTATCTCGACAGGCGACCCTTCCGCTTTGGACAGGGACACAAGTCCTTGATTCAGAGTTATCTTCAACTTGCCGTCAGTGTTGCCGAGCTTGTCAGCGACGACAGCGTCCGGAGCCACGGTGGACAGCGAGCAGATATCCGAAGAATTGATGTCGCCGTGATATGAGTTGACACTCACAATGTCGCCGTTGGCCTGGCGGATTTCCGTCCTGCCGTTGTGGTACCAGTCACCGAAAAGCATATTCTCATAACGCACGGCTATCACTTCATATGAGCGCGAAAGCAGCACGGTGTCCACATCAGCGGAGGTGATATGGAAACCTATTGCGTAATATGGTTTCGGACCAGCTCCCGGAAGGGCGAGGAATGCGGCGGAGTCAGCCTTGATGGTGATTGTTCCGGTATGGTATCCTTTCTTTATCTTGAAACATTTGTCCTCGGAGACTTTGACCGACTCCAGAGGGAGCGGAGTGAGGGCCTTGATGCCGCTCGAGGCCATGGCGGATTTCACATAATCCTGGCTCACAGCTCCTACTGACGTCGTGCCGGTCATCTCGGTGAACGCCGTGAACGGAGTCTCGGCATCAGGCACATAAAGCCTGAGGTCATCGGTGACAAGGTCATCCTCGAATGCGAACCAGACATCCCTGTCCCTCTTGTTTTCCATTACACCGCCCAGCACGGCTCCGACTTTGAACTCCATGCCTTCTCCCACCACGAAAGTCCTCAGGTCATACTGGTAGGCGAGGTAGGCGCCGCTGTAGTCGAAGTCTTTCACATAATCCTCATAGCACCCTGTCAGGACAAGAAGGCCCAGGGCGGAGATGCAAGGAAGCAGATGATTCTTAATAATATGTTTCATACTATCAATAATATTTTAACCGAATATAAACTAACGCCAGCTTTCCCAGCCCTGATTCTGGACCAGTCCGCATTTTGCGGCGTCATAATAAGGAACCGGAATCCAAGGTGAGTTGAAAACCCTCTTCTCCACAGTCTCGTAGGTGATTCCGCCATCTTTGAACACAGGCTTGAGGACATCCACATTCACTGCCTCTTTCCAGGCGTCGCCGGCCCATCTTCTGAGGTCGTAATAACGCTGTCCCTCGAAGCACATCTCGATTCTGCGCTCGTTTCTCACCAGCTGGTCGAATGCCTCTTCTCCCTTGGCGGCCACCTCTTCGAGATACGGGTCAGGCTTGTCAGTCCCGATGCCCGGAAGACCTTCCACTGTAGGCCTGTCCCTCAAGTAGGCAATCGTCTCCACAGGCGTGAATCCGTACAGTTCACCTGCAGGTCCGACAACGTGATTGGCGGCCTCTGCGAAAATCAGGCACATCTGGGTCCATCTGAAGAAGTATATCGAACGCGGTTCAGTGTCGAGATTGTCATCGTTCTTGTTCCAGAGCAGATTGATATATTTGCGAATATAATAATTGGTCAGGACATTTCCGACGCCGCCGGCTACATCCTTGCCGCCTTCTGACATATCGAATGTGTACATAACCTCCCCATTGGAAGGCCTTACGACATCCGCTCCATTGTAATTGATTGTGCAATAAAATCTTGGATCCCTACCCACATAAGGATTCTCCGGATCATAGCCGGAGCGTTCATCAGTAATCGGATAGCCGTTAGCCATCGGGAACGCATCCACAAGGTTCTGGGAGGCGCCCACTCCGCCATTGCCGCGGAATCCTTCCGGGTAGAACAGGTATTCCATCTGCGAGTTGGAGCCCCAGTTGGAGGTCATGATGATTTCCATTGAATTCGGCCAGAGCCAAGTGAAATTGTCTGCAGGGTCGAACCCGTACTTGCCATCCTGATTGAGTTTGAACTCCATCACTTCGGCCGCATACCTGGCTGCATTGTCCCAGCGGCTTAAGTCACCATCCGGATTGAAGGCAGGAGACGCCCAGTATAGATATACCATAGCCATCAGAGCCTTGACAGCCTGGCAGTCGAACCTTTTCCATCTGGAAGCTCCGTCAATGGTGGAATGATACCCGAGCCAGTCACGGTTGGCCACAGGCAGATAGACCAGAGCGGAGTCGCAGTCGTCAAGAATCTGCCTAACGCACTCGTCGTAAGTATTTCTCTTCACACTTGACGGATCCGTATTGAACACGTCCACCGGCGCGGTCAGAATCGGGAAGCCGAGCATCTGCCCGTCAGTGCCCATTCCTCCGAATTTCTGAAGCAGATTGAACTCGAACCATGCCCTCAATGCGTACGCATCGCCCTGAAGATATCTCTGGAGCATCGCATTGTTGTCATTGTCAACAAGATAGCGTGTGGTCAGTCCAAGATTGTCCTCAAGGAATGTGTTCACATACATTATGGCCCTGTAATCCCTGTTCCAATAATCTCTGAAAGGATTGGCATTAGGCGAGAGCACTCCGGTGCCGTATTTGCGCATCGATGAAGATGAGGATGTGATGACAGCGTCGTCGGTCACGGCATCCAGATAGATATACTCGTTGGAGATGTAGGATGTCGGCATCAGATCGTATGCCTTCTCGACAAAGCCCCTGATATATGAAGGGTATTCGTCGAGGTTCTTGTCCGTCACATTCCCGTTCGGAAGCGGATCGAGAAAATCGCAGCCGGCAAGGACAGAAGCTATTGAAAATAATATTATTATACGTTTCATCTGGATGCAGTATTAAAAGTTCAACTTGACACCGCCTGTGAAAGTGCGGAACAGAGGATCCGTAGTCACTCCGGAATTCAGACTTTCAGGATCAACATCCTTTATTCCACTGATTGTGAATAGGTTGGTTCCTCTTACGAAGACTCTCAGCCCCCTTATCCAGCCGGATTTAGGGAATGAGAAGCTTACGCCGACCTCGGCGTTCTTCAGTTTGAACCACCCGCCTTTCCTGAGCCAGAAGTCAGATGACTGGAAGTTGTTGGTCACCTTGTCATAAGACAGGCGCGGATAGTCTCCGCCGATATTGTCCCTGACGAACTCGGAATAGTTGTTAGTTCCCCATCCGTTCCAGAAATAGGAGTTCGTGAGGGCGGTGTCGAAACCGGCACGGCCCACGCCCATGAGAGAGAGGTCGAACTTGCCGTATTTCAGGAAAACGTTGACTGCGTAAACATATTTGGCGGAAGTGTTGCCGACAATAGTGAGGTCATTGGAGTCAATCTTGCCGTCATTGTTCATATCCGCATATTTGAGGTCGCCAACTTCCACCTTGCTGTCGAACGACTGCACAGGAGATGAAGCTATATCCTCTTCGGAGACGAATTTGCCAAGGCATTTGTACCCGTGGTAGCTGCCGGTCCTGGAGCCTTCCACACGATTGTACTCATAAAACTCTTTCTCATTGTACCTCAGCCACTTGCCCCTAGGAATAGAAAGCCATCCGCCGACAGAGTACTCGAATTTGCCGACTTTGTCCATCCAGTTCAGGGCAATCTCGCCCCCGTAATATGCGAGCTTGTTGTAATTCGCATAAGTCACGATTCCGTCCATACCGAAGAGAAGAGGATTCACGACACTCATATCGGTGATGATTCCGTCCCTGAGCGTATGATAGTAATCCGCATTGAGGGAAAGCCTGTTGCCGAAGAATTTAGCCTCGACGCCCGCTGTTAACTCCTTGCGTTTCTCCCAGGTCAGATACGGGTTCCCAAGACGGTTGAACGTCGTGGTGGAAGACGAGTATCTGGTATATGAGCCAAGCCATTCGAATCCCTGTGAAGCCGGACCGAACACGATTCCGCTTTCTTTGGTGTAATTGTCTTCATACAGGTCCTGCGCTCCGAACGGGTTGTATGCGGACTTGCCGCCCTGCACCCTGAGTTTCAGGAAGTTGACATTTCTGGAATCTTTAAGGAAGTTCTCTTCCGAGATGACCCACCCGAGACCCGCTGACGGGAAGAATCCGCACCTGTGCCCTTCCGCAAACTTTGACGAACCGGTCGTATTGAGCACCAGTTGGGCGAGATAGCGTTTCTTGAAAGCGTAGTCGGCGCTGACATTGAACGTATGCTGTCTCTCCCTGAGTGATGAGCCGCTGCGCTCGGTCATTTCCATATAGTACATTGCTGCCGCACGGAGATCGTGATCAGCCTTGGTGAGCCTGTAGGTCGCCCTCTCATTGAAGAAAAGCCCCTGATGATACGATTTTCTCCAGTTGGATTTTCCGGAAGCCTTGGCGCCATCGTGAGATGTCTTGAGGGACTCGCCTGTCTCCGTATTGTAAATCATTGCAAGGTAATCCGGATTCTTTCCGATACGGTCCATATTCATCAGGTTGAGACCTACGAACGAGTCGAAACTCAGGCCCTTGATGAGTTTTTTCGCATCCCAGGAGAGATTGGCCGTGATGATGCCGGAACGGCTTCTGTAAGTATTGAATCCGCATTCCACAAGGGCAGCGTACGGATTGGAAGAATATCTCTCGCTCACTCCGTAAATCCAGCCTCCGGTCTCCGTGTTCACACCAAGATGAACCGGAAACGCCACTGACGGAATTGAGTTGGTTGCCGAGAGGAAACGGCCGAACTCGTTGACGACATCTGTGTCAATGCGTCCGTAGATAGGAGAACGCCGGAAACTCAGATTTGAAGACAATCCGAGTTTGAACTTCAAAGTCTCAGTGATGCGTACATCGAGATTGGTCCTGATATTGGCCTTGTTGAATCCCGAATTCTCACCGGCTTTGTATATGTCGCCTTCTCCCTGGTATCCCAGGTAAAGGGAATATTTCACCGCCTCGGTTCCGCCGGCCAGGAGAAGATTCGCTTTCCTGTAAGACTTGGTGTTGCTGTACATCAGGTCCCGCCAGTCCACATTCGGATGAAGCAGGTCGTCCGGCCTGTTCAAAGCGAAAGCGTCGATGTCCTCCTGGGTGTACTGCGCCGGATATCCGGCTGCGGTCCTGGCCTGGTTCTGGAGATTGGCGTAATCAACTCCACCTACCCACTCAGGCATTCTCCCGACAACTCCCACTCCGCTTTCGAGCACAACCTTGAAAATATTGCCGGCGCCCAAACCTCTCTTCGTGGTGACATACAGAACGCCTTCTGAAGACCTGGAGCCGAAAAGCGCCTTGTCCACGACATCACGTACAAATGAAACTGACTCAATCTCCTCAGGATCAAGTTGCACCTCATAAGGATAGACAGGAATCCCGTCCACAATCAGGTCGATTCCGAAGCCTCTTGAGCTGATACCGCATCTTGAACCTTCCTGGCCATAAATCATTCCGCTCCTGCCGCTGACCTCCGAGACCACAAGGCCCGGTATCACGCCGTTCAGGGCAAGCCGGAAATCAGTTGCCGGATATTTGTTTATGTCATCCTCATAGAATGTCGAGGTTCCGCCTGTGGACAATGACTTGTTGATAGTGATCCCGTAAGGCAGGGCGACTGTCTGATGGGATCTGAATCCTGCCCTGGCAGGAACCTTGACGGTATCTTCCGGAGCCGGTCTGAATGCTGCGGCAGGGATGGACAGGCAAAGAGCCGTCACGGCCGCGTATATTGTCAGATAGTATTTTTTCATATTCCGGTTGTTTTACCAAATTGGATTGTTCACAAAATTCTTCATCTTATTCGTCTCCTCCACAGGGAAAGGAAGATAGTACATAGCGTCTTTCCAGGTACTCTGCCTGTTGGACGGTATGGCCCTGCGCTCGAACCGTCTGCCGATAGGATATTCCTCGCTCACAGGCACTTTCTCCACATACATTCCCATCAGGGTCTGCGTCATGGTCTGAGGGGCAATCTTCCATCTTCTTATGTCGAGATAATAATGATGTCCCTCGAAGGCAAGTTCAACGATACGCTCATTCCTGATACGCTCCCTGAAAGAGTTCTTGTCTCCGGTGAAGCGGTCAAGTACATCCGGCATTCCGACACGGAAACGCAGCTTGTTGACAGCCTGGACCGCCGTGAGTTCGAGTCCTCCTGCGGTTCCGTCTGGTCCGTAGGCCTCGTTGACTGCCTCGGCATAATTGAGATAGAGCTCGGCAAGGCGGATAAGAGGGTCAGAACGGTTGTAGCTGGTGTTGTAATTGCCATCCCACCATTTGTTGACGAAATATCCTGTATTGGTGAGGCCTTTGTTATTGTCAGACCCCCATTCATTTCCGAACATCCTGGCAGCGGACGCTCCCTTTATCGTTGTTCCTGGATAAAGCTTCTGATCAGGGTCATAATAGAAATTAACACCTGTCTTGCAGCCTGAAACGACACTTCCGTCGTGGAGAACGGTAAGGTTCAGACGCGGGTCGCGGTCATTGTACGGATTCTGCTCCACATAATGTCCCTCCTCAATTGCGGCTTCCCTGTCTGACTCAGTCATCAGCGGCTCTCCGTATATTGTCTCGAACCTGTCAACGAAATTCTGGGTAGGACAGTCCCCGCTGGCGTTCGAATAATTGGATATAGCATACGGATATATGCAGGAATAAGCGGCACTATTGTTTTTCGCAGAGCCCATATCCCACGCCCACAGCTGTTCGTTGGTGTACTTGGAACTGATGAAATTGTTCTTCCAGGAGCCGAGCGGAAGCAGGTCGTAGGAGTTCTCGAGAGCGATTTTCAGAGCCTCGGCGCAGGCCACGGCCGCATTCTCCCAGTCCTGCTGGCCGTTCTGGTTGCTCAGAGGGCTTGCAGCATAGAGCAGGGCACGGGCTTTCATCGCCTTGGCTGCCGCTCCGTTCGGCTTCGCAATGTCAGGAGAGTTGAGATGGCCAGGCTCTCCCGGAGCCGCATCCCTTCTCACCTTGCCGGCGGCTTTCAGATGCACATAGGCCTCCTCGAAATCCTCGGCGCACAGCAAATAGGTATCGTGAGAAGAAAGTCTCGGAAGATCCCAGTCGTCATCAGCTTCGAGGGCATCTTTCAGATAAGGCATTCCGCCGAAATAGCGGCAGAGCACGAAATGGGCGTAAGCCCTGATGAAATATGCCTGCCCGAGGATATCCTCCTTGTCTTTTTCCGTAGGGATGTTCTGCACCCTGTCGATATTGGCGATAGCCTTGTTGCAGATTCTGATTACCTTGAACATCGAATACGATATAGGCCTCCTGGACTGGTCAGTAGTGAAGGCCGACACATTGGCTCCGAGAGTTCCGGCCTTGATGTTCTGGGCGCGCACCAGACGTCCGCAATCCGCCATATCAGTCAAGGCGGCCCAGGTAAAACGCAGATTCCAGGTGTCCAGATATGCAGGATAGCCAAGTTTGATATTGGTGCTGCCGCCATTGTAAACATAGTCGAAATAGGACTTGTAATTGTCCCAGATGGTGAACACTTCAGCCTCGTCAAGTCCGCTTTCCGGATTGATGTCAAGCCAGTCGCAGCCTGTCAGCGATACTGCCGCAACTATCATTATTGTATTGAAAAACTTCTTCATTTTGCACCTCCCCGTTTAGAATCCCACTTTCACACCTATCTTGACACTCAGCATATTAGGATAAAATCCGCTGGTGAATGTCGTGCTCTGAGGATCTCCCTCAAGAAGATTGGTGACAGTCCAGAGGTTGTTGCCCGTGGCATAGAAGCTTAGACTCCTCAGGCCCGTAGATTTGTAGAACTGCTTGGATTTGACAGTGTAGCCGACATATACTTCCCTGAGGTTCAGATAGTCCGCACGTCTCCAGGTATGTCCGTCAAGCATCATGGCATAGCCGTTGTCAGGATTTCCGCCGGCCCACATATACATCGGGTGACCGGAAGGACCGCCGAAGACGAGAGTCGAATGGGACGCATCCTGGTTGTCAGGTCTCCAGTAGTCAAGCTGGGACTTGTTCACACGGATATCGCCTTTGTTGAACTCAATCTCCCAGCTTCGGTTGTACTCAACATATTTTCCATAGCTGGCTGTCCACAGCATCCTGAACTCAAATCCTTTATAATCGATGCCATAACCGAGCGAGCCGGACACCGGAGCATACTGGCTGCCCTTGATGGCGTGAAGATCATCCGTCGTGAGCTTTCCGTCAGCCGAATAGTCCAGATATTTGTAGGCTCCTACATTTACATACTGCCAGTTGGAAGAATAAGCCGGATAATTGTGGATATCGTCCACGCTGGTGTAGAACCCTCCGTCCACAATGCTTACCCCGTCGGTCTGTCCCCTGTAAGGCTTTCCAGCTACTTTCTGGTAATCAGGAGCATACGGTGCATCCTCGTAGTTGGTGATTCGGTTTTCGTTCAGCCCGATCAGCGCCTCGATATTGTAGCCGAATCCGCTCTTGCGGACATCTTTCCAGCCTACTTCAATCTCGAGGCCGTGTTTCTTCATCGAGCCTTTGTTGACTTCCTTGTAGCTGGCGCCGACAAGCATTGTCACATTAGGTTTCACAAGCATATTCTTTCTGTGCTCGTCGAACAGGTCCACATTGAGGGTCAGGCGGTTCTTGAGCCAGCCCATCTCGATTCCCAAGTCGCGCTTGTGCGCGGTTTCCCACTGGGCTACCAAATTTGCGGCACTGTCCTCGGTAATGTACGTACCCTTCGAATAAGAGCTGTAATACAGCCACCGTGAACTGGTCTGGTCATTTCCGACGAGACCGTCCGAATAGCGGAGCTTCATCTTCGACCACCAAGGCATGGCGTTCTTCCACCATCTTTCCTGTGAAATCACGTAGCCCACAGCCACTGAAGGGAAAAGTCCGAAACGGTTTTTCGGGGAGAACTGCTCGGAACCGGTATAGCCGAGATTCGCCTCAAGGAGATATTTCCGCTTGTAATCGTAAGTAACTCGGCCCACAACGCCCATTGTCCTGTAAGGGAACGCCGTTGTCTTGATGTTCTCCCTCTGGTTGAACAGCGCAAGGGCGGAAACGGAATGGTCGCCGAACTGGCGGGAGTAGTTCAATGCCGCCTCCCAGTAGAATGTGAGATAATAAGTATTCTCGACGCCGCCTTTGGTCACGATGAACGCAGGCTGCTCATAAACTTCTTCACCTGTGGCCTTGTTGTTGACCCAAGGATTGCCGGCATCCGCACCTGCCATATTCGCATCATAGATATCCCAGTCAATGTAGAAGACCGGATTGGAGTGTGTCGCAGACTGAGAAAGCCTTGAATAATAAGTACTCAATGAAAAGTCAGCCGAGAACGAAAGGCCCTTGGTAATGAAATCCAGGTCCTGTTTCAGTTTGAGATCGGTGTAGAGCTTGTTGGAAACAGTCTGCTCATAAGAGCCGTAACCAAGCAGCTTCACCACATTGTCATAATACGCGCTCATAGAGGAGGCTATCCTGCTACCTCTCAGGTCCGGATAGTCAGTGTCAGGAATCTCGTCCAGAATCCAGTCCGGATAATAGGCCGGATACATCAGAGGAGATGAAGAATACATATATCCGAACAGTTTGGTCGGGGTGATGGAACCTGTACCTGTAGGCACGTTCTGCACTCCGAGAGTGCCGCCGACCTTCAGCGACAGCAGGGTGGTCTTGGTCATATTGACATCGAGATTGAGACGGTAATTAAGCCTGTCATATCTGAAGTTGGAGCCTCCCCAATCTGTGAAGTCCTTGAAAATCGAGCCTTCCTTGTTGTAGCCGAACGAAGCGAAATACTTCACCTTGTCAGTTCCTCCCGTCACGGAGAAATTGGCGGTGATGCTCTGGGCCATATTCTTGAGTGTCAGGTCGAACCAGTCATTGTCCGGATAGCGGATGGAGTTGACACGGGAAGAAGGACTCCTGAACTCGTTGATTTCCGACTGCGGATAGAGTGTTCCGAAACTCTGGGCGTTCCTGTAGGCCACATTCACCATCTCAGCAGTGGTGGCGGACGAGATGTGCTCCGGAAGCATAGTCGGGAAGTCCATACCGTAAGTGACTGATGCGGACATCTTTGGCTTGCCCACGGAGCCAGTGCGGGTGGTGACGATGATGACACCGTTCGCTCCCTTCGCTCCGAAGACCGCCGTTGCGGAAGCGTCCTTCAACACAGAAATTGATGCGACCTCATTAGGGTCAAGTTCCGAGAAGCTCCTCTGAACTCCGTCCACGAGGACCAGAGGGGATGAACCGTTCCAGCTGGATACACCCCGGATGAAAATAGTGGCGTCGCTGCTTCCCGGCTGGCCGCCATTCATGATGGTTGTCACACCGGAGAGCTTTCCGGTGATGGCGTTGGTGATGTTCACAGTACCGGAATTCACAATATCCTCCGTTGCAATCTGGGAAATGGCACCCACGACGCTCTCCTTCCTCTGCTCGCCATATCCCACGACCACGGTCTCCTCAAGCATTGTCGATTCTTCCTCAAGGACAATCTTCAGGGCCTTGCCTTCGAAGACAACAGATCCATCGCTGTAACCGAGACAGGATATCACCAGCTCGGCTCCGACAGGAGCCTTGAGCTCAAACTTTCCGTCAAGGTCAGTGACAGCGCCGGAGGATTTCACTCCTTTCACCATCACTGCGGCGCCTATCACAGGAAGGCCGTCAGCATCAATGACCTCTCCTTTCACGGTCACCGGCACGCGCTGGCTTTGGGGAACGGGAGTCCTGCTGCCCGCCGCCCGCAGGTCCACCTCCGCACCGAGAAGTGCGGAAAGCGGAATCAGCGCGGAAATGAATAATCTTAAAAAACAGTTATTCATAATCTTACATTTTTTATTTCTCTACTTTGATACGTATGGCGTCGCAGGTCCCGTCAGACCACTGGCGGATTCTGATAGTGCACTTGCCATCTGAGGCAGTCTGGGCGGTGCCAGTACCTAAAGCATATCTGCCGTCAACACACCTTAGTCTCAGCCTGAGGTTGCCGGATTCGACAGCATTCGCAAAGACAGCAGTCTGCTTTATATCATACACAGTATTGATAGCTGAAAGTTTAAAGGTCGCATCAAGTGTATGTTTTTGCACTGTCATTGTCGCAGTAGATGTAGGCTTCCAGGTTTCGTCCTCATAATATTCGACATTCCAGAACGCAGGGGCGTTTTTCGAACTAGCGCTCATTGCGAACATAATCGTGACTTTCGCTCCTGCAGGAAGGTCCTCGACAGGAACTGTGAATTCCAGATTGTCATTTGTCCAGATTCCTTTGTAAGCATAATGACCTTCGCCCTTGCTGCTGACAATTGGGCCGCGCGCGACCGGATCTTTATAGAACGAATCGTCATTCACCATGTGCCATTCCATAATCGCCGAGCCGTCGGAGCACAGCGCACGTCCCTTGGTAGCCCACTCGGTGGCTTTCAGGACAGCATCCACAAGCGGCCATTCCCACTGCCATACATAGCCCTTCTGGCTGACCTTGATGACGACATCAGCAATCGCATCGTCCGCGCACTTGAATGTGACAGTGCCCTCGCGAGGATCATCAGACTTGTTCTCAGCAGCGGAAATCGATACTTTGACACCGTCAAAGTTCTTCACGCCTGAATCCGGAGTGACAGAGAGCCAGGAGTCTGAAACTTCAGCTGTCCATACACGGTTGGAAACGACTGTCAGCTCAGCCGGGACAGAGCCCTTTCTGGCAATCTTCACATATCCGTCAGCATCGGCGCCGTCCACTTCGAAATAAGGGTCATCAACGAATTCTGTCTGGGTCACGGTCACCTTGACTTCCGGTGCGCCCTCCCCGCGGAAAATGATATATCCCTCCCTGGCCGGACCTTCATTCATCTCAGGAGTCACTGTGATGACGGTCTCGGTCTTTCTCTCTCCCTCAAGAGGAGTAACCTCCGCCCAGTCGAGATCCGTCTTTTCAGCTGTCCACTTCACGTTGCTCACAACCCTGAATTGCACAGGGTCGAGGACATTGAAAATGAACGGAACAGTATTATTCTCAATATCAAGCACCTTCACATCAGGCACTATAGGGAAAGGTCCCTGGGTGACATTGATGGTCCGGTTAACGGAACCGGCGTGCAGAACCACCTGGCCACTGCGCTCCAGGTCATCATTCAGGCTTGCTGTGACAAGCACATTGAAAGTTCTGCCGGAGCCTCCGTTGGTCGGAGTGAATTTGAGCCAGGAAAGGTCGGAGGTCTTGCTGATGGACCAGGTACGATTTGACGTCACAGTGAAATACACACTGTCGGTCCCGTCGTATGAGAACTGCATATTCTCCTGAAGACCACTGATTTCCACAGACTCAGGCTGTTCCCCGGTCGCGTCCGACGAACAGCCGTGAAAAGACAGCACGGACAGCAGGGCAAACGGCAACAATATAAGTCTTAATGTTCTCATTTTAATTATGTGTTAAAAATCAGTTCATTTCAAAGGTTCAGGCTTCTGCCACTCTTCAGTCATATTGTATGGCATACGGAAGACATCTCCTGCCTTGTTGCAGAAATACAGATAGGAGATGCTCCTCTTGTCAGGATTTCCGTCAGCCCAGAATGCATAGAAATCGTCATTGCAGTTCAGCGGACGCCGCGCATAGCCGTGGTTTCTCGGACTGTTGTGCGTGAGCGTGCGGTAACGCTTCCAGGTCTTTCCGCAGTTGAAGCTCTTCCACATCACCATCTCGCCGCCGGTTCCCCAGTACTGAGGGCCTGCGTCTGAAGGAGTTATGATGGTCATCTCTTTTCCGTCAACCCAGAGGCTGCCGCTGTCGTAGCAATGGGTGGACTCGGCGAATGTGCTGAATTTCCATTCTTTACCGGTCCATCTTGCCACGCCGTGTGATCTCACTCCGCCGTCAGGACCGGTCAGGTGGTTGTCGCTTGTGACATAATATATCACTGGCCTGCCCTGATAATCAAAATTGATGTCTTTGATGTAGCAGTTGCGGCCTTCCTTGTGGAAATTGCGGATAAGCGCAGGACCTTCCTCCCTTACCACAGGAAGCTCGACAGGAACCCCGTCAGCAGTGGTCCAGGTCTTTCCCCAGTCCGTACTCTGTATATAATAGATATTGGTGCGGGTGTCCACACCTCCGTTGATATGGCGGTTGAAGCAGCATACAAGTTTCTTCCCGTCATAATTTGCGAACTGGTAATGGCCAGATTTAGTCTCGCCAGGTTCGATAATGGAGGCAATAGGCTGATAATCAGACCAGTTGATTCCGTCCGGGCTGGTCTGGAAGAATGTTCTCCTGACTCCGTCATACCTTGTCTCGAAGAGGAAGAATCCTTTCTCAGGGTCATAGATGACTTCCGGATACGCCATTATGCTCTCGTTGATATATTCGAATTCCGAGATGTCATAAGGCTTGACACTTCTGTAGCGGATCCCCGGACGCTTGTTGGCGCGGCCTGCCACGAACACCCAGATATAACCGTCCTTGTCAATCTGGATTGTCGGATCGTCGTGCGGGTCGCTGACATTGGAACATCCCTTGTCGAAAACCACAACCGGTTTGCAGAGCATCCCGGTCTTGTGGTCGTAGCAGCCTGCCATACAGAGCAGATAAGGTTTCTCAGTCTCAGGAGTGCCTCCGAACACGAAGAAAGTCTTGTCCACTTCCGGGGCATAGACAGCCATCGGGATATGTTTCATAGTATAAGTGCCAAGACCGCCTGAATACTTGTCCCCGTAATCGGAACGGGACTGCCCGATAGTGAACCATATACCTCTGTATCCGTCCACTTTCTGTCCGTCCATCGAGCCAGGTTCAGGGTTGCTGACCCTGTCAGTATTGACGACGACATTCGCAGGTTTTACAGATGTCTGGTTAACCTTTCCTTTTTCAGCGCTCTGGGCGGAAAGCCCGAGAGCGGCAAAACTGAAAATAAATGCGATTGCTAATTTCCTCATATTGGTCAAAATGTTTTTTCACATTGCAAATTTAAACGTTGTGAGTGCAAACAGAGGATAAAAATGTATCAGAAAATTGTCCAAGAATCTCAATCCGTGTCCGTACACGGAATCAAAATCAGCCTCCTGGGGCTCCTAACGCCACTCCTTAGGCGTAACACCGAATTTCTGCTTGAAGACCTTGGAGAAATATGAGGAAGAGCTGAATCCAAGCATATCGGATATCTCATTGACCCTCCATTTTCCTTCCTTAAGCATGGCCGCCGCCTTGTCCAGACGGTAAGACAGGATGAAATCATTCGGAGTCATTCCGGTCAGCGACTTCATTTTCCGGAATAAACTCGCCCGGCTCATGCAAAGTTCCTCCGACAGGGTGACGATGCTGATAGGCGTTCCTGTAAGATGGGCCTCGATATATTTCTTGAGATTGTCAATGAAAGCCTGGTCCTCGGAGCTGAGAGCCGGTTGCAGGGCAATGTCCCCGCCGGATGCCGGAGTCTCCTCACTCATGGACGCATTCTCCAGCCCGCTGCTGAACGGCCTGGTGACCCTTTCGAGTTCCTGCCTCGTGACCTGCAGCTCAACCTCCCTCATCCTTCTGCGCATTATGAAACGTATGCCCATATAGACCACGGAAGCCACCGTCACAAGATAGAGCAGAATCGCATACCAGGACAGCCACGGGGATTTCTTCACGACAATCTCGATCCTTCGGGGCTCCTTGCTGCGGAATCCGTCGAAATTGGTGGAAGCCAGTTCGAAAACATAGTGTCCGGCAGGCAGGTCGCTGAATTTCACACTGTTGTAAGTGCCGATATCGGTCCATTCCCCGTCTTCGTCCACTCTGGTCAGCCTGTATGAGAATTTCACATTTCCCTCCGCTATGAACGACACATGCTCGAAACGCAGTCCGATGGTGTTCTGATTGTGGCTCAGGACAATGCGCTCTGTATCGTCAATCAGCTCGGTGAGAATTCCGCCGCGGTGCGGAGAGATGATGTCACCGTTGACAGTCAGCTCAGTGAAAACGACCTTGACCGGTTCTTCGGAGATATTCGAGATGATTCTCGGAGAGTCCAGATATGCGACTCCGGTATTACCCCCGAAAAAGATCTTGCCTCCGACTCCAGCCACACTGCCAGGACAGAACTGCTGGGTGTCCATCCATCTTCCCTGATAATATGTCACCGCCACCGGAAATTTGGAGGTGATTATCGACAGACCATATGAAGTGCTCACATAAACATTTCCCGCCCCGTCATCAATTATGCCGCTTATATCATTGCTGCCCAGGCCGTTGTTGGTGGTATAACGACTTATCAGCTTGCCGTCCTCAATGACCATCAAGCCTTTGGAGCGGGTGCCCGCCCATATTTTTCCTCCTGTGGAATAGAGGCAAGAAGGATTCTTCAGCAATGTCCTGAGATCCTCGTTTTCAAGCGGCATCATCTCCGCCGAGCCGGTAGTGACATCCACTTCGCACAGCCCATAATTGTCCACAGCCACAAGAATGTGGCCGTCTCCAAAACGCACGGCGTCATTGACTTTATATCCTTTGAATAGCGCTCTCTCCACTTTTCCTCCAGACAAGGCCGAAAGCCCGTTGTCCGTGCAGAGCCATATGCAGCCATTTCCATCCTCAAGGAAGCTGTTCACTTCCATGCCGGAGCATACGATCTTGCCGGATTTCAGCCTGCCGGAAGAGGTCTCGCATACCGCCACATTGCCCTCCATATTGATCCAGAGCCTATCCATGGAATCGCACATTATGGATTTTATGCCCCGCTGCCCTATGGCATTCAGGCCCGGATCCTTGCCGTAATTGTGCCAGACGACCCTGAAATGAGCCATCCCGAAGGACATGATTCCCTTGTAATAGCTTGCCATCCAGGCATATCCTGTCTTTTTGGAAACAGCCACGCTGTTGATGTATTTCCCGAGTGTCTGCTTCGAAAGATTGCGGGACAGGCTGAAATTCCGTTTCTCAAGGAAACGCACTCCGAAGCCTCTGTCCATTGTGCCTATCCATGGATGGTTCTCGGAATCGCAATACCCGCAGCAGAAGTCGCTCATCTGGCTGAGTCCGAAACGGTCCACAGCGTCTGTCTTGAACAGTCCGTCCGTCACTCCAAGCGTATATATGCCTGTAGCCGGCATGCAGATATACATCGTGCTGCCGACAGCGAGCAATGTGGTGACAGAGCTTCCGGCAATACGGTCAAGGCAATTCCGGAGCACGGCGCTTGTGTCCTGCGACATCGCCACAGGGTCGAGGACGAATGCTCCCCTGTTCCTTCCGAACCACACCGAGCCTCTGGAGTCAAGCGCGGCCGACCTGAATCCGGACACGGACGGCATGTCCACAGTGCAGCGGAATCCGCCACGGGAGTCATATCCCGCGGCCCTGCTTCCGTCTTTCAGACCGCCCCAGAGATTCCCGCAAGAGTCCGCCACAAGGACAGAGACCTGGTGAAGGCTGTCACGATATGTATTTAAGATACTACAAGTCACCGGATTGACAGCAATCATCCCCTCTGCCCCGTAGCAGATTATGCTGCCTTCATTATGGATAATCCCATCAGGCTGGAAGTCCAGCGGCACACTGACAAAGACATCACCCATATTGTCATACCAGCACAGGCCCTTGTCCGTAAGGACCCAGAGGACTCCGTTTCCATCCATGGCCAGAGACCTGACTTTGTCAGACGGAAGGGATCCTTCGGTCTCCGGCTCATTGTAGAAATGCAGATAGTCGTGACCGCTGAAACGGCAGAGTCCGTTATCAGTGGCAATCCACATATATCCTTTCGCATCCTGCGCGAAGGAGCGGACAGTCAGATTAGGAAGATCCGAGACAGTCCTTGAGCCTGCGGAGAGATCTGTCTCCGCCACAATTGCCACTGACAAAAGCACAAGAGAAATCGCTTTCGGCAGTTGTCTGAATTTGAATGTCATCATCAGTCCGTTTTTGGCCAGATTATCTTCCCTCTATGTAAATTCCTGGACAAGAGGCCTTTATATTCATCCCAGCAAGCCGGTACCTGCCCGGGCGGTGTATGGCCGCACATACAGTTCCTCCTTTCAGCACCGCCTGGCATGCTTCATCATTGCGGATCACTTTCACTGGGGCCGAGTCCGCCATTTCAGACATCGCATTCTCCCCCACTCCCGGGATGACTGCATAGGCGTAGCTTCCCGGTTTCAGGCCCGGCTCGTGATTGAACCAGCATTTGAACACGTCCCCACCGTCAGTCACTCCTTTGTAGCAAGGGGCCATTATCTCCCAGGTGCCTTCCTGCCTTCCGGTGGACAATTCTATCGGAGCCCCATCCAGCGATATATATCCTTTATTATTGTGCCACAGATAATTGTCTCCACGCACGACCTTTCCTCTGAGGTGCGCCTGGTCAACAGCTGTGGTTATTTCGATGAAAGAAGGGTCATAAGAGCGGATGCCGGCCCCGAGAGCCACCACCATATCCGGGAAGAAGAAATCAGACTTGAGAGCCCTCAGGCTGTCCCTGTCAAGTTCCATCACGGTCACCATAATGTCGCCAGACACTTTGCCGGTCACATATCCGGAATGGTTCTGCCTGTCATAATCGCGCTTGCGGCAAGGTATCGGTTTGCCGTCATCGTAAGCCGTGACTCCCGGAATTTTCCTCCAGTCCCAGAATCCGAAAATATTGTCGTACTCCCTGCCGTCTGTCATGAAGAGCAGGGCGCCGTCCGCCGTGAAGTTGGCAAGCAGGTTCTCGCTGTTGGTGAACTCGAAGCCCACCGTGCGCAGGGAGGACATCCTCACCGACGCATACCAGTCAGCTGTCCGGTAAACGCCGCAGTCAGAGTACGGATAATACACCGGTCCGATGAGGCTGTTACGGAATTCTTCCGGGTGGAGATTGGCATCAACAATGCCCTGCATCAGCGCTTTTCGTTCAATCATCCGGCTGTCGGGAGTGTCCGTTCCTTCACCGCACCACCTCGTGTGAATCATATTCTCAGCCGCCACCGACATTTCGAAAGCCTTGCCCCTGCATCCGTCAATATGCAGCTGCCTGCCGCAGAAACTCGGGTCCATGAATCCTTTCCATACTGTCCTCCCCAGTCCGTTGAGAATGAAATCACCCAAAATCCCGCACTGTTCGTCCGAGAAAGCGTAAGGCGAGCCGTCGAGGACTCTGGCCCAGAAAGAAAGCCCTTCGGCATAAGCCAGACCGTAATTTCCGAACTGGAGCTGGCTTCCGTGCTGGTGGAAGGACCAGTCCGGCTGGATGCCTTCGGCCTCCGTCACACATATTTCCCCAGCGATTTCATTTCTGGCCTTGAGCACCAGGTCCGGATCATCGGTCAGCAGGCCTTTCATCAACTGGTTTCCCGCAAGCCAGGCCCTGTTCTGGCCCGTCTTTCCGAATCCGGATTTTTCCAGCACTCTCAATCCGCCATCTATCTCATAATCGGACAGTTCATCCTTCATCAACAGCAATGCGGCCGTCATTTTTTTCGGAACGCCTATATCATTGTGCCACCAGTTCGGGCACACAGGCATGGTGTCGAACCACCATTTCATAGCCGAATGTACAGCCTTGCCCACATCTTCCCGCCCCCGGCAAGGAGAGTCCGGGGCCATGTAGGCCTTCGCCAAAGCGAGGATTCTGGTCACATGCAATGTGGGTTCCCATCCACCCCTCGATTTATCGGTGTAATCAATGTCTTTCCACACAGAGCCGTCGAACAGCGAGAGCACCCGGTCAACTTCTTTTTCCGGAAGAATGACTGAGAAATACAACTGCATCAGCAGCACGTCAATAGCGTTTTCTCCGTAACCTGAGTAACGGATGAAGCGGTCTGTTGTCTCCGCATCCCTGGAATATGTCGAGCAATATGCTTCCTGGAATGACCTCAGGACATTGTCAAGATCTCCGCCCCGGAGAGGAAGTGCTGAACACAGAGCCGCGGCTATAATAACTGCCGGCAGACGAAAATTATTGATTCCAGCCAAGTTCATTTCTTATTCAGATACAAAATCCTTAATTTAATAATATTCACAATTGAACCGGGTCAGGAGGTCAATTGACATAAAATTGTTCTGGGCATCCGGCTTCTTCCCGATGACTAAAAAGTCAGTCAACGTCACGACCGCCTGAAGCGCCTGCCGGTCAGAATGCTGGCAGACCAGCAACCGCACATAGCCATTCTTCAGCGCATTCATATTCTTCTCCAGCATATCGAATCCTACCACATTCATACCCTGTAAGCCTTTTGACTCCAGATAATCCGCCACAAGGAAGATACGTGAGTTGAGCGTCACAATGTTGAGCCGTCCCGAGACTCCGGAAAATGCAGTCTCCAGAATCCTGGAAATCTCCGCCGGATTGTTCGGGTCAATCACCACATTCCTGACTTCAGTGTCAGGGTAATATTTTGAAAGATAATCGAGAAAACCTTTTCTCCTCTCTGCGGAAGGGTCGGAAAGCCTGTTGCGGTCCCTGGCGATCTTCACCAGGAAAACGAGCTTGCGAAGCTCCGGCTCAGACCCGCTCATCAGCATATCGGCGCAGCAGTAACCGCTCTCGTACATAGGCAGGCCGAAATATGCCAAATGGCTGTTCACATCCACAGTTGTATTCAATATTATATATGGTATTCCGGCATCCACAAGCTGGCAGGCGAACTGCCTGGTCCCCTCAAGGAACATAGGGGCGACAATGACGCCTGACGGGCCGGAGGCCAATATTTCGCGGCACTGGGCCTTGAACGAGTCAATGTCATACTGGTCATAATAATACTCGGATATGGCCACCGAAAACCTTCCGGCGTACTCGGAGGACTGGTCTATGCCCCTCTGCACAAGTTCCCAGAACTCGCCTTTATGGAATGAAGGGAGCAGGACGGCAATCCGTCTGGATTTGTTCCTTGCCAGCATTGAAGCATATACGTTCGGCTTGTACCCAAGGTCTTTGATAACCTGGAGGACTTTGGCTTTGGTCTTGGCCGACACCTCGCCGCGGTTGTGAAGCACACGGTCCACAGTTCCGTTGGTCACTCCGGCGGCTCTTGCCACCTCATTGATTGTCACTTTAGAATCCGGCATAGAATTATTGATTTTCTCAAATTCAAAACAATAACATTGATAAAAATCACTGGCCAAGTTAAGAAAATTATCGCTCTCAAACAAATATATTCCAAATTTTCCGTTAGCGTACACAGTAATTGAATTTTTTTATGTAAGTTTGCACAAACAAAACGAAGATATGGCTGGAAATCCTATTGTCAGAAATTTACAGATATTTCTCATTTTCCTGTCCCTGAGCGCTACAGCGATGGGTAAAGAGGCATCATTTTCAGAATTGACAGTGGATAATCATCCGAGGCTTCTCATCGGGCAGGAGGCATTCAGGGACCTGAAAGCAACAGTCCTGTCCGGACCGGAATCAGGAGCCGGGATGATGCACAATGTGATTATGGAGACCGCCCGGAAAATGGTGCCTTCTCCGGCATTGGAATACAGGCTTGACGCAAGCGGCAGAAGACTCCTGCACATCTCCAGGGAGGCACTGGCGAGAATTTTCTACTGCTCATACGCTTACAGATTCTCCGGGGAAAGGATATTTCTTGAGGAGGCGGAAAGGAACATATTGACAGTCTGCGCTTTCAAAGACTGGAACTCACGGAAGCATTTTCTCGATGCCGGTGAGATGGCGGCAGCTGTCGCAATAGGCTACGACTGGCTGTACAGAGACCTTGGAGAGGAGACAAAAGCCCTGGCTGTAAAAGCATTGCGGGAATATGCACTGGATGCCGCCGACAAAGGGATATGGGGTTTCAATTTCTACGAATCCAAGAACAACTGGAACCAGGTGTGCAACGCAGGCCTCGTCTGCGCCGCGCTGGCCATATACGAGACCTGCCCGGAGTTTGCTGAAAGAATGATAATGAAGTCAGTGGAGTCGAACCGGCCCGTGATGAAGCTCATTTATTCCCCGGACGGGAACTATCCCGAAGGTCCTGACTACTGGAATTATGGAACTTCTTTCGAAGTACTTATGATTCAAGCTCTTGTAAGCTGCCTCGGAACAGATTTCGGACTTTCCGGGACAGAGGGGTTCAGCCGCACCGGAGAATACATACTATACACTTACGGAGCCGCAGGAGGAATGTTCAACTATTCCGACAACCCGCGCAATGCCACCACTGCCTGCGCACTCTGGTATTTTGCCGACCGATTCGGGAAAACTGAACTACTGCTCAACGAGATGAGATTTCTGAAAAACGGCAGATATCTGAACCAGAGGGAACGGCTTCTTCCGCTCGCGATGGCGTTCTCATACAAGATTGACAGCGAAAAGATAGGCATTCCTGCCCAGGTTTACAGCGCCGGCGGAATCACACCTATAGCTGTGGTCCATACCGACTGGACAATGAGTGAAACCGACAAGTATCTGGGAATCAAATGCGGTGCGGCGTCCACCAGCCACGCTCACCAGGATGCCGGATCGTTTGTATTCGACGCCGAGGGCGTCAGATGGGCAGTAGATCTGACCCGTGAAGGATACAGCGAACTTGAAGTGGCATTCTCCCGGCTGAAGAAAAGCATCTGGGATATGGGACAGGATTCATACAGATGGAGAATCTTCAGATATGGTAACAGACAGCATAACACATTGACCATCAACGATGCTGACCATATTGTGGATGGCAGGGCGGAGTTCACCTCCATCATATCCGGGCGTTCCGGAAAAGGAGCCGCATTGGATATGACCCCCGCCTTGGCCAGCGAAGCCGCCAAGGCAGTCAGGACAATACTCCTGAAAAAAAATGACCTCCGCATCACGGATGAAATCATTGCGCTCCCTGAAAAGGAGGCCAATGTCAGATGGACACTTGTGACCGAAGGCAGGCCGGAAATAACCGGGAAAGGAATTCTGCTCAATGCCGGAGACAGACAGAGGCTGCTGAAAGCGAAAGGCCGGAACGCAGG
The DNA here is from genome assembly GCA_029007435.1 of Bacteroidales bacterium. Taxonomy (GTDB): domain Bacteria; phylum Bacteroidota; class Bacteroidia; order Bacteroidales; family UBA932; genus Cryptobacteroides. The sequence continues at coordinate 23,122 of JAQXHU010000015.1, forward strand.
CATAGAATACCATATATGGAGCGGCAATCCAGCTGACTACGATACGCCTGTCACCGGAGAGAGGCCAATCACTGAAGGCTATATTGTCGGCTACACCGCCAAGGCTCCGTCAGGCGGCCGCCTCATCCTCAGAACCGTATTAAAGAAGGTAAAATAAAATCGACTTATGATAAGAATGACAGAAAGCTGGCGCTGGTACGGGCCGAACGACCCGGTCAGCCTCGAATACATCAGACAGGCCGGCGTGACCGACATTGTCCACGCCCTGCATCATATTCCCAACGGAGAAGTATGGCCGGTGGAAGAAATCCGCAGCCGGCAAGAACTCATATCCGCGGCCGGACTCAAATGGAGCGTTGTGGAAAGTGTTCCGGTCCACGAACACATCAAGACCAGGGAAGGAGAATATCTCAGATACATAGAGAATTACAAGCAGACCATCCGCAATCTGGCCGCCTGCGGCATCAAGTGTGTCACTTACAACTTTATGCCGGTTCTTGACTGGACGAGAACCGATTTGGCATACAGGCTGCCGGACGGCTCCAGGGCGTTGCGCTTCGAGCGTGCCGCATTTATGGCCTTCGAACTTTTCATCCTCGGCAGGAAAGCCGCATTCAACGAGTATTCTCAGGATGACATAGCCAAGGCCGAAGCCAGGTTCAAGGCTATGGACGAAACGGAGAAAGAACTGATTACCAAGAACATAATCGCAGGCCTTCCCGGCAGCGAGGAAAGTTTTACTCTTGACCAGTTCAGGCAGGCCCTGGCAAGATATGACGGCGTCACAGAGGACATATTAAGAGACAATCTCATATTCTTCCTCCAGCAGATTTGCCCTGTTGCGGATGAATGCGGCACGGAGATGGTCATTCACCCTGACGACCCGCCATACCCTATTCTCGGGCTTCCGAGAATCCTGTCAACCGCGGAAGATTTCCGCAAACTGGTAAGGGCCGTGCCGAATTGTTCCAACGGGCTCTGCCTATGCACCGGCTCCTTGGGAGTAAGGGCCGACAATGACCTCGTGTCAATGATGCGTGAGTTCGGAGACAGAATCGGATTCGTCCACCTCAGGAGCACCAAACGTGACAGAGAAGGCAATTTCTACGAGGCCAACCACCTTGAAGGGGATGTGGATATGTACGGAATGATGAAAGCCCTTTTGGAGGTGGAACAGAGACGCGGTGTCAGCATACCGGTAAGACCAGACCACGGACACCAGATGTGCGACGACCTCCAGCGCAAATCCAATCCGGGCTATTCCTGCTATGGCAGGATGAGGGGAATTTCTGAGCTGCGCGGGCTGGAACTCGGAATCATCAAGTCAATGGAGGAAGTTTCCAGAAATCAACAGTAATTAATTTCCAGACACATTATACGTCCGGAAGTATATTTGTGAAAATTTACGTGTACGTTCACGAAAATAGGAAAAAATTAATTACCTTTGCTGCACTTACAATCTGAATATAAATAAAACTATGGCAAAAGTTATCACATTCGGGGAGATTATGCTGAGACTTGCAACCCCGGGACACCTGCGTTTCGGACAGGCGGACAGTTTCGAAGTCACATTCGGAGGAGGAGAGGCCAACGTGGCCGTATCGCTCGCCAATTACGGAATAGACGCGGAGTTCATCACCAGACTCCCTGACAACGACATAGCGAGGGCCTGCCTCTGCGAGCTCAGGGGGCTCGGAGTCGAGACAAGGCACTGCGTAAAGGGTGGTGACAGAATCGGAATTTATTTTCTGGAGACCGGCGCGGTATCACGCGCCAGCAAGGTGATTTACGACAGGGCCAATTCGGCTGTGTCAGAGATCAGGCCGGGAATGATTGACTGGGACGAAGTGTTCAAGGGAGCGGACTGGTTCCACTGGACCGGAATCACGCCGGCAATCAGCGAGGGGGCCGCACAGACCTGCCTTGAGGCCATCCAGGCAGCCAACAGGCTCGGAATCACAGTATCCTGCGACCTGAATTTCAGGAAGAAATTATGGAAATACGGCAAAACGGCTGGCGAGGTTATGCCTGAACTGGTAAAAGGCTGCGACGTCATCATAGGCAACGAGGAAGATGCTGAGAAAGTGTTCGGAATCAAGCCGGAGAACTTCAATGTGGAGCAGGGAGTGATTGACAACGCCCGTTTCGAGAGCGTGGCCCGTCAGCTTATGGAGAAGTTCCCGAAAGCGAAAAAAGTGGCCATCACACTCAGGGGCTCTGTCAATGCAGACCACAACACCTGGAGCAGTGTGATGTTCAACGGCTCAGAGCTTGTGTCCGCAAGGACTTACGACATATCCGACATCGTGGACAGAGTGGGCGGCGGAGACTCATTCTGCGGCGGACTCATCTACGGCCTGCTCACATATCCTGAGGATGACAGCAAGGCCCTGGCATTCGCAACAGCGGCTTCCTGCCTGAAACACACTATCCCTGGAGACTACAACAGAGTAACTGTTGCCGAAGTGGAGGCTCTTATGAAAGGTGACGGCTCAGGCCGCGTGTCAAGATAAAAACTTTAAACAATATAACACTATGGTTAATTTCTCACTTGAAGGAAAAGTTGCGCTTGTAACTGGCGCTTCTTATGGTATCGGCTTCGCAATCGCCACAGCATTCGCAGAGGCAGGAGCCAAAATCGCATTCAATGACATCAAGCAGGAGCTCGTTGACAAGGGACTTGCTTCATATAAGGAAAAAGGAATCGACGCAAAAGGCTATGTCTGCGACGTCACCAAAGAGGACCAGGTGAAGGAACTCGTGAAGAAAGTTGAGCAGGACCTCGGCCCTATCAACATTCTCGTCAACAACGCCGGAATCATCAAGAGAATCCCGATGTGCGATATGACAGCTGACGAGTTCAGACAGGTGATTGACGTTGACCTCAACGCCCCGTTCATCGTTGCAAAGACTGTTATTCCGTCAATGATTGCCAACGGAGGCGGAAAAATCATCAACATCTGCTCAATGATGTCAGAGCTCGGACGCGAGACCGTTTCAGCTTACGCAGCTGCAAAAGGCGGACTCAAGATGCTCACAAGAAACATCGCCTCAGAATATGGCGAGTACAACATCCAGTGCAACGGTATCGGACCAGGCTATATCGCCACTCCGCAGACCGCTCCGCTCAGAGAGAGACAGCCTGACGGTTCAAGGCATCCGTTCGACGCATTCATCGTGGCCAAGACCCCTGCCGCAAGATGGGGCACGACCGAAGACCTCCAGGGTCCGGCAGTGTTCCTCGCTTCAGATGCCTCGAACTTTGTGAACGGACACGTTCTCTATGTTGACGGCGGTATTCTCGCCTACATCGGAAAACAGCCTAAATAACCTGGATTATGTTCAAGACAGCGATTGTATCAGCAAGTTCATTACTGTTACTGATTGGCTGCGGCACAGAAGTCAAGGTCACGGTCACTAACGGAACAGACATCCCTCGTGTCAATGAGACTGTCACGGCAAGGGTGTCGCCAGGCTGGAAAAACAGAGACTTCATCGTGGAGGGGTCCGGAGGCGTCCGGATCCCATATCAGGTTATGGACAGCAATGGCGCAGGATGCGACATCATCTTCCAGGCCAGTGTCGGCAGCCAGACAAGTGCCACATACACAATCCGCAAAGGGAGTCCGGACAAATTCGACACCCTGGCGTACAGCAGATATGTTCCAGAGAGGAAAGACGACTACGCATATGAGAACAATCTCATCGCCGGAAGAATCTACGGTCCCGCTTTGTCAGACCCGCGCACTTTCGGACCGGACGTATGGCTCAAATGCACCGAGCGCCTGATTGTCAACGAATGGTTCGCAAAAGGAGACTATCACCACAATTACGGCGACGGTATGGACTGCTACAAGGTGGCCAACACCCTCGGTGGAGGAGCCTGCGCCCCGTATTGTGACACGACAATAATCCTCGGAGACAACTGGGCGGCGCAGGAGCACATCTGCGACGGCCCGGTGAGAACAAGTGCCTCATTCACCTATCCGGAATTCGAGGTTGACGGAGCAAAAGTCACAGCGGAGCGTACCCTCTCGCTTGACGCCAACACCCGGCTCATCCACTGGACCACCGTTTTCAATTCAGACCGGGATTCCATTGACGTGGTTCTCGGCGCGGTGCTCCACGACGTCCTGGCTATCAGCAGCAACGGCAACAGCATTGCTTTCACCGAGAAAGCATCAGACTCCAGGAATCCTGAGAGAGACGGAAACATCAGCATCGGACTGATTCTCGACCCTGCATACAAGGCAGCATTCAAGGTGATGGACGGTCACGCCGTTCTGGCATTCAGGGTCAAATCAGGCGAGGCAGTGAATTACTGGACCGCATCCGGCTGGAGCCAGGGCGGTGTTGAATCCCCTGAAGCCTGGGAGGAATATGTCAGCACCGGGGCCGCCGCACTTGCTTCACCTTTGAAGGTAACAGTGGAAGAATAGTCCCTGACTTGGACCGTAAGAATCGCTTTAATTAATTTAAAATGGCTAAATACAGCAAAATCAAGGTATTGAGCGCCGCGGCAGAAAGCGGGCTCATACCTGTGTTCTACAATTCAGATATAGAGACGTCGAAATCCGTCCTGAAAGCCTGCTACGACGGAGGCATCAGGCTGTTCGAGTTCACCAACCGGGGCGACTTCGCCCACGAGGTGTTCGGGGAGCTTGTCAAATACGCAAATAGTGAACTTCCCGGTATGATAATGGGAGCGGGATCCATTGTGGACGCCCCTACCGCAGCACTTTACATCCAGTTCGGGGCCAATTTCATTGTCGGGCCTATGTTCAATCCGGCAATCGCCCCTGTCTGCAACCGAAGGAACATCCCATATATCCCTGGATGCTGCTCCGCAACTGAAGTCGGCAACGCATACGAAGCCGGATGCGATGTCTGCAAGGCATTCCCGGGAGACGTTCTCGGTCCTTCTTTCGTGAAGGGAATCAAGGCCCCGATGCCGTGGACACAGATTCTCGTCACCGGAGGAGTGAAACCGGAAGAGGCCAATCTTGCCGGATGGTTCAAGGCCGGAGCCACCTGCGTCGGAATGGGCAGCAATCTGTTCCCGAAAGATGTGATCAAGGCCGGAGACTGGGCCGCCATCACCGATCTCTGCAAAAACGCACTCGAAATAATCAACAAAGTAAAACATTGAGAGAACAGCACAATTTAAACTATGACCAGCAAAAGAACAAATTTCAGGTGGGTGATCTGCGCAATGCTTTTCATTGCCACCGCAGTGAATTACCTTGACAGACAGGTACTTTCACTGACCTGGGACGAATTCATCAAACCTGAATTCCATTGGAATGAATCACATTACGGCACCATCACATCCGTCTTCTCCATCATCTACGCCATCTGTATGCTTTTCGCAGGCAGGTTCGTGGACTGGATGGGAACGAAGAAAGGATACCTCTGGTCCATCGGCGTCTGGTCGGCAGGCGCCTGCGCCCACGCCCTCTGCGGTGTGATCACCGAGAGCATCACTGGACTGGGCTCTGCAGCTGAACTGATGCAGGCAACCGGAGATGTCGCCGTGCTGATTTCCACGATAAGTATGTACTGCTTCCTCGTGGCCAGAAGCATTCTCGCACTCGGCGAGGCCGGCAACTTCCCTGCCGCCATCAAGACCACAGCCGAGTATTTCCCTAAAAAGGACAGGGCTTTCGCCACATCCATCTTCAATGCCGGAGCATCCATAGGAGCGCTCTTCGCACCTCTTACAATCCCTATGATAGCCAAGCATTTCGGATGGGAGATGGCATTCATCATCATCGGCGGTCTCGGCTTTATCTGGATGGGCTTCTGGGTATTCCTGTATGACAAGCCTGAGTCATCCAAATATGTCAACAAGGAGGAGCTCGAATATATCGAGCAGGACAAGGTTCTGGACAAAGAAGAGGCAGTTGAAGAGCAGCCTGTCAGGAAGATGGGTCTTATGGAATGTTTCAGGCACAGGCAGACCTGGGCATTCGCCGTGGGCAAGTTCATGACCGACGGAGTATGGTGGTTCTTCCTGTTCTGGACACCTTCCTACCTGAACACACAGTTCGGAATCAAGACCAGCGACCCTCTCGGCATCGCATTGATATTCACACTTTACGCAATCACGATGCTGTCCATTTACGGAGGCAAGCTGCCAACCATATTCATCAACAACGCATTGAAGAAAGGTGCGGCGTTCGACCCTTACGCAGCCCGAATGAAAGCGATGCTCATCTTCGCCTTCATTCCGCTCGTGGTGCTCCTTGCCCAGCCTCTCGGAAGGATCTCGCCTTGGTTCCCGGTTATTCTCATCGGTTTGGGAGGAGCCGCCCACCAGTCCTGGTCGGCCAATATCTTCTCCACCATCGGTGATATGTTCCCTAAATCAGCAATCGCCACTGTGACCGGAATCGGCGGAATGGCCGGCGGACTCGGATCGATGTTCCTCCAGAAAGTGGCCGGAGAACTGTTCGTGCACGCCGAGGCGGTGAATATGTCTTTCCTCGGATTCTCAGGCAAACCTGCGGGGTATTTCATCATATTCTGCGTCTGTGCGACTGCGTACCTCATCGGCTGGTGCATTATGAAATGCCTTGTTCCAAAGTATAAAGTAATCAAATAACCACATACAAGTATGAAAAGGACATTTATCGCAACCGTCCTGGCGGCGCTCACACTGATTCCGTCCGGGACAATGAATGCCAAGAATGACAAGGAAGCCATCAAGGAGATTGCCAACCGCGTCACTGACTGGCAGATCGCCAATTTCACAGGCAAGACATATACCGGAAAAAACAGGGTGATTCTCGACTGGGCGAACGGAGCCCTGTTCCGCGGTATGGTGGAGTGGTCAGACAAGACCGGATACCAGCCAGCAGAAGACTTCGTGATGAATATCGGAAAGAAAACCAACTGGCAGATGGCAAGGAGGCTGTACCACGCTGACGACATCTGCGTCGGACAGGCTTTCCTGCTGCTGTATGAGAAGTACAAAGACGAGTCAATGTTCATCCACGCCAAAGAGAGGGCCGACTCAGTGATCGCCCTCCGCTCATACGTTGACGTCAACATCAAGGTGAAAGACGGACAGCAGAGATGGTGCTGGTGCGATGCCCTGTTTATGGCGCCTCCTGTTTATGCTATGCTGACAGACATAACAGGCGACAAGAAATATGTTGACTTTATGAAAGAGGAATTCGTCGCAGCTACCAACCGCCTTTTCAATGAGGAATACGGACTCTATTTCAGAGATGCCAATTACTTCAATAAGAAAGAGGAAAACGGTCACCCGGTTCTCTGGGGAAGAGGAAACGGCTGGTGCTATGCCGGACTGACCTTCCTGCTTGAGACCTTGCCTCAATCCGACCCTATGTACGACTATTTCAAAGGCATCTATCTCCGTATGACAGAAGCAGTCCTGAAGACACAGGACGAAAACGGCTCCTGGCACACAAGTCTGTTTGCTCCGGAAAAATATCCTACTGCCGAGAACAGCGCGTCAGGTTTTATGACCTACGGTCTTGCCTGGGGAGTGAACCACGGAATCCTCGAGGGAAAGGTTTACAGGAAAGCCGCCGAGAAAGGATGGAAAGCTCTCTGCTCTTATGTCCGCGAGGACGGCAAACTGGAGTACGTGCAGCCGGTCGCAGGCTCGCCTTACAAAATAAAACAGGATATGACTGAGGTTTACGGTGTGGGAGCTTTCCTCCTCGCCGCAACAGAAATGCTTGATTTTTAACTTTAACTACGTCCACAACTTTTAGCGGACAGCAATGTAACCCGAATATGACTGCAAAACAACTTCTTTTAAGCCTTGCGTCATTGCCGCTTCTTGCGGTGATGACGCAGTGCGCATCTGAAAGCGGCCCGGATGATTCCGGAGAGACCGGCAGGCCGGAAGCGAAAAAGTATCTTTCTATCTCATTGAACTCCAAAGAGGTGAGCAATGCCAGCGGAACATTTAAGCTGAATGTCACAGCCAATTGTGAATGGAAGGCGGTGACGGATGCAGCCTGGATAACGCTCTCGAAAGACTCCGCCCCGAGAGGAGAGGTGATAAAAGTCAGCTATCAGGCCAATTCAGAAGGAAACCTGAGGACCGGAGTGGTCCGCTTCTCCGGAGAGGGAGTCAGCCCGGTTACTCTCACAATCGTCCAGGGCGGAACTTTCAGTAATCCGGTCGGCGGCATTCCGGACCCTTATATTGTCAAAGATGGAAATAAATACTATCTTGTGAAGGCTGCAAAGGGCATCAACATTTCCCATTCCAAAAAACTCTCGGAGCTTGTCAGGACAAAGGAGGTATGGCGGCCGGACATCAATTCATCAACAGCCTGGAACACGTCCCATATCTGGGCTCCGGAGATGCACAAGATTGACGGCCGCTGGTACATTTACTACACGGCCGGACGCCCGTCAAGCGAGTCTGGCGGCTCGTACAAACTCCAGCGCAGCGGTGTCCTCCGTGCGAAGACCAATGACCCCGAGGGCGAATGGGAAGATATGGGAATGTTGTACACGGGTGACGCCTATACCGAGGGCATCACAGCCGTGGCGGACAACACGAAATATGCTATTGACTTGACAGTGTTTGAGTTGCGTGGACAGCTCTATGCCGTCTGGTCAGGAGCTGCCGGAGCGAATGACTCGAACCAGAGCATTTATATAGCCACAATGTCGAATCCATACACGATTTCGTCATCGAGAGTGCACCTTTCGAGCGCGGACCAGGACTGGGAGCTTCATTCCAGCAGAATCCAGGAAGGTCCAGCCATCCTGAGGCGCAACGGAAAGATTTTCATCATATATTCGTGCAACGGCTCGTGGACCAAACATTACCGGCTTGGATATCTTGTGATGGATGAGAACTCGGACCCGATGAAGAAAGAGAACTGGACCAAATCGCCGGGGCAGGTGTTCTACCGTTGTGACAACACCTCAGACAAGGATGGAGTGAACGGAGTGGGACACTGCTCGTTCACCGTGTCACCTGACGGCACGGAGGACTGGATAGTCTATCACGCCAAGAACCGGAACGACAACACTTACACGACCGGCCGTTCGACTTACCTGAAGCGGTTCACATGGAAGGCCGACGGCACGCCGGATTTCGGCACTCCTTGCGGATATGGC